>NZ_JBVISJ010000002.1:692750-967819 GCF_055575575.1 Streptomyces sp. NPDC034049
GCAGGACGCGCGCCGGGACGCGCGGAAAGGTCGCGGCAGGGAGGGAGGAGGCGCGGCAGGGCGGCTGAGACGAAGCCGGGCGCCCGGAGGCGTGGCGGGACGACGCGCACAAGGCGGGCAGGGAGGCTGGAGGCCGGACAGGGCGGCGTGGAAGGGGCCGTGGGTGGGTGGGCAGGCCCGGTGTCGGGGCGTGGCATACTGGCCGCATGCTTGCGCACTCGACCTTCCTCTTTAGCTATGGCACCGGGCCCACCGGCTGCCATGGTCGTGCTGCTTGAGCAACTGACAAGCGACTTCCCCAGGCGCCCCGGGCCGACAAGGTCCGGGGCGTCTGGCGTTTTCCGGGTCTTGCCGCTCCGGGGAGTTCTTCGACTTCCGACCAGGAGCCCAGAGATGACCATCACCTCCACCGAGAAGACCGGCGCCCGCACCTCCGAGGCGGCCGGTGTGATCACCGGTGCCCGCGAGCGGATCGACGCCCTGGACGACCGGATCATCGGCCTGATCCAGGAACGCGTGGCGGTCTCCGCCGTGATCCAGGAGGCGCGGATCGAGTCCGGCGGCAGGCGCGTGAACCTGTCGCGGGAGATGGAGGTCCTGGCCCACTACAGCGACGCCCTCGGCAAGCCGGGTACCGCGCTCGCCATGACCCTGCTGGAGCTGTGCCGGGGCCGCCTCTGACCGGCGCGCACCGGCGGCGCACGTACGTACGCCTGCTCTCTCACCCGTACGGCGCGTGACCGCCGCACGACACGCTTCGTTGGTGTCGGTGTCCGCGCCAGCCAGGTGCGGGCCCGAAAGAACCACGCGTGGCTCCGCTGGAGCGATGAGGCGTCCGGATCGTGCCGGGCACCGTGGGACCTCGCTCCAGGGTGGTGACCGGACGGCAGGGGACAGCAGCCCGGTCACCGAAGAGAACGGCCGGCTCCGGGGACGCCCGGGGCCGACCGGCGGAACTGCTCCGAGGTGGGCGTGACGGACACGGAGCCCGTCCCCCCTTCACGACACGGGGCAGCTCCCCTCGTCGTGCCGTGACCGGCGTCAGCCGGCGACCTTCTCCAGCTTCTTGACCTGCGCGTCCAGGACTTCGGCGGGTACCTCGGCCTTGTCGGCGTCGAGCATGTTCATCGAGGAGAACGCGATGAGCGTCGAGCCGCTGCGCACCACCGTGAAGGACATCGGGATCTTCGCGCCCTCGATGTCGCCCTTCAGCTTGTACGCGACCGCCTCGTCCCCCTGCTCGGGGGCGGGGAGGGCCTCGACACCGGAGTACTTGTTGCCGACCTGCTCGTACTTGTCGCAGCTCTCCGTCGCCTTGCGGAGGTCGGCCATGACCTTCTCGGCGTCGCTCTGCTCGTGCGCGGTGAGGGCGAGGGCGATGACGCTGGCGGAGAGCTGGTCCACCGAGGTGACCCGGCGGCCGGTGCGGGCCTCCGCCTGCGGGTCGGAGGTGAAGAAGAACATGTTCGCGAGGGGCTGGCAGGCGGCCGGGTTCGCGGGAACGGTCTCGGCGGGCATGTCCTCCGCCGGCATGTCCGAGATCTTGTAGCCCTTCACGTCCCCCTTGGCGAGGGCCGCCTCCTTCAGCTGGGCCTCGGTCAGCGGGGCCTTCCCGGCGCCGCCCTCCCCGTTCTTCGCGTCCTCGGCCGAGGCGCTTCCCGCGACCGACGGCTTCGTCTCCGCCTTGTCCTCGTCGCCGCCCCCACCACACGCCGCGGTGAATCCCAGCGTGGCCACGACCGAGACGGCCACCGCCACCCGCGACATCGTCGACTTCATGTCCCCCACCTTCATGGTTTTCGTTTCATGCCTCACAGGGGCCCCACAGGCCCCATCGAACATGTATGTGACGGCGCGGGGCGCCCATCGGTTGTGCTGCTCCACCCCTCTCCCTATGTGACTCACGTCACACGAAAAAACTGTCATCGCGAGGGCAACCCTTCGCACCACTCACCTGTCACATCTGGCACACGAGAGAAGAACCCGCGCTCGGAGGGGGGTGCGGGTCCTTCTCCGTAACTCTTCTTCCGCCGGGACGGCTACTTCTTCGGCGGCACCGTCGGTACCGGCATCAGCGGCAGCCGCAGCGCGCCGAACGCGTCCGGCGGGACCACCGGGTGCAGGGGCTCCACGGGGGTGAGGCGCTCGTAGGCCTCGCCGGGGGCCGGGCGCCGGTCCGGCTCACCCTTGTTGGGCCAGTACGACATCGCCCGCTCGGCCTGTGCCGTGATCGTCAGGGACGGGTTGACGCCGAGGTTCGCGGAGACGGCGGCGCCGTCGACGACGGAGATGCCGGGGTGGCCGTAGAGACGGTGGTACGGGTCGATCACTCCGCCCTCCGCGTCGGCGCCGATGGGGCAGCCCCCGAGGAAGTGCGCGGTGAGCGGGGTGCCCATCAGCTCGCCCACATTGCTGCCGGCGAAGCCGTTGATCTCGGCGGCGAGGGTGGAGGCGGCCCTCGAAGCGGCCTCGATCTGCTTGGGGTTGGGCGCGCCGTGCCCCTGACGTGCCGTCAACAGGCCCTTACCCAGGCCCTTCGGCTTCAGATGCGTCGAGAGGGAGTTGTCCAGGGACTGCATCACCAGGCCGATGATGGTCCGCTCCGACCAGCGGCGGTTCGAGAGCGAACGGGCCACCAGCAGGGGGTGCTTGGCCGCGTACCCCAGCCAGCCGAGGACACGGCCGGCGCCCGACGCGGTGGCGCCGGCGTACGGGACCTGGAGGATCGACAGGCCGCCCATCGCGTTGGAGCCCTTGCCGTAGCGGACGGGCTCGATGTGCGTGTTCTCGTCCGGGTGGATGGAGGAGGTGATCGCCACGCCCCGGGTGAAGTCGACCTCGGACGCGCCGTGCGCCTTGCGGTAGCGGCGGTTGTCGGTCTGGGCGCCGACCAGCGCTTCGGAGTTGGTGCGGGTCAGCATGCCCAGGCGGTCGGAGAGGTGCGGGAGTTGGCCGCCCGCCTTCATCCGGTGCAGGAGGGTCTGGGTGCCGTAGGTGCCGGCCGCGAGGACGACGCGGCGGGCCTTGAACACCCGGCCCGCGTCCTTCCTGCGGTTGTCGGTCGGGAGGGTCGTCACGGCGTAGCCGCCCTGCGAGTCCTCCGTCACGGCCACGACCGTCGTCATCGGGTGGACGACCGCGCCCGCCTTCTCGGCGAGGTGGAGGTAGTTCTCGTTGAGGGTGTTCTTCGCGCCGTGGCGGCAGCCCGTCATGCACTCGCCGCACTCGGTGCAGGCTCTGCGGGCGGGGCCGGCGCCGCCGAAGTAGGGGTCCTCGACCTGGTCGCCGGGGGCTGCCTTCGCCCTGCCGTCGGCGTCCTCGCCGTCACCGAAGAAGACGCCGACCGGGGCGAGGTGGAAACTGTCGCCGACGCCCATCCGCTCGGCCGCGGCCTTCAGGTGCACGTCGGACGGGGTCATCGTCGGGTTGAGCCGTACACCGAGCATGCGGCGGGCCTGGTCGTAGTACGGCTTCAGCTCCTCCTGCCAGTCGGTGATGTCCTTCCACTGCGGGTCCTCGAAGAACGGCTTCGGCGGTACGTAGAGGGTGTTGGCGTAGTTGAGGGAGCCGCCGCCCACGCCGGCCCCGGCCAGGACCATGACGTTGCCGAGGAGGTGGATGCGCTGGATGCCGTACATGCCGAGGGCGGGGGCCCAGAGGTAGTTCTTGAGGTCCCAGGAGTTCTTGGGGAGCGACTCGCGCGTGAACCGACGGCCCGCCTCGAGGACGCCTACCTTGTAGCCCTTCTCGGTCAGGCGCAGGGCGGTGACCGAACCGCCGAATCCGGATCCGACGACGATGACGTCGTAGTCGTACGACACGTGCTCTCCTCGTTGAGAACGGTGGGCGGGCCCGATGACCTAGCGGAGCCTCAGCGCCTTCATCACCCTCAGGCTGCGGCTCATGAACTGGGCGTACTTCTCGTCGTCCATGCCGAAGGACGGGGCCATGGGCAGCAGGCGCTGCTGGGCGACCGTCTGGGCCTCCGTGTACTTGAGGATGCCCTCGGAGCCGTGGCGGCGGCCGAGACCGGAGTCCTTCATGCCGCCCATCGGGGACTGGACGGACCCGTAGGCGGAGGCGTAGCCCTCGTTGACGTTGACCGTGCCGGCGCGGACGCGGGAGGCGACCTCGCGGCCGCGGCGGCCGTCCTTGGTCCAGACGGAGGCGTTGAGGCCGTACGCGGTGGAGTTGGCCTCCGCGACGGCCTCGTCCTCGTCCTTGAAGCGGTAGATGGAGACGACCGGGCCGAAGGTCTCCTCGGTGCAGACGGACATGGGTTCCGTGACGCCGTCGAGGATGGTCGGCTCGTAGAAGTAAGGGCCGATGTCGGGGCGGGCCACGCCGCCCGCGACGACCTTGGCGCCCTTCTCCACGGCCTCGTCGACGTGCCGGGTGACGGTCTCCAGCTGGCGTTCGCCGACGAGGGAGCCCATCTCGGCGCCGTACGCGAGGGACTTGCCGAGGCGCATGGCCCTGGTGCGGGCGGCGAAGCGCTCCAGGAAGGCGTCGGCGATGGACTCGTGGACGTACAACCGCTCGATGGAGATGCAGAGTTGGCCGGCGGAGGAGAAGCAGGCGCGGACGGCGCCCGCCGCCGCCTTCTCTATGTCGGCGTCCTCCAGGACGAGCATCGCGTTCTTGCCGCCGAGTTCGAGGGAGACGCCGACGAGCCGGGCCGCGGCACCCTGCGCGACCTCGCGGCCGGTGCGGGTGGAGCCGGTGAAGGAGACGTAGTCGGCGTGCTTGACGACCTCGGGGCCGATGACGGGGCCCTCGCCGAGGACGACCTGGAAGACGTCGGCGGGCAGGCCGGCCTCGATGAGGAGGTCGCGGGCCCACAGGGCGGTCAGGCAGGTCTCCGTGTCGGGCTTCATCACGACGGCGTTGCCCGCGACGAAGGCGGGGATCGCGTCGCCCACGGAGAGTTCCAGCGGGTAGTTCCAGGGGGCGATCTGGCCGATCACGCCGCGCGGGTGGCGGAGTTCGGTGACCTTGGTGAGGGTCGGCACGGCGCCCGTGTGCCGCTTCGGCTTGAGGTAGAAGGGGGCCTTGCGGCCGTAGTGCCGGGCGGCGACCGCGACGGCCTGGACCTCCTCGTGGGCGTGGAGGCGGGCCTTGCCGGTCTCCAGCTGGATGAGGTCGAGCACCTCGCCCTGGCGTTCGAGGACCAGGTCGTGGAAGCGGAGCAGGACGGCGGCACGCTCCCGCACGGACCGCTGGGCCCAGACGGCCTGGGCCGCGCGGGCCCGCTCGTAGGCCCGCTCCACGTCCTCGGGGGTGGACTCCGGCAGGTCGGCGAGCTTCTCGCCGGTGAACGGCGTGTGGTTGGCGGTGCGGCCGGAGCCGACCACGCCCTTGGTGAGCTGGGCGACCAGCTCGGGGGTGACCACGTCGGCTGCGGTACGGGCGCCCTGCGGGGCCGCCGCGAGGGGGTTGGTGCCGGTCGTCTCTGCCGTGCCGGTCGATCCCGTGGTGGTCGTGCCGGTCTTTTCGGGGGCCTGCGAGTCCGTCATGACGCGCAGGGTATTCCGGACCGGACGACTTTGGGTACCCGGCGGTAACAGGGTTTCGTCCGGCCCACACACCACGCCAGTGATCGCTGGCAACGAAGTCGCTGATCAGGGCGGCGTGCGATGCCGTGCGGCCGCGAATGCGGCGTCGATCACTTACGGGTCCGACGGCGGCCGGCCCGGCCTACGGTCCGATCTCCAGTCGCTCGCGTGCTCCCTTGAAGACGGCCGTGCCCTTCTTCTCGTCCGCCGTGCCCTTCGGCATGTCCACGCGCAGCTCGTACATCCGGTCGTCGTCGGTGCGGACGATCAGTTCCAGGACCCGGGTGGGGGTGCCGTCCAGGTGGTGGGTGGTGTCCGCGAGGACGGCCTCCTGGTCGTGGAAGCTGGTGGTGGTGTACTGGGCGGTCGACTTCACTCCGGCCGCCACGATGTCCGTCGCGTCCTTGGCCTGTTCCATGGGTGAGGCGGGCGCCTCGTCCCACTGCGTCAGCCGCACCCGGACGACCTTCTCGCCCTCGTAGGTGACCACTCGGGGCTGTTCGTCGTCGCCGCCCTCCGCGCGGATCCGTTCATAGGGGCCGGGGAGGGAGAGGACGGCGTCCATGGCCGCCTCGCGGTGGGCCACCCAGCGTGTGCCCGCCGTGGTGCCGGGGGTGGGACTGGGGCTGGGGCTGGGGGACGCGACGCGGGCGTCCGCCCATCCGACCTGGGGCTCGGCGACTTCGGTGACACCACCGTCCTCGTCCAACGCGATCCCGGCCCAGGCTCCCCCACCGGCCAGCAGGAGCCCGGCGGCGGTCACGGCGGCGACGCGGCCGACACGGGCTCTGCGCCGGGGGTGCGCGGGCTCGGGGCGCGCGGGCGCGGAGCGCACGACCTCCGGTTCACGCGCGGGCTCCGGTTCACCCGCGGGCTCCGGTTCACGCGCGGCCTCCGGTTCACCCGCGGGCTCCGGCACCTCCACCAAAGGGTCTTCCTTGTGTACGTCCTCACGGTCCGCACCCCGCGCCCCGAGCCGCATCGTCCCCGAGTCCTCGCCCAACTCGCTGAGGCCGAACGGGGTCTGGGCGGCGGGTGCGCGGTCCTCGGCCACGTCCCGCAGATACCCGGCGGTCTCCTCGGCGTCGGGGCGCAGCGCCGGGTCCTTGGTCAGCAGGCGTACGAGGAGGGGACCGAGGGGGCCCGCCCGCTCCGGCACCGGAGGCTCGGCGGAGAGGATCGCGGCGAGCGTGGACTCCAGGGTGGTGCGGCGGAAGGGGGACCAGCCCTCGACGGCGGCGTAGAGGAGGACGCCGAGCGACCAGAGGTCGGAGGGCGGGCCGGCGGCTCCGGGGCCGGCCATCCGCTCGGGCGCGACGAACTCGAGCGACCCGACGAACTCCCCGGTCACGGTGAGCGATTCCTCGCCCTGGACATGGGCGATGCCGAAGTCGGTGAGGACGACCTGGCCGTGCGGCCCGAGGAGGACGTTGGCGGGCTTGACGTCCCGGTGCACGATGCCGACCGCGTGCGCGGCGTGCAGCGCACCGACGACGGCGAGGCCGATGCGGGCGGACTCGACGGGGCTGAGGGCACCGCGCTTGAGCACCTCGTGGAGCGACTCGCCGCGGACGAGTTCCATGACGATCCACGGGGCCCCGTCCTCGACCACGACGTCGTGGATGGTGACGGCGGACGGATGGTCGACGCGGGCGGCGGCGCGGGCCTCGCGGTAGAACCGGTTGGCGGCCCGCCGCCGGGCGTCGTGCTCCGGCCCGTCAAGGCCGCCGGGTCCGACGGGTCCATCGAGTCCGTCCGCGTGGCCCAAGCCGTCATGGCGGTCAGGACTGTGCGGGCCGTGCAGGTCGGTCGTGTCACCGGGCAGTCTGGGCTGTTTGACGGCGACCTCGCGGTCGACGAGTTCGTCGACCGCCCTCCACACGGTGCCCATGCCGCCCGATCCGACGCGTTCCACGAGACGGTAACGGCCGCCGACCAGACGCCCGGTGGGCCGGGACGCCCTGCCTCCGGAGGGGAGTTCGCCGCGCGGATGTTCGCCGTCGTCGCTCATGCCCCATCAGTACCGTGCGGGGACGGAGCTTGTCGACGCGGGTCCGGTGGCCCGGCGGTCCTAACGTCGCCGGTTCCACAACTCCTCGGCCCAGCCGTACCGTTCGCGGTGCTTGGGCAGGGCGGTGCGGCCGACCGCGGCGGCGAGTTTGCGCAACCGGCGCCAGTCCAGGGGCGGTTTGGGCTCGGGGACGCCGGGGCGGTCGCGGGGCACCCGGACGCGCAGGGCCTTCGGGGAGACCCGGCAGTGGACGGGGGTCGGCAGGACGAGGGCCTCGCCGTCGACGCCGACCTCGATCTCCGGCCGGTCGGCCTCCACGACGATCTCGTCCGCGACGAGCAGGCTGAGGCCGGGGGCGTTCGAGCCGAGAACCAGTCCGGCGGCCTCGGCGGCGCTGTCGACGCGGACGCCTACGACGCCGAGCACCCCGGCGTCCAGGCGTTCGCGGCGGCCGAGGCCGACGAGGTCGTCGCTGCGGTAGACGTTGTTGCTGACGAGGACGGCCTGGGGCGCGTCGATGACGGCGTCCCCGATGCGGGCGGTGAGCCGTGGGCCCCGCTGGTGTGTGAGCAGTTCGGGGAGTAGTTCCAGGGTGGTGCGGACCTTCTCGTCGCGGTAGGCGGGGCTCTGCACGACGGCCGCGTACGCGCCGAACGAGGCGTTGTTGACGAAGGGGTGGCCGCTGGCGTAGCCGAGGTCGACATGGAGTTCGACACCCTTGTCGGTGAGGGCGTCGAGGCAGGCGGCGGGGTTGTCGCGGTCGAGACCGAGGTCCATGGCGAAGTGGTTGCGGGTGCCGGCGGAGATGACGAGCAGGGGGACGTCGTAGGCGGCGGCGATGGCGGCGACCTGGGCCTGGGTGCCGTCGCCGCCCGCGACGCCGAGGAGATCGGCGCCGTTGCGGACGGCGTCCCGGGCCAGGACGGCGACGTCCTCGTGGCGCGCGGGGTCGAGCAGGTGGACCGTGGCGCCGAGCCGTTCGGCGCGCTCCTTCAGCCGGAAGCGTTCGACCTTTCCGCCGCCGGACTTGGGGTTCATGATGAGGAAGGGGCGGCTGGGGGCGGGTACGCGGTGCTCGGGGACGTGCACCTGGTGGGACTTGGTGCTGCTGAGGGCGAACTTGCCGGACCAGACGGCGACGCCCCAGAGGGCGGCGGAGACGATCACGACCCAGAGCAGGTTGACGACGGCGAACCACCAGACGACGCCGACCGGCGCGGCCAAGGCAAGCACTCCCGCCGCGACCCGGGCGGCACCGCGCCGGGTCAGCACCCACCAGAGCGAGGCCGCGGTGAGACCCGCGCCCAGGACGACCCCGGCGACGAGCAGAAGGCTCGCCCCGCGCGCGTAGCCGAGGGGCAGCAGCACGGCGAGGACCGCGCAGCCGAGGGCGGCCCTGGCCGCCCAGCGTTGTCTCGCGTGCGCCCGTACGTCCAGGTGTTCGATGCCCACGCTCGCTCGCCCTTCGCGCCGATCATGCACTTGACACGGCATGTTAGGGGTTGGGGGCGCGAGCAGGCGACGACCCCGAGGAGGCGAACTCCCCGGGGTCGTCGTGATTCAGCTCTTCCAGTCGGCCAGATAGAAGAGTTCCAACTGGCCGTATTCGTCGTCCACGTCCGAGAGATCCTGCGCCGTGGTGTGCAGGAGCGACACGGAACGGACGAACCCGTGGACGTCGGCACCGAGGAACGCGGCGCTCGACGAGAGGACCAGGGCGATCCGGAACGGTGCGTCGGCCCCCCGGTCCCGGAGGATGTCCGTCAGGGCGTCCCAGTTCTCGCCGTAGTGGTCGGGTGCCGACAGCGCGCGCCCCAGTACCGTCAGCAGGTCCGACTCCGTCGCCACGTCCGCCAGATCGGCCTCGAGAACGGTGAAACCGGCCCCGCCCAGCTCCTCGACCAGTTCGTCGCGACGGCTCTGCGGCGCGAAGTACGGCTCCGACGGCAGCCAGGGAAGGAGGTCCCGGGGGTCCACCCAGGAGTCCTGGAGATCATCCGTCGTCATCGCACCCGCACAAAAGTCGTGTAGTGATCGGCGGTGAAATACACTTCACCCTTCTTTCCGAAGATCAGACGGTGTACCCCGCGATTGGCTCCGCCGGTCGGCCACACGTCCGATTCGCGAGAGTACGCCTTCACCTTCTTGGTCAAGAGGCCCTTGTCGTTGGTGAAGACGCCCTTCGCCTGACCGCGCGCCTGACCCTTCATCACGCCGGGCGGAGTGCGCCCCGTCTCGTCGTAGTAGTTGACGACCTTCCAGATCTGCGCGCCGAGCGGCGTGAGACAGCTGGTCTTCGCGTTGTGGACGAGGACGGTCAGCGGGCGACCTCGGTGATCCGGACCTCGGTCCCGGCGTCGGTGCTCAGCCGGTCGCCGGCCGTGAGGTCGGTGGCGTCGAGCCACTCGTCCAGCCCCGGCACCCAGAACGGGTGGCCGTCGGTCGCGGTGACCGAGGCCGTCCGCGTGCCCCACTTGCCGTCGAGGTCGACGCTGACCCGGACGAGGTGCTTCAGCCCGGCGCCCTCGATCTCGGCGGTGACCTTCTCGGTGCGGGTCCTCCGGTCTCGGGGTCGGTGGGGAACGCGGGTCCTCCGCGGCCGATCGCGCGGGTCCCCGCGCCCTCGGGCTCCCCGGGGGGGGGCGCCCCATCCGTACTTCGCGATCAGCCGGCCCGCGGGACCGCCGCTGATCGGCGAGGTGACGACGTTCAGCGCGGTCCTTCCGCAGGAGCCGAGCGCACCGGTGGTGAAAGAGTGCCTTGGTGCGGGTGCAACGGCCACCGGTTGCAGGTCACTTCGAGGTGGGCCTTGCCGCAGAAGCGCTTCCCGTACGAGACGTCCGACTTGTTGGTGGCCTTGAGGCGGAACGTGGTGGTGTCCCTGTTCACACATGTCATCCACGACCCCCGTCAAGTTGTTCGGACCGGTAATGACCGGCCAACTCGCCTACTGCGATTGACGATTGCTCGCGATCGCGGCCTATAGTCCGGTTGCTCACGCAAGCAGGCCGTGTGGGTGCCCCCCACGCCGTGGACGTTTCGGTCGGATCCCGTGCCCGGGGACGACGTCGCCTGCCGTCAGGTCACTCGAAGGGCAGGTAGCCGTGCGTCGGCTCTGGGGTTGTCTCATTCTTTGCGTTGCTGTCGTTGCTGGACTGGTCGTCCACGACGCCCGTGACAGCGTCGCGGCCGGCCGCAATGAGAGCTCCCACGCCTATGGTTCACACCCCCGCCAGACCCTCGACGCCTACTGGAACGCCGCTGGTGAGGAGCGGGGTGGGAAGCAACCGGGCCTGGTGATCCTGCACGGCGGCCACTGGTACGAGGACACCGGCTGGGCCACCTGGTCGCGCACCTTCGCGGACGCCGGGTACGCCGTCTTCGCCGTCGACCACCGGCTGAATTTCGATGCCCCCTGGCCGGCCCAGCGGACCGACGCGCTGTCCGCGCTCGACTGGATCCGCGCCCACGCCGCCGACTTCGACGTCGACCCCGACCGGCTGGTCCTGCTGGGCTCCTCCTCCGGCGGTCAACTCGCCACCGCCGTCGCCACCTACGGCTCCGGCGCCTTCCGCGTCGACGGCGTGGTGGCCCTCTCCCCCGTGAACGACCCGTACCGCGCCTGGCGCGACGGCAACGCCGGCGACGCGACCGCCAGGCAGCGCCGACTGCGCGACAACGCCACCCTCCTGGCCCGCTGTCACCCCGACCCGGCGGACGACTCGGCCTCCGCGCACCCGGGTTGCCGGGACACCTGGAGGGACATGGCCGTCAGGCACCGCGCCTCCGGCGGCGACGACGCCCCGATGTTCCTGCTCCACTCCGAGGACGACTTCGTACCCGTCCGGCACTCGCTCGACCTCGAAGCCGCCGAGGAGAACGACCACAACATGCCCGCCAATGGGGTCACGGTGGAGACGGTGGCCGGTTCCGCGCACGGCGGAGCACTGTTGAAGGAACCGGGAGTGGCCGACCGGGTCATGGGCTGGATCGCCGAGAGGACGCACTGAGCGCCGTGAAAATCACCTTTCTGCTCCACAACGCGTACGCCATCGGCGGCACCGTCCGCTCGACACTGAACCTCGCCGGAGCCCTGGCGGCCCGTCATGACGTCGAGGTCGTCTCGGTGTTACGCACCGAGGAACGTCCCCTGCTCGGCGTGAGCGGCAAGGTCCGCCTGGTCCCGCTCGTCGACGAACGCCCCGACGCCCCCTCCTACGACGGTGGCCACGAGCTGATGTCCCGGCCCTCCACCGTGGTCCCGCCCACCGAGGTGCTCGCCCACCGCTACACCGCGCTGACCGACGAACGGCTGCGCGCCTTCCTCGACACCACCGACGCCGATGTGGTCGTCGCGACCCGCCCGGCGCTCGTGGTCGCCCTGGCCGAGCACGGCTCCGTCGGCTCGCGCCGCCCGCCCGGCGCGTCGCGCGCGTCCGGCACGACCCGCCGGGGCCCGCTGCTCATCGGGCAGGAGCATCTCTCGTACGAGAATCACGTGCCCGGCGTGCGCGAGGCGCAGAACGCGGCGATCGGGCGGCTGGACGCCTTCGTCACCGTCTCCGCGCGGGACGCCGCCGACCACCGCCGGCACCTGTCCGGGCTGCGCACCCGCATCACGGACATCGCCAACGCCGCGCCGCGCCCGAAGACCGAACGCTCCGACCTGCGCGCCCCGTTGGTGGTCGCCGCCGGACGCCTGTTCCCGGTCAAACGGTACGACCTGCTCGTCGAGGCCTTCGCCAAGGTCGTCGCCGAACGCCCCGAGTGGCGGCTGCGGATCTTCGGCAAGGGGCCCGAGCGCGCGAACCTGCGCGCCGCCATCGACACGCTCGGCCTGAACGACCACGTCTTCCTCATGGGCCCCAGCGCCACCCTGGAGACCGAGTGGGCCAAGGCCTCCGTCGCCGCGGTCAGTTCCGAGTGGGAGTCCTTCGGCATGACCATCCTGGAGGCCATGCACGCTGGTGTCCCCGTGGTCGCCACCGACTGCCCGCACGGCCCCGGTGAGATCGTCACCGAAGGCACCGACGGCCTCCTCGTCACGCCGAACGACCCGAACGCCCTGGCCACGGGCCTGCTCCGGCTCATCGACGACCCGGAACTGCGGCAGCGCGTCGGCACCGCCGGGCGCACGACCGTCCAGCGGTACGCGCCCCGCGTGATCGCCACGGAGTACGAACGCCTGATCGCCGACCTCCAGGAGGCCCGTACCCCGGCGGCGGTGAAGCTGGGACGACGCTTACGCCGGGCACTGGGCTGGACCCCGTCCACGACGGACGGGAAGCCGGGGGCGCCGGAGCCGAGGGCCGGGGCCGCCGAGACCAGGGCGGCCGAGCCCGAAGCCGCCGGGCCCCGGGCGGCGAAACCCTCCACCGCGAGCGCCGCGCCGAAGCCCTTACGTCCGAAGGCCGGCTGTCGTGTCGGCGGGCGCGGCGATGTGCGGGTCTCCGTGGCCGCGTCCGGCGTGTCGGGAGCGGACCTGACGCTCGTGCTGCGCCGCCGTCACGCCGACGACGAGGTCCGCGTCCCCCTGCGGCAGGACACGCCGGGCGACGCCAGGAGCCCCTGGACCGCCACGCTCGACCGCGAAGGAACGAGCCTCGCGGAGGGCCGCTGGGACCTGCATGTCGAACGGGGCGAGGACAGAACACGCCGCCGGCTGCGGGCCGGACTGGTCGAGCAGCGGGGCCTGTTGACCGCCGAGCCCCCGGAGCGGTCGCCGGTCGCCTGGTGGATCCCGTACCCCACCAAGGACGGCTACCTGGCGCTGCGTACCTTCCACCGCACCGCGCACGCCGAGGTCGCCGCGCTGCCCGTCGGCGACGGCTCGATCGCCGTGGAGGGCGTCCTGCACGGCGCCGTGCTCGGCGAGGGCGCGACTCTGGTGGGGGTCGCCCGGGGCGAGGACGTACCGGACTTCGAGGCACCGGCGACACGCGCCGTGGAGAAACGCGCGACCGGACGACCCGCGTTCCACGCACGGCTGACGTCCCTGCCGGACCCGGTCGGCCCGGACAAGGTCATCTGGGACCTGTTCCTGCGCCCCTCACCCGACGCCGAACCCATCCGGCTCGGCCGGTTGTTCGACGACATCGTGGACCGCAAGGACACCGACAAGTACCCGGCGGTCACCATGGCCACCCCGGGCGGCTCCTCGCCACAGGCCCGCTTCTTCTTCACCGTCACCAACGACCTGGCGGTGGCCCTCTCATGAGGCGCGCCACCGCTCAGGCACGCGACCGCTCAGACCCGCGGCTGCTCAGGCATCGGCCCCTCGGGCACGCGCTCCTCGGAGGCATCTACATCTTGTCGATCTTCAGGTTCGCGATGACCGTGCGGGCGATCTCGCGGCCCTGCTCGGTGAAGTGCCCCTTGCCCGGATAGTCGATCCAGAGCCGGTACATGTCACCGTTGCCCGCCTTGTAGTACAGGACCCGCGCCTCGCGCAGGCGCGGGGCCTGGCTGTCCGTGGTCGTGTACCTGATCGTGTTCTGGGCGGCCTCGTGGCCCCGGAACTTCGCCTCCTTCGGCCGCCCCTTCGGCGCGGGGGTGTCGGCGACGTCCAGCGAGTACTCGCCGTCCTTGACCAACTCCCAGTCGGCGTACGCCCGGTCCAGCGCGACCCCCGGGATCTCGTTCTCCTTGTCGTCCTTCTTGACGTCCCGGTCGACGTTGATGCGGATCAGCCCGCTCGGGTCGCTGTACTGCGCGAACGTGCCGTCGGTCTCGTCCGGCTCGAACCGGTCCTTCACGAAGTCCCCGGGCACACCCACGCTCGCGGCGACCTTCGTACCGAGGTCCCGCTGCTTCCAGCCGTCCGGCAGCGGCCCCGCGAAGGGGTCGGCGATCACCACGTACGCCGTCACCGCCGCCGCCACGCCCAGCACGCCGAGCCCCGCGACCGCCGCCGCGAAGACCGCCGCGCCGACCCCGGCGAGGGTCCTGGCACCGATCCTGATGCCCTTGGTGTCCTCCGCCCGGAGCCCGGCGGTCGTCTGGACCACCTGGATGGGCGCGGGCGGGTTCGCGGCCGTCTCCAGCAGTTCGCGGACCCGGGCGGCGCTCGGACGGCGCGCCGGGTCCTTCTGCAACAGGCCGTTGATGGCCTCGGCGAGCGGGCCGGTGGCCGAGGCGGGCGCCGCGGGCGTGGCGTTGAGCACGGACTGCAGGGTCGCGGGCGTGTTGCTGCGCCGGAAGGGCGACACGCCCTCCGTGGCGGCGTAGAGGACGACACCGAGCGACCAGAGGTCCGACGCGGGCCCGGGACGCTGGCCGAGCACCCGCTCGGGGGCGATGTACTCGGGCGAGCCGACGAAGCCGCCGGTGTCCGTCAGGTTGGTCTCGCCCTCGATCTGGGCGATGCCGAAGTCGGTGAGGACGACCCGGTCGTGGCGGCCGAGGAGGACGTTGTCCGGCTTGACGTCCCGGTGCAGGATGCCCGCAGCGTGCGCGGCCTCCAGTGCGCCGAGCACGTCGAGGCCGATTCTCGCCGCCTCGCGGGCCCCGAGGGTGCCCTCCTGGAGCGCGTCGCCCAGCGAACGCCCCCGCACCAACTCCATGACGATCCACGGCCGGTCGTCCACGACCGCCACATCGTGCACGTTCACGACCGACGGATGATCGAGCCGGGCCGCCGCACGGGCCTCGCGGCGCATCCGCTCGTAGGCGTTGGCCCGTTCACGCTCGGGAAGGTGGTCGGGTACGCGGGGCTCCTTGACGGCGACCTCCCGGTCCACCGTCTCGTCCTGCGCCCGCCACACCGTGCCCATCCCGCCGTGCCCGAGCTTGGCGAGCAACCGGTAACGACCGGCGATCAACCGCCCGGTGCCGGGATCCTGCGAGGACTGCGCGTGCGGCGCCGGCTGCGCGTGCGGCGCCGTCCGCGGGAGCGGGGCGGGCGCGGGCGGCTGGTCCGCGACCGGCTGCGCGTACGGGTTCCCCGGGTACGGCGCACTCGGCTGCGGCGGTTGCAGTCCGAAACTCGTCGGCTCGTCGGCTCCGTAGCCGGGCCCAGGCCCTGTTCCGTAAGGGGCGCCCCCGTTGCTGCTCATACGTTCATCTGTATCGCGGCAAGCGCTTCGGCATCCACCCCCGTCGCTTTCCGGTCACAGACCCGTGACGCGGAACACCACTTATCTCCGCTTTAGTCACGAACGAACGTGTCGACTGCCACGTCGAAGTACTCCTTCGCCTCGCTCACCCTCCCGACCGGCGCCGACACCCACACGTCGTACAGCCGCCCGTCCCGCTCCCAACACAGGTCGTACGTGTGCCGGGGCCCCTCGGCCGCGCTGAACCCGTCCCAGGTGAACTCCCAGAGCGCGGCCGGCCGCCCGTCGTGCGTGGTCTCGGTGACCCGGCCGTCGCGGTAACCGGGGTTCGTGGAGGGCCCCTTCGCATGGGCGCGCCGCATCACCCCGACCGGGCCGCCCTCCTCCGGGCCGTCGAGCTTGACGCCGATCCGGATCACCTGCCCCGGCGACATGTAGAAGACCCGCTCCCCCTGCGGCTCCCGGGTGAAGTCGTCCGGCACCGCGAGGCTGAACCCCCGTTCGTCCGCGGCCAGCCGGTACCCCGAGGGCACGGTCGGCGCGGTGGCCGCCCGCGAGCGCGTCACGGTGGGCGTGGCGCCCCCCGACGTACCGGACGTGCCGGACGCACCGGACGTACCGCCGGTCGCACCGGACCCACCCGGGCCGCCCGACGTGCGCGGAGTGCCCGGCGTGCCGGACCGCCCCGACTCGCCCGGCGATCCCGACTGCCCCGACTGCCCCGACTCGCCCGCCGTGCTCGACCCGCCCGGCGTTCGCGGTGCCGTACTGCCCGGCGCGCCGCCCCCGCCGCCGCCCTCCCGCATCAGCAGCGCCGCCGCCGAGACACCCGCCCCGGCCATCGCCGCCACCAGCGCGGCCGCGACCAGCACGCTCCGGGTGGAGTGCGGGGGACGCCGCTCGCCGGACTCCTCCCGCAGCACCGCGGTTCCGGCCCCGCCCGCGTCCGGCGGCGACTGTCCGCCCCCGGCCGCCGGCACGTCCTGCGCGGCGGCACCGGAAGCCCCGGCCGCGCCACCGGCCCCGGCCGCACGCCACGCGTCCCGGCCCGGGCGCGGCACGTCCCGGCGGGTCGGGGTGTAACCGGGCGAGGTCCGCGGGTTCCTCGTCGTCCGCGGCGTGCGGCCGGTCTCCCGGAACGCCCGCAGCAGCCGCTCGGCCTCCACCGCGTCGAGCCGCCGGTCCGGATCACGCTCCAGCAGCCCCCGTACGACGGGCAGCAGCGGCGCGGCCTGCGCCGGCGGCCGGATCTCGTCGACGACCACCGCGTGCAGGATTCCGCCCAACGAGTCGCGCCGGAACGGCGATTCGCCGCTGAGCACGGCGCACAGCAGCGCGCCCAGCGACCACAGGTCGGACTCCGGCCCCGTGCGGAGCCCGGACATCCGCTCCGGGGCGGTGTACTCGGGCGAGCCCACGAAGGACCCGCTCTCGGTGAGGGTGGTCGCGCCGGCGACCTGGGCGATCCCGAAGTCGGTGAGGACGACCCGGTCGGTGCCGTTCTCCAGCAGGACGTTGGCGGGCTTGAGGTCGCGGTGCAGGACCCCGGCGTCGTGCGCCCGCCGCAGCGCGCCCAGCAGAGCGATCCCGATCCGCGCGGCCTCCCGCGCGTCGACGGGTCCGTGCTCCTCGATCCGCTCCGCGAGCGAGTCGCCGTCGATCAACTCCATGACGATGTACGGGCGTTCGTCCTGCTCGACGACGTCATGCACGACGATGATGTGCGGGTGGCCGAGCCGGGCGATCGCCCGCGCCTCCCGCAGGGTGCGCTCGCGCCGCTCCCGGGACCGCTCCTCGGGGAGCGAGTCGTCCAGGGCGAGTTCCTTGACCGCCACCTGCCGACCGAGGAGCTGGTCGGTGGCGCGCCACACGATCCCCATACCGCCGCGGCCGATCCTGGCCTCCAGCCGGTAACGCCCGGCTATGACACGGGCGCTCTCCCCCTCGGTCCCCATGCGCCCCATCATGCCGCACCGGATCCGAACCCTCCGGTGGCGCGCGACGGGCTGGCCGACAAGCGCCGCACACACGTCTCACGAGCGCCTTGCGGGCGCTTGGCGGGCGCCGCGCGGCGGCCCCGGAGCCGGGAGGCCCGAGCCAGGGCTCACCGCTCCGCCGGCCGCCAGCTGCGCAGCACCGCGTAGAACTGCTCCTCGGCCGTCTCCCAGTCCGCCGCCGGCGCGGACATGTAGATCGTGTACTCGACGCCGTCCCGCGAGAGGTACATCTGCTCGATCGCCCGGCGCGGCCCGGGGAACTCCGTGTCCTTCTCCAGCGCCGTCCAGGTGAAGTCCCACAGCGCGCCCGGCCGGTCGCGGAAGATGTTCTCCTCCAGGCTCACCCGCTGGTATCGGGACCGCGTCCGCACCTGCTCCTCCAGGTCGAGCTGGTGGTGGTACGGGCTGTCGAAGTCCGGCGAGTCGTCCACGGCGATCCGGAGGAAGTGCTCGCCGCCGTCGGGCGTGTAGTCGATCTGCGAGCCCTCCACCCGCCGCGTCCACCCCTCGGGCAGCGCGAGGCTGAAACCCTGCGGGTCCTCGACCCGCTCCCATCCCTCGGGCAGCCCGTCGGCCGACTGGTCCCCGTCCTCCGCCCCGCCCGATCCGTCCGTGCTGAAGCTGCCGGCGGACCAGCCGTCCGCGTAGTGCATCGCGACGGCGCCGCCGCCTCCGACCAGCGCGGCCAGCACCAGCACGAGGGCGACCGTACGGCCCCGGCGGCGCCGCTCGGGGGTGGCGGAGGCGGGCACGGCGGAGCCGGGCTGATGGCCCCCGGGCGCCGGGGCACCCGGCATCCCGGGACCACCGAAGCCACCGGACCCGCCACCCCAGCCGACAACGGCGCCGGTGGAGTACTCGGCCCCCTGCGCACCGCTGCCGTACGCACCAGGAGCGACCGGAGCACCGGGCGCACCAGGCGCACCAGGCGCACCAGGCGCACCAGCGACCGAAGCACCCGAAGCACCCAGCGCACCCGAATCGCCCCCCGCGCCGTAGCCGCGCGCCCCCGTCCCACCGACGCCCGCGCTTCCAGCCTGAGCCAGCCGGACCCCCTCGCCACCGTGCACGCCCTGCACACCGTGCGCGCCCCGCATGACCTGCGCACCGTGCGCCCCCGGCACACCGTGCACGCCGGCACCGCCCGCACCATCCGTCCCGCCCGAAGGCTCGCCCAGGGCCGTACGGTCCGGCCCCTCCTGCTCCCGAGTCGCCAGATAGGCCTGCGCCTCCCGGGGCCGCCGCCCCTCCGCCGCCTCGACGAGCATCTGCTCCGCCTCGTCCGGACCGGGCCGTACGGCCGGGTCCTTGCACAGCAGCGCGCTGATGACCGGACCCAACGCCCCGGCCTCCGCCGGTTCCGCGACCTCCTCGCTCACCACGGCCTGCATGGTGGTGAGCGGAGTGGTGCGCCGGAACGGCGACTTGCCCTCCACCGCCGTGTAGAGCGTGGCGCCCAGGGACCACAGGTCGGAGGCGGGACCGGGCTCGTTGCCGCGCACCCGCTCGGGCGCGATGTAGTCGACGGAACCGACGATCTCGCCGGTCCGGGTGATGGTGGTGTCGCCCTCGACCTGCGCGATACCGAAGTCGGTCAGCATGACCCGGCCGTCCTCGGCGAGCAGCACGTTCCCCGGCTTCACGTCGCGGTGCAGCACCCCGGCCCGGTGGGCGGCCCGCAGCGCGCGCAGCACCCACACCCCGATGCGCGCCGCCTCCCGCGCCTCCAGCCGCCCCCGGTCCCGCACGGCGTCGGCCAGCGAGACGCCCTCGACCAACTCCATGACGATCCACGGGCGGTTGTCGTGCTCCAGCACGTCGTGCACGGTGACGACGGCCGAGTGGTTGATGCGCGCCGCCGCGCGCGCCTCGGCCCGGGTCCGCCGCAACAGGATGGCCTGCTCGCTCTCCGAGACGTAGAGCGCGGCGGTCAACTCCTTGACCGCGACCGCCCGGTGCAGCACCTCATCGTGCGCACGCCAGACCCGTCCCATGCCACCGCTGCCGATCGTGTCGACGAGCCGGTAGCGCTCCGCGAGGAGCTGGCCCTGCATCTGATTCACGTTGCCCCGCAATGTTCTTGACAGGGTCAGAGTAGGGAGCGGCCCACAGCCCGGGGAACCGGGCCGGCCGCACAGAGACCGCACTGTGACGGTTCTCGCTTCTGTGAACGGAGCGCAACCTTCCGCCGCCGTACCGAACAGCCGCTACCGAACAGCCGCCGACCGTACGACCGCCGCCCGCACTACCGCCGCCTGCCGGACGACGGCTCAGCCGGTCGCCTTGTACGTGGCCGCCGCCTGCTCGTACAGCCGGGTGACCTCGTCCCGCTCCGCCTCCGGCCCGCGCACCTGCACCACGTGGTACCGCCCGTCGAGCAGGATCGCGAGGTTGCGTACGTAGACGCCGCGCCCCTCGGAGTCCTGCCAGGTGAACTGCCCCTCGGCCGAGGTCACCCCGCCCACCTCGACCAGCCGCATCCCGGTGGAGGTGGCCCAGGTCGAGTCGCGGAAGGGCTGCAACTCGCGCTCGTCCTCCCGCTGGTACTTCAGCGGGTCGCTGCCGTACGTCGCCGTGCTGTCCCGCCCGGGGACGACGATCAGCTCGAAGCCGCCCCGGGAGTAGACGATCTGGCCGCGCCCGTTCCTGCCGCCGCGGTCCCAGCCGGTGGCCACGGCGATCTGGAAGCCCTCGGGGTCCTTGCGCAGGGTGAACCCCTGGGCGACCTCGGGATCGCCGGTCTGTGTCTGGGTGGACCCGGACGACTCCGACGGCGAGGGGCTGGTGCCGCTCTGGCCCTCCTCGCCCCCGTCGGGCGAGCTGGAGTTCTGACCGGGCCGGGTGTCGCCGCTCGCCTCTGGCGCCGAACTCGGCTGCCCCACACTGTCCGTGCGGCTGCCGGTGTCGGCGCCCTCGCTGCTCGGCGTGGCCTTCGGCATGAACACCATGGCGTACGTGATGGCGGCGGCCAGCGCGAGCAGTATCAGCAGGAGCAGAGTGCGGCCCAGCTTGCGGGGCTGGGGCCGCCGGTCCTGCCGCGTGCGCTTGTGGCGGGCGTGCGCGCTGGTCGCGGGCAGCCCGGCCCGTCGTCTGCGGACGAGTTCGCCCCGCCGCCGGACGATCGGCAGCCGGCTCGCGTCGACGGGCGGCGCGGGCACGACGTGCGTACCGGCCTCCGGTTCGGGCGCCGACCGCACCAGGGAGCGCAGCCAGCCGCGCAGTTCCTCGAAGTCCAGCCGCTCGGTGGGGTCCTGGCGCAGCAGCGACTCCACGACCGGCCGCAGCGGTCCGCACTCCTCGGCGAACGCGGGCGGCTCGGCGCACACCATCTGCACCAGCTCGGCGGTGTTCTCCTCCGGGTACGGCGCGTGTCCCTGCACGGCCCGGAACAGCAGCGCGCCGAGCGCCCACAGGTCCGTGGCCGGTCCGATCGGCGCTGCCAACTGCCAGTTCTCGTGCACCGGTCCGGCCTGCTCCGGCGCCCATCGCTCGGTGACCGGCCCCACCAGCGCCATCCGGGCCTGCCGCGCACGCTCGGCCGCGAGCGCGGTCGCGGGCCCCCGCCGAGGAGCGGTCCCGCCCCCGGCCCCGTCCCAGGGAACGGCGTCCGTCACCCCCGAGGACACCGGGACGCCGCCGGGCACGGCATCGACATACGCACCGCCGGGCCCGTCGTCGGTCGCACCACCGCTGGTCGCACCGCCGTCACCCACGCCGGGCGAAGCCGTTCCGCCGCGCGGCAGGGCGCCGTGCCAGGCGCTCGTGGCGCCGCCGTTCGCGAGGACGCCGTAGGGGTCGGCGATCTGGTGGAGCGGCACCGGGCGGGTCGCCCCGCCCGACGTCGCGCCGCCGTCACGCCCCGCCCCCGGCGTCCCGTCCTGCGGCGCCGGCCGCTGCGCGGGCAATCCCGTGCCCGGCCCGCCGCGTTGGTCGTCCTGCACACGGGCCGCGGCCCGAGCGCCCGCCCGGTACGCCGCGATGGCACCCGCCCGCGCCGCCCGCGCGTCCCCGCCGGCCTCCAGCGCGCGCTGTCCGCCGGAGGGATCCGCCCCCGGCCCCGCACTCCCGGCCCGAGCCTCTATCGCGGCGCGCCGAGCAGCCTCGGGATCCTCGACCGCGCCACCGAACGTACCGCCGCCTCCGGTCAGCGCACCGCCACGGGCGCCGGGAACGCCGCCGGGCGGGACCGGATCACGCCGAGCGTCCCGCACCCCGCCGGGCGGCACCGGAACGTGCCGCGTCCCCTGCCCCGAGCCGGACCCCGCGGCCGACGCTCCCGCGCCACCGCCGGGTGCCGCGGGCGGCCGGTCCTCGAACTCCCGCGCGGGCACGGGGTCGTACCCGCACAGTGCCTCTTCCGCCGCCCCGGCTGCCAGCCCGGTCAGCATCACCCGGCCGTCGTCGCAGACCAGCACCGTGCGGGCGGTGATGTTCCGGTGCACCCAGCCGTGCGCGTGCAACGCCCGCAGCGCGGTGAGCACGTCGGAGGCGACCTCCGCCGCGCGGTACGGCGTCAGCGGCTGCTCGACGAGCAGCGCCTCCAGTGTCCGGGCGGGCACCAGTTCGCTCACTATCCAGAGCGAGCCCCCCTCGGCGAACACGTCGAAGACCTGGTCGAGCCGGGGGTGGTCGGGGATCTGCGCGGCGGCCTGCGCGGCCTCGATGGCTCGTCGTACGGCGGGGTCGGTGGACCTGCGCGTGGCCCGAGCCGCACCCGGGCGCGCCCCGGCGTCCCGAGCGACGTACCCCTCGGGCAGACCGTCCGAGTCGAGCACCTCCGCCTCGACCACCTCGGGCAACGGCACCTGCCGTACCAGGACTTCCTGTCCGCTGTAGGTGTCGAAGGCGCATATCTCGGCGGCGAGTTCGTACTCGTCGGAGGGCGGCAGCGGCAGGCGATAGCGGTCGGCGAGCACTCGCCCCGCGTATTCGTCCACGATGCCCTCCCCCGGCCGCCCGGTTGGTCAATTCCGCTCGCCCAGCGACCCGTTCCGCTCTGGATTGCGTACGGTCCGCAGCCCTTCACGATACGTGCCGGAGGCAACTCACATTGACTCGATGCGATATCTCGTTCGTCTCGAATGGGCTCGAACGCATCCGATCTTCCCCGGAAGACCCGCCCCCGAACTCACCGGGCGGGCACAACTGCCGAAGCCGAGCTCATGTCGAGGCGCCTCGCCCCGGCCCGCGCACCCGCACGCCCCCGCACGGCACCCCGAACCGAAGCACGGGCCCGCACAGAGCCACGACCCTCAACGCCCCGGCGCACACCATCCACCGGCACGCGCCCCCACGCCCACCGTCACGGACGAGGCCGCGAGCGGGGCGCCCGGCACCTCACGCCTTCGGCTTGAACGTCTTCGTGAAGGTCCGCCAGGTGTCCTTGCGCAGTTCACCGCTCCACTTCGCGGCCTTGGCGGTGTACATCAGCGCGTACCCCTGCCGCGAGTCGACGACGAAGCCCCGGTCGATCGACCGGTTCTTCGTACCGCTCTCCACATAGGTGAACTCCCAGTCGGCCGCGTTCCAGCCCCGGTAGTCCACCGCCTCTATTCGGATCCTCTTGTACTGCGGGCGCGTCATGAACCGTTCCTGGTTCTTCCAGTCCGCGACCGGGTCGCTCTTCGGCGTGGACGTCCACCCGACGAGCAGCCGCTGGCCGTCGGGCCCGGAGAACCGGGCTCCCGCGGCGTCCGTGGACTGGTACTTCCACCCGTCGGGCAGCCCGATCGAGAACCCCTGAGTGCTCTTGTACGTCTCGGTCGCGATGTCTCCCGAGCCGGAGCCGGAACCGTCCTCGCTCACCGACCCGTCGGACCCGCCCGAGGGACTGGGCGAGCTGCCCCCGGACCCGCCCGAACCGCCGGCTTCCTCCGTGGTCTCCCCGTCCGGGCTGGGGTCGGACCCCGCGGCCTTGTCGACGTCGTCGGCCGTGCCCTTGTCCGCGTCCTTGCTGTCGGCGTCGCTCCCCGACGCCGCCCCGCTGGACGCGACCGCCTTGGTGTCGGCCCCCTTGCTGCCCGTCGAACCGTCGTCGTCACCACCGAGGGTGAGCGCCAGCACGGTGCCGAGGACGGCCAGGACCACGGCCACCGCGATGACCGCCAGGGTCCGCCGCGACACCACGTCCGTGATCGGCGCCCTGGGCACCGGCCGCGGCGGCAGATCCGGCGGCGGCATCTCGGGCCACCCCGAAGTCCGCCCCGCCGAGACGGAGTTCCCCGCGCCCGCGCCCTGAGCGGCACCGCCGGCCCGCGGTCCGGGCACCCCGGACGCGGCCGGCCTGCCCGCCGCCTGCGCCGCGCCGCCGGTCTGCGCGCCGCCGGTCTTCGCGCCCTCGGCACGGGACGAGACCCCGACAGAGGCGGACCGCGTCGTCACCGCCGCAGGGCTGGAGCCCGAGGGCTTCGCACCGGCCCCACCGGAGCCACCAGAGACCCCACCGGAGCCACCGGAACCCCCACGGGACCCCCCGGAGACCCCACCGGAGGCACCCCCCGAAGCCCCACCGGAAGCACCGCGCGCGGCCTCCGCACCGCTGCCACCGCCGCTCCCGGCACCGGCACCGACGGCCGCCGACCCGGCCGCAGCGGCGGCCGCACCCTTCCGCATGGACCACCGGGGCGCGCGAGCCCGCTCGCCCCCGCCGTCCTTGCCTCCGGAACCGCCCTTCTTCGCGCGCTCCTCCGGCACCGGCGGCAACGGCACGACCCGCGTGGCGTCCGCGGGCTCGACGTCCTTCGGATCGGGCGCGTGGATCACCCTGTTGAGCATGGCCCGCGCGCCGGCGTCGTCGAGGCGCCGCTCGGGGTCCTTGGTGAGCAGGCCGAAGATGACGTCCTTCAGCGCGCCGGCGCGCTTGGGCTGCGGCACCGGCTCGGTCATCACCGCGGTCAGCGTCGCTATGGCCGAACCCTTGTCGTAGGGCGGCACCCCCTCGACGGCCGCGTAGAGCAGACCGCCGAGCGACCAGAGGTCGGCGGCGGGCCCGGGCTTGTGGCCGCGCGCCCGCTCCGGCGAGATGTAGGAGGGGGCGCCGACGAGCATGCCGGTCGAGGTGATGGAGGGGTCGCCCTCGACCTGTGCGATACCGAAGTCGGTGAGGACGACCCGGCCGTCGTGCTTGTCGATGAGGACGTTCGACGGTTTCACGTCCCGGTGCAGGATGCCCTCGCGGTGCGCGGCGCGCAGCACGTCGAGGATGGCGAGCCCCACCTCGGCGGCCCGCCTCGGTTCGAGGACGCCGTCCTCCCGGATGACCTCGGCGAGCGACTTGCCCTCGACGAGCTCCATGACGATCCACGGCCGGTCGTCCTCGTGGACGACGTCGAACACCGTCACCGCGGCGTTGTTGCGGATCCGCGCGATCGCCTTGGCCTCGCGCAGCGTGCGCGTGATGAGCCGCCGTTTCTCGTCCTCGTCGATGCTCGACGGGAACCTCAGCTCCTTGACGGCGACCGTACGGCCCAACGTCTCGTCCATGGCACGCCACACCGTGCCCATGCCGCCGCGACCGAGCACCCCTCCCAGCCGGTACCGCCCGGCGAGGAGACGTGCGTCCTTGTCCTGACGGGATTCCCCAGCCCGCTCCGCCTCCGACATGCGTCCCCTCATACAACCCGCCCTGACAGAGCCTCCATTGTCACCCACCCGCCAACCGCCCCACGCCCAGGGCCCCCCTCAACCGGCCACCCCGTCTCCAGACCCCTCACCGCGCCCACCCACACTTCACAACGGGGCCCCGATTCCCGTGGCTTCCCGCCCACCCCTCCGAGCCCGTCCGGCGTTCGAGGACGAGCCCGAAGGGTCTGCGGGGACGAGCCCGAACGTCTGCGGGGGCTAGTCCGAACGTCTGCGCGGCGAGTCGATTACAGCGGAACGATGTCCGGCGCCCCCAGCCGCGCCGCGTCCGCCGTCAGGTCGTCCGGCTGCCGCTGCGACTCCCGCTCCGCCTCCACCCTCTTCTCGTAGTGCTGAACCTCCCGCTCGATCTGGTCCTTGTCCCAGCCGAGCACGGGAGCCATCAACTCCGCCGCCTCCCGGGCACTTCGCGTCCCCCGGTCGAACGTCTCGATCGAGATCCGCGTCCGGCGTGTCAGCACGTCGTCGAGATGCCGCGCCCCCTCGTGCGAAGCCGCGTACACCACCTCGGCCCGCAGATAGTCGTCGGCCGCGTGCAACGGCTCCCCCAACGACGGATCGGCCGCGATCAGTTCGAGCACCTCCTCGGTCGCCGATCCGTACCGGTTCAGCAGATGCTCCACCCGCACCACGTGCAGCCCGGTGTTCGCCGCGATCCGCGCCCGCGCGTTCCACAGGGCCCGGTATCCCTCCGCCCCCAGCAGCGGTACCTCCTCGGTGACGCACTCGGCGACCCGCTGGTCGAGCCCGTGCACGGCGGCGTCCACCGCGTCCTTGGCCATCACCCGGTACGTCGTGTACTTCCCCCCGGCCACCACCACCAGTCCCGGCACCGGATGCGCCACGATGTGCTCCCGCGAGAGCTTGCTGGTGGCGTCGGACTCCCCCGCGAGCAGTGGCCGCAGCCCGGCGTACACCCCCTGCACGTCGTCCCGCGTCAGCGGCACCGCCAGGACCGAGTTCACATGCTCCAGCAGATAGTCGATGTCCGCGCTGGAGGCCGCCGGATGTGCCTTGTCGAGGTCCCAGTCGGTGTCCGTGGTGCCCACGATCCAGTGCCGTCCCCAGGGGATGACGAACAGCACGGACTTCTCGGTCCGCAGGATCAGCCCGGTCGTGGAGTGGATCCGGTCCTTCGGTACGACCAGATGGATGCCCTTGGAGGCCCGGACGTGGAACTGCCCGCGCTCGCCCACCATCGCCTGGGTGTCGTCGGTCCACACCCCGGTCGCGTTGACGACCTGGCGGGCGCGGATCTCGTACTCCCCGCCGCCCTCGACGTCCTGCACCCTGGCCCCGACGACCCGCTCGCCCTCCCGCAGGAACCCGGTCACCCGCGCGCGGTTGGCGACCTTCGCCCCGTACGACGCGGCCGTGCGCACCATGGTGGCCACGTACCGCGCGTCGTCCATCTGGGCGTCGTAGTACTGCAGGGCCCCGACGAGCGCGTCCTTCTTCAAGCAGGGCGCGACGCGCAGGGCGTGGTGACGGGTCAGGTGACGGTGGATCGGGAGCCCGCGCCCGTGTCCGCGCGCCATGGACATCCCGTCGTACAGCGCGACGCCCGAGCCCGCGTACCACCGCTCCCACCCCTTGTGCTGCAAGGGGTAGAGGAAGGGGACCGGCTTCACCAAGTGGGGGGCCAGCCGCTCCAGCAGCAGCCCACGCTCCTTCAGGGCCTCGCGGACGAGAGCGAAATCGAGCATCTCCAGATAGCGCAGGCCGCCGTGGATCAGTTTGCTGGACCGACTGGAGGTACCCGACGCCCAGTCACGCGCCTCGACCAGGCCCGTGGACAGACCGCGGGTCACGGCGTCCAGGGCCGTGCCCGCACCGACCACGCCACCACCCACGACCAGCACGTCCAGCTCGCGCTCGGCCATACCCGCCAGTGACTCGGCGCGCTGCGCCGGTCCCAGTGCCGCTGTCCTCACCGCTGCCTCCCGCTGTCCGTCGCGTCGGCCTCATCCGTCCATGCCCGTCAGGCGAGACCCAGCTCTTTCGTCCCTCTCGCATCCCCTGCCCAAAATTCTGACCGCGTTGCCCGAGTTCGGCCACCACCGGCCCCCAGCCTGTGGATAACTCCGCAGGACGCGCACAGAAAAACACTGCCCCAATCCCGTATATCGGTCATATTTCCGCCTAATGTGACATTGCGCTCGCTCATCCAGACCACCGGGCTTGCGCGTCTGTCCCGCTTCGGTTACTGGGAAGGACGGCCCCGCCATGCCCGCAGATCTCGCCGTGATCGGACTCGGCCAGTTGGGGCTGCCGCTGGCCCAGGCCGCCGTCGCCGCCGGCATCGCCACGCTCGGTTACCGCACCGGCCCCGACTCCGGTTCGCTCGCCCCCGGCGAACTGCGCCGCATGCTGGCCCGCGGCTTCAAGCCCACCACCAGCCCCGCCGAACTCGGCCGCGTCCGTACGGCGGTCATCTGCGCGCCCACCCCCCTCGGCGCCGACGGCTCCCTCGACCTCACCCAGGTCGAGGAGGCCGCCCGCACCCTGGCCGCCCGGCTGCGCCCGCACACCACGGTCATCCTGGAGTCCCCGGTCCCCCCGGGCACCACCGGGGACCTCCTGCGCCCCCTCCTCGAAGAGGGCTCCGGCCTACGCGCCGGCCGCGACTTCCACCTCGCCTACTCCCCCGCGCGCGTGGACCCGGGCAACCGCGCCTACGGCCCCGCCAACATCCCCAAGGTGATCGGCGGTCTCACCCCCGCCTGCACGGAATCGGCGGCCGCCTTCTACGGCCGCCTCACCGACAAGGTGGTACGCGCGCGTGGCCTGCGCGAGGCCGAGACGGTCCACCTCCTGGAGACCAACTACCGCCACGTCAACATCGCCCTGGTCAACGAGATGGCCGCCCTCTGCCACGACCTGAACGTCGACCTCTGGGACGTCATCCGCTGCGCCGAGACCAAGCCCTTCGGCTTCCAGGCGTTCCGCCCCGGCCCCGGCGTCGGCGGCCACGCCCTCCCCCAGGACCTCGCGGGCCACGCCCCCCGCTCGCTCCGCATGGTCGAACTGGCCCAGCGGGTCAACCACCGCATGCCCCAGTACGTCGTCCAGCGCGCCGCCACCCTCCTCAACGAGCACGGCAAGTCGGCCCGGGGAGCCCGCGTCCTCCTGCTGGGCGTCACCTACAAGTCCGACGTCCCCGACCAACAGGGCACCCCCGCCGACGAGATCGCCCGCCGCCTCATCGAACTCGGCGCCCACGTCAGCTACCACGACCCGCACGTCCCCACCTGGAGCGTCCTCGACCGCCCCATCCCCCGCGCCGACTCCCTCTACGAGGCCACCGCCGACGCCGACCTGACGATCCTCCTCCAGCAGCACCGCACGTACGACCTCCAGGGCCTGTCGGTGAAGGCACAACTGCTGCTGGACACGCGGGGAGCTACGCCCACGGGGGCGGCGCACAGGTTGTGAGAGGGGGCGCACGCCACACCCCTGGCCTCCGGGGCCGCTGGCAGCCGCCCGCCTCCACCGGTACCGTACGGAAACAGGCGGAGCCCACCGCAGCGGTCACTGCGGCAGGCTCCTGGATGGTTCACGGAGTGTCCGCCCCTAGTTGGTGTGGGGGCGGCCGCTCACCATCCGAAAAGCCGCAAGATCCACCTCCTCCGGCACTTCACCATCCGAAGACGGACTCGGTCCCAGCGGGTGGGCTTGCGGTGACGTCCCATGGGCGCCCCCTTCCACGACACCGCCCATTGACCCGGTAGGCGGTCCGTCGGAAATCGGGCCGGGCCCCGAGGGCGGGGTCCGGACCAGGTCCTTGGAAGGGGGCTCCCAGCCAAGCTGGGGCGCCGGACACGAACGCTATCGCCCGGCTACGCCCGTTCGGCCCACATTCGCCCCGAGCACCACCACGCGCCCCCACCCCCACAACTCACGCCCCCGCCAGCCCACTTGGGCACGCAAAAGGGCCCGGTCGCCCTCAGGCAACCGAGCCCCAAGCCCCGCTCAAGCCGAGCGCCGCGTCAGCTCACCGCATATGCGTCGAATCCGCCACCGTCACCTCGACGCGCTGGAACTCCTTCAGCTCGCTGTACCCGGTGGTGGCCATCGCCCGCCGCAGCGCACCGAAGAGGTTCATGGAGCCGTCGGGCGTGTGCGAGGGCCCGGTGAGGACCTCCTCGATCGTGCCCACGGTGCCGAGGTCGACCTTCTTGCCACGCGGCAGCTCCTCGTTCACCGCCTCCATGCCCCAGTGGTTGCCCTTGCCGGGCGCGTCCGTCGCGCGGGCCAGCGGCGAGCCCATCATCACGGCGTCCGCGCCGCAGGCGATCGCCTTCGGGATGTCACCGGACCAGCCGACACCGCCGTCCGCGATGACGTGCACGTACCGGCCGCCGGACTCGTCCATGTAGTCCCGGCGGGCGGCGGCGACATCGGCGACCGCCGTGGCCATCGGGACCCGGATGCCGAGCACGTTGCGCGTGGTGTGGGCCGCGCCGCCGCCGAAGCCGACGAGGACACCGGCCGCGCCGGTCCGCATCAGGTGCAGGGCGGCCGTGTAGGTGGCGCAGCCGCCGACGATCACGGGGACGTCCAGCTCGTAGATGAACTGCTTCAGGTTCAGCGGCTCGTGCGAACCGGAGACGTGCTCCGCCGACACGGTCGTACCGCGGATCACGAAGATGTCGACACCCGCGTCCACGACGGCCTTGGAGAACTGGGCGGTGCGCTGCGGCGAGAGCGCGGCGGCGGTCACGACACCCGAGTCGCGCACCTCCTTGATGCGCTGCCCGATCAGCTCCTCCTTGATGGGAGCGGCGTAGATCTCCTGGAGGCGACGGGTCGCGGCCTCGTCGGGCAGGTCGGTGACCTCGTCGAGCAGCGGCTGCGGGTCCTCGTACCGGGTCCAGAGACCTTCGAGGTTGAGGACGCCGAGGCCGCCCAGCTCGCCGATGCGGATCGCGGTGGCCGGGGAGACGACCGAGTCCATGGGGGCGGCCAGGAACGGCAGCTCGAAGCGGTAGGCGTCGATCTGCCAGGCGATCGAGACCTCCTTCGGGTCCCGCGTACGGCGGCTGGGGACGACGGCGATGTCGTCGAAGGCGTACGCCCGGCGGCCGCGCTTGCCGCGCCCGATCTCGATCTCAGTCACGTCTGTGGCCTTTCCCTGATGCGTTCAGCGTCTACCAGTATCGCCGACGGGCACGACGAGGGCGGCCCCGGATACACCGAGGCCGCCCTCACCAGGTCCGCTGTCTACTTACGGCTGTAGTTCGGCGCCTCGACGGTCATCTGGATGTCGTGCGGGTGGCTCTCCTTGAGGCCCGCGGAGGTGATCCGGACGAAGCGGCCGTTCGCCTGGAGGTCCGGGACGGTGCGGCCGCCGACGTAGAACATCGACTGGCGCAGACCGCCGACCAGCTGGTGGACGACCGAGGAGAGCGGGCCGCGGTAAGGCACCTGGCCCTCGATGCCCTCGGGGACGAGCTGCTCGTCGGAGGCGACGCCCTCCTGGAAGTAGCGGTCCTTGGAGAACGACTTGCGGTCGCCGCGCGACTGCATCGCGCCGAGCGAACCCATGCCCCGGTACGACTTGAACTGCTTGCCGTTGATGAACAGCAGTTCGCCCGGCGACTCGGCGCAGCCCGCGAGCAGCGAGCCGAGCATCACGGTGTCGGCGCCCGCGACCAGGGCCTTGGCGATGTCGCCGGAGTACTGCAGGCCACCGTCGCCGATGACCGGGATACCGGCCTCCTTGGCGGCGAGGGAGGCCTCGTAGATGGCGGTGACCTGCGGGACGCCGATACCGGCGACGACGCGGGTCGTACAGATGGAGCCGGGGCCGACGCCGACCTTGATGCCGTCCACGCCGGCGTCGATCAGGGCCTGGGCGCCGTCACGCGTGGCGATGTTGCCGCCGATGACGTCGACGCCGGAGGAGTTCGACTTGATCTTGGCGACCATGTCGCCGACCAGACGGGAGTGGCCGTGGGCGGTGTCGACGACGATGAAGTCGACGCCGTTCTCGATGAGGGCCTGGGCGCGCTCGAAGGCGTCGCCGGCGACACCGACGGCCGCGCCGACGAGGAGGCGGCCCTCGCCGTCCTTCGCCGCGTGCGGGTACTTCTCGGCCTTGACGAAGTCCTTGACGGTGATGAGGCCCTTGAGGATGCCCGCGTCGTCGACCAGCGGAAGCTTCTCGATCTTGTGCTTGCGCAGCAGCTCCATGGCCTCGACGCCGGAGATGCCGACCTTGCCGGTGACCAGCGGCATCGGCGTCATGACCTCGCGGACCCGCTGCGTGCGGTCGGTCTCGAAGGCCATGTCCCGGTTGGTGACGATGCCGAGCAGCTTCTTGTTGCCGTCGGTCACCGGGACGCCGCTGATGCGGAACTTGGCGCAGAGCGCGTCGGCCTCGGCGAGCGTGGCGTCGGGGTGCACGGTGATCGGGTCGGCGACCATGCCGGACTCGGAGCGCTTCACCAGGTCGACCTGGTTGGCCTGGTCCTCGATGGAGAGGTTCCGATGCAGCACTCCGACGCCGCCCTGCCGGGCCATGGCGATGGCCATGCGGGACTCGGTCACCTTGTCCATCGCGGCCGAGAGCAGCGGGATGTTCACCCGCACGTTCTTGGAGACGTAGGAGGCGGTGTCGATCTCGTCGGGTGCCATGTCCGACGCGCCGGGCAGCAGCAGCACGTCGTCGTAGGTCAGCCCGAGCGTCGCGAATTTATCGGGCACTCCGTCGACGTTTGCAGTCATGACACCTTCCCCAAATGGCCTTGATCGGTGCGGATGTCCATGCTAACGGGAAGTGCGGGGCACACATTCCACGGTACGAAGTCCTGCCGGGCTTCGTATGTTCGTACGGAAAAAGCGCCCCGCGTGTTCACGCGGGGCGCCCCGAGAAGCCGTGGGCCGGTGCGGCTACTGCTCCGCCAGCGCCCGGAGTCTGCTGAGCGCCCGGTGCTGGGCCACCCGGACCGCGCCCGGTGACATCCCCAGCATCTGTCCGGTCTCCTCGGCCGTGAGCCCCACCGCGATCCTCAGCAGCAGCAGCTCCCGCTGGTTCTCCGGGAGGTTGGCCAGGAGCTTCTTGGCCCACTCGGCGTCGCTGCTGAGCAGGGCGCGCTCCTCGGGGCCGAGGGAGTCGTCGGGACGCTCCGGCATCTCGTCCGAGGGGACGGCCGTCGACCCGGGGTGACGCATCGCGGCCCGCTGCAGGTCGGCGACCTTGTGGCCGGCGATGGCGAACACGAACGCCTCGAACGGCCTGCCGGTGTCCTTGTAGCGCGGCAGCGCGAGGAGGACGGCGACGCAGACCTCCTGCGCCAGGTCCTCCACGAAGTGCCGCGCGTCACCGGGCAGCCGGGACAGCCGGGTGCGGCAGTAGCGCAGCGCCAAGGGGTGGACATGGGCGAGCAGATCGTGCGTGGCCTGCTCGTCCCCGTCGACCGCGCGATGCACGAGCGCACCGATCACTGTCGTCTCGTCGTCGCGCATCGGTCCATGGTGCCTTGCGGCCGTCCGGTCCGTGGCGCCACGTCCATGGTTGTGCACCGAAGCGTTATGAGCAGGCGCGCCGGAACTCATCTCCTGCGCCCTCCCCTCCCGCTCGTTCGACTGCTCCCCTAGGAACTCCACACCTCAAGGATGCGGCATCCGCGGCGAAACGAGCAGCGGGCACCCGGCGGATCGTCTCGTCGCCCCCGCCCGCCGTGCGGCAGGCGGGGCTCCTCCCTCGTGGGGGGCCACCCCCGGCACGGTCCATTCAGCGGACCAGACCCCAGCGGAAGCCGAGCGCCACCGCGTGCGCGCGGTCCGAGGCGCCGAGCTTCTTGAACAGGCGCCGGGCGTGGGTCTTGACCGTGTCCTCGGAGAGGAACAGCTCGCGGCCGATCTCGGCGTTGGAGCGGCCGTGACTCATGCCCTCCAGGACCTGGATCTCGCGGGCTGTGAGCGTCGGCGCGGCACCCATCTCGGCGGACCGCAGCCGGCGCGGGGCGAGCCGCCAGGTCGGGTCGGCCAGGGCCTGGGTGACCGTGGCCCGCAGCTCAGCGCGGGAGGCGTCCTTGTGCAGATAGCCCCGCGCGCCGGCGGCGACGGCGAGGGCCACGCCGTCCAGGTCCTCGGCGACGGTGAGCATGATGATGCGCGCCCCGGGGTCCGCGGACAGCAGCCGCCGCACGGTCTCGACGCCGCCCAGACCGGGCATGCGTACGTCCATCAGAATCAGGTCCGAGCGGTCGGCCCCCCAGCGGCGGAGGACTTCCTCGCCGTTGGCCGCCGTGGTCACGCGCTCGACGCCGGGCACGGTCGCCACCGCGCGGCGCAGCGCCTCTCGGGCAAGCGGGGAGTCGTCGCAGACGAGGACGGATGTCATGGCCGCCCTCCGCAGCTGATGCGCGTCACCTTGAGCCTCCAGGCTGGTACGTAATCGTCACCTGTGCGGTCGACACTCACGAGCGGACACGAACGCCTGCCCGAGCGCTTGTTCTTTCAACCGCCTCCGCCCGTCTCAACGACGGTCACTCGAAAGAGTTACGGGATGGCTGGTCACCTTCGGCACTCTACGTGAGGGGGCGGACACGGTGCAGACATGCGCAAGGGACCCTCAACGTTTCATCACAACCTATGCCCCATTCAGACGTTTTTGTTCGCATTTATTGGTGTCTGAGGCTAGATTCGCAATGAGTCATATTTTCATCTCCTTAGATAGTCGATGTACGGTCATGGGCAACATCTCCTCCCAGAACGGCAACAAGGGGACACGCAATGGCAGATTTCTCCCGCCTTCCCGGACCGAACGCTGATCTGTGGGACTGGCAGCTCCTCGCGGCCTGCCGCGGCGTCGACAGCTCGCTCTTCTTCCATCCCGAAGGAGAACGCGGTGCGGCACGGAGCGCTCGTGAGAACTCGGCCAAAGAGGTCTGCATGCGATGCCCGGTACGCGCGCAGTGCGCGGCCCACGCCCTGGCGGTGCGCGAGCCGTACGGCGTGTGGGGCGGGCTGACCGAGGACGAGCGCGAGGAGCTCATGGGCAGAGCGCGCCACCGGCTGGTGACGGCGTCCGCGTCCGGCAACGAGACCGGTTCGGACACCTGAAAGAACGTTTCTTCAGTGCCGGGCACCAGATGCCCGTGCTCCAGGCGCTAACGCGCGGCCGCTCCGGCCAACCGGTCCAGCGTCGCCGCGACCGTGGGCACCAGGGCCAGGTCCGGCAGGGTGAGCGCCACGATCTCCCGGTGCACCACCGGCTCGACCGACACCGTCCGCACCCCCTTGGGTCGTACGGACTCGACGGCCAGCTCCGGCAGCACGGCGACCCCCAGCCCCGCGCCCACCAGACCGACCACCGCCGGGTAGTCGTCGGTCGCGAAGTCGATCCGGGGTGTGAAACCCGCGCTCTCGCAGACCCGCACCAGCTGCCCCCGGCAGCGCGGGCAGCCGGCGATCCAGGACTCGTCGGCGAGTTCCCCGATGCCGATGGAGCCCGCGCGGGCCAGCCGGTGCCCCTGCGGGACGAGCCCGACGAGCCGGTCCGTGAGCAGGGGGCGCACGACCAGGTCGTCCCACTCCCCCTTCTCGGCTCCGGCCGCGCCCTCGTAGCGGAAGGCGAGCGCGATGTCACAGTCGCCGGCGCGGAGCATCTCGACCGAGCGCGGCGGTTCGGCCTCCTCCAGGGAGACCCGGGTGCCGGGGTGGGCGGCGCGCAGGGCCGCCAGCGCGGTGGGCACGAGGGTGGAGCTGCCGCTGGGGAAGGAGACCAGGCGGACCCGGCCGGCGCGCAGCCCGGCGATGGCGGCGACCTCCTCCTCGGCCGCGGTGAGCCCGGCGAGGATGCCGGCCGCGTGCCGCACCAGCGCCTCGCCCGCCTGGGTCAGCCGCATCTCGCGGCCGGTGCGGACCAGCAGCGGGGTGCCGACGGAGGATTCGAGCGCCTTCATCTGCTGGCTGACGGCGGGCTGGGTGCAGCCCAGTTCACGTCCGGCCGCCGAGAAGGAACCGGTGGCGGCGACGGCGCGCAGGACACGGAGATGGCGGGCCTCGATCACACGGTCGAGCATAAGCGCGGCTTGGATGCAGTGCCGCATATTGCGTCGACGCTTTGACTACGGCCGCGTACTCGTACCCGTATGAAGCTTCTGTCGGTCAACTTCTCGGCCCTCGAAGAACCGAGCTTGTCGACTCGGTCCGAAGGGCGTCGATTGGTCGATTGCAAGTGGAGCGTGACTGGCTGCCACGTGGTTCCCTGCGTCCGGTGCGGCAAGCCGCGCTGGGGCGATTGACTGCGCCCCGCTGCCACACGTCCCGAAGGACGAGGGAGTCGCCGCGAGCCGCCTCTGAGCGACTCAAGCTGTTCCAGGGTGCGCCCGGCGCGTATCTGCGGGTGATCCGGCCGGGCGAGATCGGTGCGGGCGCCCCGGTCGAGATCGTCCACCGCCCGGACCACGACATCACCGTGGGCCCTGACCTTCCGCGCCACGATGACCGAACACGAGCTGCTGCCGCGGCTGTTGGCGGCGGGTGAGGCACTGCATCCGGCGTGCTGGAGGTGGCGCGGAAGTACGTGGCGGCGCAGGGGTGACGGGGCCGGTGCGAGACGGGGTGCCGGTGAAGGTGCCACGGGGGTGCGGGTGTTCGCCGGGGCGTCGGCGAAGTCGCTGGTGAACGTGCGGTGGAGCAAGCGGACCCGCACAGTCCCGGTCACTACGCTTGCGCCATGACAACGGCTCTGATTACGGGATCGACCGCGGGGATCGGTGCCGCCTTCGCGCGGCGGCTGGCGGCGGACGGGCACAACCTGGTGCTGGTGGCGCGTGACACCAAGCGGCTGCGGGAGCAGGCCACCGAGTTGCACGACCGGCACGGCATCGAGGCGGAGGTGCTGACGGCGGACCTCGCGACGGACGACGGCATCGAGTCGGTGGCCCGGCGACTGGCGGACCGCAAGAACCCGGTCGACCTGCTGGTCAACAACGCCGGCTTCGGCAACAAGGGCCGTTACCTCGACGTCTCCATGGCCGACGAGCTGCGGATGCTCAAGGTGCACTGCGAGGCGGTCCTGCGCCTCACCTCCGCGGCCACCGAGGGCATGCGCGAGCGCGGCCGGGGCGGTGTGGTGAACGTGGCCTCGGTCGCGGCCTTCGTGCCACGCGGCACGTACGGGGCGTCGAAGGCGTGGGTCGTGCAGTTCTCCCAGGGGGCCGCGCGCGATCTGGCAGGCACCGGGGTGCGGCTGATGGCCCTGTGCCCCGGCTTCGTCCGGACCGAGTTCCACGAGCGGGCCGGCATGGGCACCGACAACATCCCCTCCTGGATGTGGCTCGACGCCGACAAGCTCGTCACCGCCGCCCTCGCCGACCTCTCCCGGGGCCGGACCGTCTCGATCCCGGACCCCCGGTACAAGGCCCTGATGGGCGTGGTGAAGGTGGTGCCGCGCGGGCTGCTGGGCGGGATCAGCTCGAAGACGGGACGGAAGTACGGGCCGCAGTAGGGGCGCCGGAACGGTCCAGCGGGTGAGCGCGGCGGCCCGGCGGGACAATGGGAGCTGTTCATCCGGACCCAGGGGGGTCGGGAGGCGGTGTGTCATGACATTCGTGCAGCTCATCGACTGCAGGACCAGCCGGTTCGACGAGATGAACCAGCTGATGGACACCTGGGTGGAGCAGACCAGGGGTAAGCGGACCGCGACGCACAGCGTGATCGGGAAGGACCGCTCGGACGGGTCGCACTTCGTGGAGATCGTGGAGTTCCCGTCGTACGAGGAGGCGATGCGCAACTCCGGGCTGCCGGAGACGGAGCGGATCTTCCAGGAGATGGTGGCGCTGTGCGAGGAGATGCCCACGTTCACGGATCTGGACGTGGTGCGCGACGAGCAGTTGTACGCGGCCACCGCCCGGCGGTTCCTCACGACCATCGCCACGAAGGGCGAACTGCCGCCGCTGGACGATCTGCTCGCGGAGGACTACCACGATCACGTGCCCTCCGGGGAGCCCGACGCCATCGGGATGGACGCGTTCCGGCGGACCTGTGAGGAGTGGCGGCGCGGCTTCGACTTCGCGTTCACCGTGGAGGACCAGATCGCGCAGGGTGACCGGGTGTGCACCCGGTGGACCTGGGAGGCGACCCACAAGGGGGACTTCCTCGGGATCGCGGCCACGGGGCGGTCGGTCCGGATGACGGGCACGGTCATTCACCGCTGCGCTCCCGACGGGAAGATCACCGAGGGCTGGTGGGAGTACGACCGGCTCGGTCTGATGGGGCAGTTGGGCGCGCTCGACGACCTGGAGAAGTGACCGGCTCAGCCACCTGGAGGCGCGGCCCGGGGCAGCGGGGGTGGTGACGCGGGAGGCCCGGCACCCCTCGCAGGGGTGCCGGGCCTTCGCCTACGGCTTACCGACGTCGTACGTCAGTGGGAGTGGCTGTGACCGTGGCCGTGGCCCGCGTCGGCCGGCTCCTCTTCCTTCTTCTCGACGACCAGGGTCTCGGTCGTGAGCAGGAGGGAGGCGATGGAGGCGGCGTTCTCCAGGGCGGAGCGGGTGACCTTGACCGGGTCGATGACGCCGGACTTGACCAGGTCGCCGTACTCGCCGGTGGCGGCGTTGAAGCCCTGGCCCTTGTCGAGCTCGGCGACCTTGGAGGTGATGACGTAGCCCTCCAGGCCGGCGTTCTCGGCGATCCAGCGCAGCGGCTCGACGGCGGCCTTGCGGACGACCGCGACACCCGTGGCCTCGTCGCCGGTCTTGCCGAGGTTGCCCTCCAGGACCTTCACGGCGTGGACGAGCGCGGAGCCACCACCGGAGACGATGCCCTCCTCGACCGCGGCGCGGGTCGCGGAGATGGCGTCCTCCAGACGGTGCTTCTTCTCCTTCAGCTCCACCTCGGTGGCGGCGCCGACCTTGATGACGCAGACGCCGCCGGCCAGCTTCGCGAGGCGCTCCTGGAGCTTCTCGCGGTCCCAGTCGGAGTCCGTGTTCTCGATCTCGGCCTTGATCTGGGCGACGCGGCCCTGCACGGCACCGGAGTCACCGGCGCCGTCGACGATCGTGGTGTCGTCCTTGGTGACGGTGACGCGGCGGGCGGAGCCGAGCACGTCGAGACCGACCTGGTCGAGCTTGAGGCCGACCTCCTCGGAGATGACCTCGGCGCCGGTCAGCGTCGCCATGTCCTGGAGCATCGCCTTGCGGCGGTCGCCGAAGCCGGGGGCCTTGACGGCGACCGCGTTGAAGGTGCCGCGGATCTTGTTGACGACCAGGGTCGACAGGGCCTCGCCCTCGACGTCCTCGGCGATGATCAGCAGCGGCTTCGAGGCGTTGGCCTGGATGACCTTCTCCAGCAGCGGCAGCAGGTCGGCGATGGCGCCGATCTTGCCCTGGTGGATGAGGATGTACGGGTCGTCGAGGACGGCCTCCATACGCTCCTGGTCCGTGACGAAGTACGGCGACAGGTAGCCCTTGTCGAAGGCCATGCCCTCGGTGAAGTCCAGCTCCAGACCGAAGGTGTTGGACTCCTCGACGGTGATGACACCGTCCTTGCCGACCTTGTCCATCGCCTCGGCGATGAGCTCGCCGACCTGGGCGTCCTGGGCGGACAGACCGGCGACGGCGGCGATGTCGGACTTCTCGTCGATCGGGCGGGCGGTCGCGAGGAGCTCCTCGGACACGGCCTTGACCGCGGCGTCGATGCCCTTCTTCAGGGCGGCCGGGGAGGCACCGGCGGCGACGTTCTTCAGGCCCTCGCGCACCAGCGCCTGGGCGAGCACGGTGGCGGTGGTGGTGCCGTCACCCGCGATGTCGTTGGTCTTGGTCGCCACCTCCTTCACCAGCTGGGCGCCGAGGTTCTCGTACGGGTCCTCGACCTCGACCTCGCGGGCGATGGTCACGCCGTCGTTGGTGATGGTGGGGGCGCCGAACTTCTTGTCGATGACGACGTTGCGGCCCTTGGGGCCGATCGTCACCTTGACCGTGTCGGCAAGCTTGTTGACGCCGCGCTCGAGGGCGCGACGGGCGTCCTCGTCGAACTTCAGGATCTTCGCCATGGGAGCGGTTCAGCCCTCTCGGAAACGTGGGTGAAACGAACTGCGCCCCCGACGCCCGGCTGATTAGTGGTCGCGGGGGCCAAGGGCGCAGCTCAAAAGCAAGGTGCTTCGGTGAGGAAGCGGGTGAACTACTTCTCGACGATCGCGAGCACGTCGCGAGCCGAGAGGACGAGGTACTCCTCGCCGTTGTACTTCACCTCGGTGCCGCCGTACTTGCTGTACAGCACGATGTCGCCGACGGAGACGTCGAGCGGCAGCCGCTGGCCGTCCTCGAAGCGGCCCGGACCCACGGCGAGGACGACGCCCTCCTGGGGCTTCTCCTTCGCGGTGTCCGGGATGACCAGGCCAGAGGCGGTGGTCTGCTCGGCGTCGAGCGGCTGGACCACGATGCGGTCCTCGAGCGGCTTGATGGCAACCTTGGAGCTGGTGGTCGTCACGATCCGACCTCCCCCTTCGGAGATCACGGGGTTGACTGTCTGAGGTGGCGACCAGGTGGATCCGTCGTCGCGGGTGCCGGACCTGCCCGTCGCGTTGTTGGCACTCTCCAGGGGGGAGTGCCAGACCTGAGACTATGACCGCGATTAGCACTCGGTCAAGCGGACTGCTAATCGAGCGGGTTGCGGCGGGGCGTCAGAGGTAGTCCTCCAGGCGGCCGACCGTCAGTCCCTGCTCCTGGACACGGCGCAGCAGCCGGCTCGTCATCTCCGTGAGTGTGATGCCCTTCAGCTGGTCCGGGCCCCGGAATCCGGCGAGGACGATGTCGCCCGGGCGGAGGCGGTCGCCGACGGCGTAGCGGAGGTCGTGGATCTGCATGGCCGCGCGCCACAGCACGAGGGCGGAGAGGCCGCAGTCGGCGGCGGCGCGGAGCGTGGTGGTGTCGTAGACGCCGTAGGGCGGGCGGAAGAGGGTCGGCCGGACGCCGAAGCGCTGCCTGAGCTTGTTCTGCTGGCCGCAGATCTCGGCGCGCTGTCCGGCGTACGGCAGGCCGCGCAGGGCGGTGTGGTCGAGCGTGTGGTTCTGCACGGTCGCGCCGACGGCCCGCAGCCGCGCGAAGTGGCCGTATCCCGGGCCCCCGACGCTGTCCGTCAGGAACATGCTCACCGGCAGCCGCAGCTCCCGCACCATGTCGACGAACCGGGGGTCCCGCTCGGCCCCGTCGTCGTACGTCAGGAAGACGACCTTGTCGCGGGTGGGGACACGATCGACGACGGGCAGGGGTCCCGCCCCGGCCGCGCGGGGCAGGGGGCGGCGATCGGGGTGCACGGGCGCGGGGGCGAGGGGGGTGGGGAGGCCCCAGCGGCGGTGCGGGGGCACGGAGGCGTGCGGGGGCACGGAGGCGTGCGGGGGCACGGAGGCGTGCGGGTGGGGGCGCGCGGGGGCGTGCACGCCGGAGTGGGGGGTGGTGGGGGCGGTCGCGGTGGGGGCGGTCGCGCAGCCGGTGAGGAGCAGTGCGGCGAGGGCCGTGAGGGCGACCAGGGTGCGGGCCGCCGACCTACGGGCCGCCGACAGGCAGGCCACTGGCGTACGGGCCGCAGGCGTACGGGCCGCAGGCGTACGGGCCGTCGGCCTGGAGGGCACTGGCGTGCGGGCCGCCGGCGGGCGGGCCGGTGGGACGCGTGCTCCCCGGTGCGTCCTTCGGTGTGGCCCTCGCCCGGCCTCCCCGTCGGCCCTCACAGGTAGTCCTCCAGCCTCGCCACCGCGTATCCCTCGGCGGTGACCAGGTTCAGGAAGCGGCGGATCATGTCCGGCATGGTGCCCTTCCAGTCGGACGTGCCCCGGAAGTGGCTGAGGACGATGTCGCCGGGCCGGAGTGCGCGGTCCGACTCGCGGTAGTCCCAGCGGTCGACGAAGACCTCCTCGTTCCAGAGGGGGACGGCCTCGACGCCGCAGCTCTCGGCGGCCCGGAGGGTGTCCCGGTCGTAGCTGCCGTAGGGCGGCCGGAAGAGGGTCGGCCGGGTCCCGTACCGCTTCTCGATCACGTCCTGCATCCCGCAGATCTCGCGCTTCTGGGCGGCGTAGGAGAGCGCGGGCAGATGGCGGTGGTGGAGGGTGTGGTTGTGGAGGGCGGCGCCACGGTCCCGCATCCGCTCGAAGTAGCCGTAGTCCTCCTTGATCAGGTAGTCGCTGAGGAAGGCGGTGTACGGGATCCGCAGGTCGGTCATCATCCGCAGGAACGCGGGGTCCTTCTCGGCGCCGTCGTCGATGGTGAGGAAGACGACCTTGTGACGGGTGGGGACGGTGGTGAAGACCGGGGGGAGGCCGTCCTCGGCATGGCCGTCGACCTCGAATCCCTTGCGGGTGGTGAGTTCCGGCTTCTCGACCGGCGGCGCGGGCGCGCTCAGTGGCACCTTCGCGAGCCCCCAGCGCTTCGCGGCGGCGACCCGCGCGGCGTGCGCGCGGCGCACTTTCCCGGCGTACGCGTCGAGGGCGCGGGCGGCGGGCGCGTCGGGCTGCCGCCGACCGCCCTGCTCGGGCGCGCCACGCCGCCCGTGCCGCCCGCGCTGCTGGCCGTGGGCGGGTTCGGCGGTCCCGGCGGCCGCCCCGGCCTCGGCGGCGCCCCGCTGCCCGGAGGAGCCCCGCTCCGCGGCCTCCTCGACACCGCCTCCGGCGCACCCGGACGCGACGGCCGCCGCGGCGAGCACGGCGACGACACCCAGGACGCCACCGCTCCCCCCGCGACTCCCGCGACGCCCCCGGCGACTCCCCCTACGGCTCCGGAGGGTCACCCAGATGACACGGTTTAGATCATTTTGTCGTACGAATCGCATGGCGCCGCATCCTCGCAGGGCCGCCCGCCTCCACCACCCCGACACCGCCGCCGTCCGCCGACCATCCACCGACTGGCCCACACCCCTCCCCCTGGCCTCCGCCCCGCCCCCCTGACCGACAATGGCCCGGTGAACGACCTGGACCCCGCCACCTTCCTCACCCCCCTCCTCACCCCCGAGGGCCGCGCCCTCCTCGACGAGGTGCGCGACACCGAGCCGGCGCGGGAGCTGGCCGTGGCGACCCGGCTGCGCCGCGACCACCCGGCGGAACTGGTCTCGGCTGCGCTGGCGCAGGCCCGGCTGCGGCAGCGGGCGGTGGCGAAGTTCGGCGCGGCGGACGCGGGGCGGATGTTCTTCACGCCGAACGGGGTCGAGCAGTCGACAAGGGCGAGCGTGGCGACGTACCGGGCCGAGTGTTTCGGGGCGCTGGGCGTGGGGTCGGTCGCCGATCTGTGCTGCGGGATCGGCGGGGACGCGATCGCGTTCGCGCGGGCCGGGATCCGGGTGCTGGCCGTGGACCGCGACCCGCTGACCGTGGCGGTGGCCCGCGCCAACGCCGACGCGCTCGGGCTCGCCGAACTGATCGAGGTGCGCGAGGCGGATGTGACGGAGGTGGACACGGCCGGGTACGACGCCGTGTTCGTCGACCCCGCCCGGCGCTCCTCCAAGCGCGGCCGGATCTTCGACCCGGAGGCCTACTCCCCGCCCCTGTCCTGGGCCGTGTCGGCCGCGCTGAAGGCCCCGCTGGGGGCGCTGAAGATCGCGCCCGGCATCCCGCACGAGGCGATCCCGCCGGAGGCCGAGGCCGAGTGGATCTCGGACGGCGGGGACGTGAAGGAGGCCGTGCTCTGGTTCCGCGCGAACGGGACGCCGGGGGCGCGGCGGGCGATGCTGCTGCCCGCCGGGGCGGGGGTGCGGGCCACGCCCGACACGATGCTGCCGGACCCCCCGGTCCGTCCGGTGGGCCGGTACCTGTACGAGCCGGACGGCGCCGTGATCCGCGCGCATCTGGTCGCCGAGGTCGCCGAGGAACTGGCGGGCGGGCTGATCGACCCCACGATCGCCTACGTCACCGCCGACGAGCACCACGTCACCCCGTACGCGGCGGCGTACGAGATCACCGACCAGCTGCCCTTCAACGTGAAGAAGCTGAAGGCCCTGCTGCGGGAGCGCGAGGTCGGCATCCTCACCGTGAAGAAACGCGGTTCGGCCGTGGAGCCGGAGGAACTGCGCAAGAAGGTCAAGCCCCAGGGCCGCAACGCGGCGACGGTCTTCCTGACCCGCGTAGCCGGAGCCCCGACGATGCTGATCGGCCACCCGGCGTAGGGGCCCGGCGGCGCGGGCCGTGCCGGCTCCGCGCGGGGTGCCGACTCCGCGCGGGGTGCCGACTCCGCCAGGGGTCCCGGCAGGCCCAGGAATGCGGCAGTGCCGCAAGGAGCGGTCGGCACCCGTCCGCCCACCGCCGTCACCGGCCACGCGGTCACCCTGCTCGTCCCCATGCCTCCCGGCCGCCCTCACCCGCCTCGCAATGGCGCCTTTCCGTCCGCCCCTTCACTCCCCCTGCGCACGCGCCAGCATCAGCGCTCGCTCGCGCTCGTTGCGGGTCAGGTCGGCCGCGCGTAGGAACTCCGCGCGGGCCTCCTCCGTGCGGCCCAGGCGGTGGAGGAGGTCGCCGCGGACGCTGGGGAGCAAGTGGTAGTCGCGCAGCGCCGGTTCGGTGGCGAGGGCGTCGACGATCTCCAGGGCGGGGGCGGGGCCCTCGGCCATGGAGACGGCGACCGCGCGGTTCAGTTCGACCACGGGGGACGGGGCGCGGGCCGCCAGCAGGCCGTACAGGGTGGCGATCCTCGGCCAGTCCGTCTCCTCGTAGGTGTACGCCTGGGCGTGGCACGCGGCGATGGCCGCCTGGAGGGCGTACGGGCCCGGGGCGCCGTGCGCGGCGGCCGTGGCGCGGCCGAGGGCGGTGAAGCCCCGGGCGATGAGCAGGCGGTTCCAGCGGCGGCGGTCCTGGTCCCGCAACAGGACCGGCTCCCCGGCGGGCCCCGTACGGCCGGCCGCCCGCGACTCCTGTAGCTCCAGCAGGGCCATCAGGCCGTGCACCTCGGGCTCCTCGGGCATCAACTGGGCCAGGACGCGGGCCAGTCGCAGGGCGTCCTCGCAGAGCGCGGGGCGCAGCAGGTCGTCGCCTGCGGTGGCCGCGTACCCCTCGTTGAAGATCAGGTAGATGACTTCGAGGACGGAGTCGAGGCGGGCCTCGCGGTCGGGGCCGTAGGGCACCTCGAAGGCGACGTTCTTCGTGGCCAGCGTGCGCTTGGCGCGGACGATGCGCTGGGCGATCGTCGGCTCGGGGGTCAGGAAGGCGCGGGCGATCTCGGTGGTGGTCAGGCCGCCGAGCAGGCGCAGGGTGAGGGCGATGCGGGCCTCGGCGGACAGCACCGGGTGGCAGGCGGTGAAGACCAGGCGGAGCAGGTCGTCGTCGATGTCGTCCGGGTCGGACGGCTGGTCGAGGTACGGTCCCGCCGCCTCCAGGTCCCGCCCCACCTCGGCGAGCTTGCGCGCGTACCGCTCCCGGCGGCGCACGAGGTCGATCGCCCGGTGCCTGGCGGTCGTCATGAGCCAGGCCCCCGGGTTGTCCGGGACCCCGTCCCTCGGCCACTGCTCCAGCGCGGCGACCAGCGCGTCCTGCGCCAGTTCCTCCGCGATCCCGACGTCCCGCACGATCCGTGCGACACCGGCGATGACTCTGGGCGACTCGATCCGGAAGACGGTCTCGACGGCCGTGTCCAGGTCTGTGGTGGGCTGTGAGGTCACAGCCCACCATCAGACACGACGGCTCCGACGCCCGGAAAGCGGCCTCGCCAGGCGGGCCTCGCCAGGCGGGCTCAGCCCTCCATGATCTCCCGCACCTCGCACGTGACGGTCCAGTGCTCCTCGTGCACCTTCAGGAACCGCTTGGTCCACTCGATCGCCTCGGCCATGTCCTTGCACTGCATCAGCGCGTAGCCGCCGACGACCTCCTTGGACTCGGTGAACGGCCCGTCCGTCACGGAGATCTTCCCGCCCTCCCAGCGCACCCGCGTCCCCTGCGCGGTCGGCGTCAGTCCGGCGGTGTCGAGCATGACCCCCGCCTTGGTGATCTCCTCCAGCAGCTCGCCCATCCGCTGCATCAGCTCGGGGCTGGGGCCCTCGGCGGGGGCGGTCTTCTCGTCGATCTGAACGAGCGACAGATAGCGCGGCATGGTGACTCCTACGGCATCGGCGGGCGGGGCCTGTCCCCGACTCTCACCCATGCGTCGAACGGCCGCACCCCGGATCGACACGGCCGACGAACTTCTTCAAAAAACTTTCCCGGCCGCCGGCCCCGCTGCCCTGCCGCCGCGGCCGCTACCGCAGCGACTCCCACAGCCGGCTCGCCTCCGGTTCGTCGGCCACCACCCGGTTCCTGTCGTACGGGGCCGTGACCACCGGCATCATCACGGTCCGCGTGGCGGCGGAGGACAGACCCCGCACGCTCTCGCCCAGCCCGGTCAGTTCGGTGAGGGAGTCCAGGCCGGTGTCCGTCGTCAGGCTTCCGGTGATCGCGTCGGCGGCACGGTAGAGCCGGGCGGGGTTGGTCAGCAGGTCGGTCGAGGAGATCTGGTCCAGGAGGGCCTTGACCAGTTTCTGCTGGAGGCCGATGCGGCCGAGGTCGCTGCCGTCGCCGATGCCGTGCCGGGTGCGGGCCAGGGCGAGGGCCTGCTCGCCGTCCAGGTGGTGGGTGCCGGCCCGCAGGCTCAGATGGCTGTCCTCGTCGTCGATGTCCTCGTCCGTGGTGACCGTGACGCCGCCGAGCGCGTCGACGAGCTTGGCGAAGCCGGAGAAGTCGATCTCGATGTAGTGGTCCATGCGGACGTCCGTCATCGACTCGACGGTCTTGACCGCGCAGACCGGGCCGCCGACCGCGTACGCGCTGTTGAACATCACGTTGTACGCCACCGCCGTCGAACCGCCCGACTCCAGCGGGCAGGACGGGCGGGTGACCAGGGTGTCGCGGGGGATGCTGACGACCGTCGCCCCGGTGCGGCCCTCGTCGATGTGGACGACCATCGCCGTGTCCGAGCGGGCCCCCGCGCCCTCGTCGCCGCCGCCGAGTTTCGCGTTCTCCTTGCCGCTGCGGGAGTCGGAGCCGAGGACGAGGATGTTCAGGGCGCCGCTCGGCAGGGCCTCGGCGGTGGCCGACGCGGACGGATCCGGCGCGGACGGATCCGGCGTGGACGGCTCCGGGGAGGAACGGATCTTCGCGGGGCGGTTGTCGCCGAGGGCGGCGTCGATGTCGACGCTCTCGATGTTGTGGTTCAGCCGCCAGAACGCCCAACCCGCCCCGCCCGCACCGACCACGAGGACCCCGGCGAGCAGACACCCGGCGATCCTCAGCCGACGGCGCCGCCCGCCCGGGTCCCCGATGCCGTCCCCGAACGCGCTTTCTTCACCCTTCACACACAGGAACTTACGTCCGAATTGTTACGGGCAGAACCACATGCCGCCTTTCCTTCGGAAATTCTCAGACTTCTCAGCCCTCTGCCGTCTTCGGCGGTCTTCTTCAGCCACTCTCAGCCCAGCGTCACCGTGGGCACCGGGTTGCTCCCGCTCCAGGTCCCGTTGAAGCCGAAGGTCACCGATCCGCCGCTCGGCACGCTCCCGTTCCAGGAGACGTTGGAGCAGCTGACCGCCGTGCCGGTCTGTGCGCAGCTCGCGTTCCAGGCCTGGCCGACCTGCTGTCCCGCCCCGAAGGTCCAGGCGACCCGCCAGGAGGAGAGCGAGGAGCCGGGTGCGCAGCTGATGGTCACGTTGCCGGTGAAGCCGGTGTTCCACTGGTTCGCGACGCTGTACGAGGCCGCGCAGCCGTCCGTCGTCGGCGGGGGTGTCGTGCCCGTCCCGCCGAGGCCGGTGGCGATGCCGTAGTACGCGGGTTTCGGCACGTAGTTCTCGTCGTACGGCGTCGCCGCGCCCTGGCCGGGGAACGTGTCCGGGATCCAGGAGTCGGAGTCGGTGAAGCCCCAGACCGTCACGCCGGTGCAGCGGGTCACGGCGACGCAGGCCTTCACGACGGCGTCGTACTCGGTGCGCTGCTGCGCCAACTTGGCCGCTGTGGGCGGCAGTTGCATACGGATGTCGAGTTCGGTGATGGCGACGTCCACGCCCAGGTCGGCGAAGCGCTGGATGTTCTGCTGGAGCGTCGCGGGGACCTGACCGAGGATCAGGTGGGCCTGCAACCCCACTCCGTCGATCGGGACGCCGCGCGCCTTCAGGTCCCTGACCAGGTTGTACAGGGCGGTGCTCTTCGCGTTGACGCCCTCGACGTTGTAGTCGTTGATGTAGAGCTTGGCGGCCGGGTCGGCGGCGCGGGCGGCGGTCAGGGCCTGGGCGATGTAGTCGGCGCCGAGGCCGTCGTACCAGAGCGTCTGGCGGTAGGTGCCGTCCTCGTTGAAGGGTTCGTTCACCACGTCCCAGGCGGCCAGCCGGCCCTTGTAGCGGCCGACTTCGAGTGCGATGTGGTCCTTCATGAGGGTGCTGAGCTGGGCGGGCGTCCAGGTGCCGTTGGTCAGCCAGCTCGGGTTCTGGCTGTGCCAGACCAGGGTGTGGCCGCGTACGTCCTGGTCGTGGGCCTCGGCGAAGTCGACGATCTGGTCGGCCTCGGTCCAGTTGAAGGTGCCCCGGGTGGGCTCGACCGAGCCCCATTTCATGGCGTTGCCGGGGGTGAGCCAGTTGAACTCGCGGCCCGCGATGTCGCCGTAGGTGCCGGTGAGTTTCGAGCCGGTCACCGCCGTGCCGAGGGCCTTGCCCTTGGCGGTGGCGAGGTCGCGCAGGGGCGGGTCGGCGGCGTGGGCGGTGGGGGCCGCGAGCAGCAGGGCGGCGACGGTGGCCACGCCGGTGAGCAGGCTGCTCAGGGAGGGTCTCATTGCGGGTGCCTCCGAAAGTTTCGGTGGTGCAACCGATTGACTGCGGAGGAGTGTGGAGGGGGATGTCTCAGTCGTCAATACATCAACTTCCGGACACGCGTGTGCCGGGATCGGTTGATGGCCGCCCGACCCGTGCGCCGTGGCTCGTCGCGCAGTTCCCCGCCTAGAGGGCCGGCGGGGCTCCCGTGCTGGCGCGGACCACCAGGCTCGTCGCCAGTTCGACCCGGGTCGCCGCCGACGAACCCTCCTGGCGGCCGAGGTCGAGGACCAGTCGGGCCGCCGCCTCGGCCATCTCCATCAGGGGCTGGCGCACGGTCGTCAGCGGCGGGCCCACCCAGCGGGCCACCGGCAGGTCGTCGAAGCCGACGACGCTGAGGTCCTCCGGGACGCGCAGGCCCAGTTCGCGGGCCGCCTCGTAGAGGCCGAGGGCCTGGAGGTCGTTGCCGGCGAAGACGGCGGTCGGGCGGTCCGGCCGGCGCAGCAGTTCCAGCCCCAGCCGGTAGCCGGTCTCGTGGTGGAAGTCCCCGGCCTTGATCAGGTCGGGGGCGACCGGCAGCCCGGCGGTCTCCAGCGCGGCCCGGTAGCCGTCGACCCGGGCGCGGCTGCACATCATCCGCGAGGGCCCGCTGATGGCGCCGATGCGCCGGTGGCCGAGTTCGATCAGATGGCGGGTCGCGGCGAGCCCGCCCTGCCAGTTGGTCGCGCCGATCGAGGGCACGTCGTCGCCGGGGTCGCCCGCCGGGTCCATCACCACGAACGGGATGGAGCGGCTGTGCAGCAGCGCGCGCTGGGACTCGTCGAGCCCGGACAGGACCAGGACGACGCCGTGCGGGCGGCGCGCGGCGACCTGGTCGGCCCAGGTGCGGCCGGGGGTGAGCCGCCCCGCGCTCTCGGAGAGGACGACGCTCAGCCCCTCCTGCCGGGCGACGTTCTCCACGCCCCGGATGACCTCCATGGCCCAGGCGCTCTCCAGTTCGTGGAAGACCAGGTCGACGAGGGGGGAGCGGGTCGCCTCGGCGCGCCGGCGGCGGTATCCGTACTCGCGCAGCAGTTCCTCGACGCGGGTGCGTGTGGCGGGCGCGACGTCCGCGCGGCCGTTGAGCACCTTCGAAACAGTCGGAGCCGACACGCCGGCCTGGCGGGCGATCTCGGCGAGCGTCGCGGTCTGCGTGGGGTGCGACGCACGCGCTCTTGTCTGGATTTCCTCGGGCTTCGCGGGCTTCATGTGCCGGATCGTATCTCTGCGCGACCCCTTGACGAACCCTTTCGACGGCCATACGTTCCCGGAACATTCGAAGTGTCATCCGAAACATTCGCACGTCCGGACATTCGCGAAGGGTGCTCTCATGGAGTCGAGCAGAGGCCAGTCCACCGGGACGACCGCGGGCCGGTCCACCGGCAGCGGCGCGGGCGGGCGGCCGTACAGCAGGCGCTGGTTCCTCGGCGCGGGGTCCGCCTCGCTGCTCACCGCCGGCCTCGGCGCCGGTCTCACCGCCTGCGGCTCCGGCGGCGGCTCGGGCGGCGGGGACGGCAAGACGCTCACCGCGTTCGTGTACGGCGACGACGCGGTGAAGGTCCAGCAGGCGGGCGTCGACCGGTTCAACAAGTCGGCCGCGGCAAAGAAGGCCGGCGGCACGATCAAGCTCCAGAAGGTCCCCGGCTCCGACTACTCCCCCAAGCTCCGCACGGCCATGGGCTCCCCGAGCGCCCCGGACATCTTCTTCAACTGGGGCGGCGGCTCCATCAAGCCGTACGAGGAGGCGGACAAGCTCGTCGACCTCACCGACATCATCGAGGGCGACCCGGTCCTCAAGGACGGCTTCCTGCCCTCGGTCCTCGCGGCCGGTGACCTGGGGGGCCGCCACTACGGCATCCCGATGCGCGGCATGCAGCCGGTGATCCTGTTCTACAACAAGTCCGTCTTCACCGAGCACAAGCTCCAGCCGCCCACCACCTGGGACCAGCTCCTCGACATCAACGCCAAGCTGAAGAAGGCGAAGATCACCCCCTTCGCGCTCGGCGGCTCCGACGTCTGGCCCGAGCTGATGTGGCTGGAGTACCTGGTCGACCGGATCGGCGGCCCCGAGGTCTTCAAGCGCATCCAGGACGGCGACGCCGACGGCTGGGGCGACCCGGCCGTCCTCAAGGCCGCCGAACTGGTCAAGGAGCTGATCGACGACGGCGCCTTCGGCTCCAAGTTCACCTCGGTGTCGTACGTCAACGGCGGCGCTCCCGCGGTCTTCGCGCGCGGCAAGGCGGCCATGCACCTGATGGGTTCCTGGGAGTACTCCACGCAACTCGGCAAGTTCCCGGACTTCGCCAGGAGCAACCTGGGCTGGGCCGCCTTCCCGACCGTCGAGGGCGGCACCGGTGACGTCCGCAACGTCGTCGGCAACCCCACCAACTACTGGTCGATCAACGCCCGTACGAAGAACAAGGACCTCGCGGTCGGCTTCCTCAAGGACTGCGCGTCGAAGGCGTACGCGCAGGCGCTGATCGACAACGGTGACGTGCCGACCACCTCGAACGCGGCCGAGCTGCTCGCCTCCTCGCCCAACCCCGAGTACGCGAAGTTCCAGTACGACATGGTGCAGAAGGCCCCGGCCTTCACGCTCTCCTGGGACCAGGCGCTCGGCGACGGCCTCGGCACCAAGATGCACACGGAGATAGGCAAGCTGTTCGCCGGCCAGTCCTCGCCGGACGACTTCGTGACGGCCTGCAAGGGGCTGAAGTGACCGTCACGGTCGAGAAGGCCCCGCCGGCGGGCGAGGGACGGGAGCACCGCGCGGGCCGCCGGACGGCCCGCACCGGCCGCCCGCACGCCGTCTGGGCCCTGCCCGGTGTTCTCTTCTTCACCTTCTTCGCGGTCGTCCCGATGGCGCTCGCCCTCTATCTCTCCTTCACCAGCTGGGACGGGCTGGGCGACCCGCGGCCGGTGGGCCTGGACAACTGGAAGAAGCTCCTCGACGACCCCCGGATGACGCAGTCCCTGTGGCTGACGGTCGTCCTGACCGTCGCCAGCTGGGCCTTCCAGACGGTCGTCGCCCTCCTCCTCGGCGTCTGGGCGGCGGGCCGGCAGCGCAACCGCGCGATCCTCTCCGCGGTCTTCTTCGTCCCGTTCCTGCTCTCCTCCACCGCCATCGCGATCCTGTTCTACGCCCTGCTCGACCCGAACTTCGGCATCATCCAGCAGGACACCCTGGGCTCGCAGAGCGGCGCGTTCCTCGCGATCGTCTTCGTCGGCGGCTGGCAGTTCATCCCCTTCCACACCCTGATCTACCAGGGCGGGGCCCGCCAGATCCCCGAGGTCCTCTACCAGGCGGCGGCCATCGACGGCGCCGGCCGCTACCGCCAGTTCTTCTCGATCACGCTCCCGCAGCTGCGGCACACGATCACCACGTCCACGGTCCTGATGGTCGTCGGCTCCCTGACGTACTTCGAGACGGTCCTGATCCTCACCAAGGGCGGCCCCGGCACGGACACCGCGATCCTGCCGTACCTGATGTACGAGGCGGGCTTCAAGACGTACGACTTCGGCTACGCCAGCGCCATCGCGTCCTTCCTGGTCATCGCCGCGACGGGCCTCTCCCTGGTCCTGGTCCGGCTGACCGGCTTCGGCGCCATGCGCAGCACCCGCGAAGGGATGTGACGGCACGGATGTCACACGACACACTGGCGCGCCCCACGAGGACCCGGCAGCCGGACGGAAGCCCGGTGCCGCACTCCCCCCGTCGCCGCAGGCACTGGACGCGGCGCGCCAACCCGGTGGCGGGCCTGGGCGCCTTCGTCTGGCTGGTCATCGTCCTGATCCCGATCTACGCGATGCTGTCGGCGTCCCTCACCGGCGCGGACAAGGCATTGACGGGCAACCCCCTCAAGCCGCCGACGGACCCGACCCTCGACAACTACAACACGGTCCTGACCAGCGGCTTCGGCCACCTGTTGAGCAACACGGCGATCGTCGCGGTGTCGGTGGTGGGCATCGTCCTGGCGCTGTCCATCCCGCTCGCGTACGTCGCCGTCCGCACCCGCGACCGCTGGTCGAACGCGGCGTTCCGCCTCTTCCTGCTGGGCGTGGCGATCCCGGCGCAGGCGGTGGTCGTGCCGTTGTATCTGCTCATCGCCAAGCTCGATCTCTACGACACCCTGCCGGCCGTCATCCTCCCGACGGCGGCCTTCGCGATGCCGGTCTCGGTCCTGGTTTTGGTGGGCACCCTCCGGGACGTCTCCGAGGACCTGTACGAGGCGATGGCCCTGGACGGGGCGTCCCCGCTGCGGATGCTCTTCCAGCTGACGATCCCGCTCGCCAAGGGCGGCATCAGCACGGTCGTCATCTTCTCGGCGCTCCAGGCCTGGAACGGCTTCCTCTTCCCGCTGATCTTCACCCAGTCGGACGGCCCCCGGGTCCTCACGCTCGGGCTGTTCAACTACGTCAGTCAGTTCGGCGTCAACATCCCCGCCGTGCTCGCCTCGGTCGTCCTGTCCGGCATCCCGATCTTCGCCGTGTACCTGGTGGCACGACGGGCGCTGGTGGGCGGGTTGATGGGCGTCGGCGGCAAGTGACCCACCGGCTCCGGCACCCGCGACCCTCCGCAACTCGCCGACCCCCGAAGGAGTTCCATGACCACCCCTTGGCGTGACCCGGCCCTCCCCGCAGCGGCCCGGGTCGCGGACCTGCTCTCCCGCATGACGCTGGAGGAGAAGGCCGCGCAGTTGTACGGCGTGTGGGTGAAGAGCGATGCGAACGGCGAGGACATCGCCCCCGACGAGCAGCACATGTCGGAGACGTTCGACTACGACGAGCTGATCACCCGGGGCCTCGGCCAGCTCACCCGCGCCTTCGGCACGGCGCCCGTCGACCCGGCGGCCGGCGCGCGGGCCCTCGCCCGCGCCCAGCGCCGCATCATGGCCGCGGGCCGCTTCGGCATCCCGGCCGTCGCGCACGAGGAGTGCCTGGCCGGTTTCACCGCCTGGCGCGCGACCGCCTACCCGGTCCCGCTGGCCTGGGGCGCGACCTTCGACCCGCCGCTGGTGGAGGAGATGGCCCGGCACATCGGCCGCGACCTGGCCTCCGTCGGCGTCCACCAGGGCCTGTCCCCCGTCCTTGACGTGGTCCGCGACCCGCGCTGGGGGCGGGTCGAGGAGACGATCGGCGAGGACCCGTATCTGGTGGCCACGGTCGGCACGGCGTACGTACGCGGCCTGGAGTCGGCCGGGATCGTGGCCACGCTGAAGCACTTCGCCGGGTACGCGGCGTCCGTCGGCGCCCGCAACCACGCGCCCGTACGGGCCGGGGTGCGGGAGTTCGCGGACGTGACCCTGCCGCCCTTCGAGATGGCCCTGCGCGAGGGCGGCGCCCGCTCGGTGATGGCGGCGTACACGGAGACGGACGGCGTCCCGGTCTCGGCCGACCCGGGGCTGCTGACCGAACTCCTGCGCGACGCCTGGGGCTTCACCGGCACGGTCGTCTCCGACTACTTCGGCGTGGGCTTCCTGGAGACCAACCACCGGGTGGCCGGAAACCGCGCGGAGGCGGGGCACGCGGCGCTGGCCGCCGGCATCGACGTCGAGCTGCCCACCCTGCGCTGCTACGGCGAGCCGCTCGTGGAGGCGGTCCGCGCGGGCGAGATCCCCGAGTCGCTGGTCGACCGCGCCGCCCGCCGGGTCCTGCTCCAGAAGTGCGAGCTGGGCCTGCTGGACGAGGACTGGTCCCCGGAGGCGCCCGCCGCCGACCCCGAACGGATCGACCTCGACTCCACGGCGAACCGCGCCCTGGCCCGCCGGCTGGCCGAGGAGTCGGTGGTCCTCCTCGACAACCCGGACGGCGTCCTGCCGCTGGCGCCGGACATCCGGATCGCGGTCGTGGGCCCCCGCGCCGACGACCCCCTGGCCATGCTCGGCTGCTACTCCTTCCCCTCCCACGTCCTCCCCGCCCACCCCGGCACCCCCCTGGGCATCGCGATCCCCACGGTCCTGGAGTCCCTGCGCACGGAACTCCCCGACGCGAAGATCACGTACGCGGCGGGCAGCGACGTGGACGGCGACGACACCGGCGGCTTCCCCGAGGCGGTCGCCCGGGCCTCCGAGGCGGATGTCTGCGTCGCGGTGCTCGGCGACCGGGCGGGCCTTTTCGGCCGGGGCACCTCCGGTGAGGGCTGCGACGCGGAGGACCTCCGGCTGCCGGGGGTCCAGGCCGACCTGCTGGACGCGCTGATCGCCACGGGTACGCCGGTGGTGGCGCTGCTGCTCACCGGGCGCCCCTACGCGCTGGGGCGCTGGCACGAGCGGCTGGCGGGCGTGGTCCAGGCGTTCTTCCCCGGGGAGGAGGGCGGGCCGGCGGTCGCGGGCGTCCTGTCGGGCCGTGTCTCCCCCTCCGGCCGCCTCCCGGTGAGCGTTCCGAACCGCCCCGGGGGCCAGCCGTGGACGTACCTCCAGCCGCCGCTCGGCCTGGCCGGCGGGGCGAGCAACCTCGACCCGACGCCGCTGTATCCCTTCGGGCACGGCCGCGCGTACACGACGTTCGCCTGGACGGACTTCGCGGACGAGGGTGCGGGGGATGAGGGGCACGACGTGTCGGTGACGGTCCGCAACACGGGTGACAGGGCGGGCGCGGAGGTCGTCCAGCTGTACCTGCACGACCCGGTTGCCTCGGTGACCCGCCCCGACCTGCGCCTGATCGCCTACCAGCGGCTGGAGTTGGCACCCGGGGGTGCCTCCCGCGTGCGGTTCCGCTTCCACCCCGACGTCTCGTGCTTCACGGACCGCGCGGGGCGCCGCGTGGTCGAACCGGGCGCGCTGGAACTGCGCTTGGGCGCGTCGAGCGCGGACATCCGCCACGCGGTGAGGCTGACGCTGCCGGGTCCCGTCCGCGAGGTGGGCCCGGACCGCCGCCTGCACTGCGAGACGGAGGTCAGGGCCGTGGAGAGCTGAGGTTCAGTCCGCCTGGGCCGCGTGCGCGACGAACGCGGCCCAGGCGGCGGGGCCGAGGCCGAGGTGGGGGCGGGTGATGTCTTTGGAGTCGCGGATGTGGATGGTGGCGGGGGTGGGGGCGACTTCTATGCAGTTGTCGCCCGCGGTGCCGCTGTACGTGGACTTGCGCCATTCCAGGGCAACTTCAACGCAGTTGTCGCCCTCGGTACCGCTGTGACTGGACTTGAACCAGGCCAGTTCGGTGGTGCTCATAGCGCTCCTCTGATCCGCTCCAGCAGGCCCACGGAGTCCAGCGGAGTGAGGGCCTGTGCGCGGAGTGTCGCATACCGACGGTGCAGTACGGCGGCCTCTTTTGCGTCGACGACCAGCCGCCCGGTCTTCTGGCCCTCCGCATAGGCGAGATGCTGCCCGTCCGGGGTTTCCAGCAGCGCCAGCGGGCCGTCCAGACCCGCGTGCGCCTCGCACTCCAGCGGAACGATCTGAATCTCCACGTTGCGGAGTCGCGCACACTCCAACAGGTGATCGAGGAGCCCCCGCAAGACGTCGGCACCCCCCAACCGGCGCCGGACGACATGCTCGTCCATCACAAAGCTGAACGAGGTGTTGGGGCGCTCCCAGAACATGCGCTGCCGCTCCATGCGTGCCGCGACCTGCGCCTCCAGCTGCTCGTCCGACAGCGGGGGAAGCCGATTGCCGAACACCGCCCGCGCGTACCCCTCGGACTGCAACAACCCAGGAGCCAACCGGCACTCGTACGTCGCGAGGTACACCGCCTCCTGCTCCAGCCTCGCCCACGTCCTGAACCAAACCGCCAACCCCGGCTGCCGAGCCATATGCCGAAACGCCCCCCGTACCGCCCCCGTGTTGCCCGTCGCCTCCTCCGCCAGTTCCACGAACCGCTGGTCCGCCAGCCGTCGCCCCAACTCGATGGAAGCCACCGAGTGTTTGGACAAGTGCACCCGCGCCCCGAACTCCTCCCGGCTCAACCCCGCATGCTCCCGCAGCGCCTGGACGACCGCCCCGAACGCCCGCATGCTGTCCGACGACTCGGGCTCACCACCCGGCCCCTGCGCAGCCCACTCCACACCGTGCACCATCCACCCAGCGTGACGACCCGCTCACCGTACTGTCCATCGAACAGCCGCGTACTCCCCCCTCAGTACACGCGGCACCCCCTCTTACCCGGCGTTCACTGAGGGGGGCTATAACGACCGGATGAGCAACGGAATAGAGCGGGAGTACCGAAGACGGCGCGGAATCCACCCCGCGCTCCTCGGCACGCTGGCCGCGGCGACGCTGATCATCGCCTTGTCGGTGAACATGATGACGACGTTCGGCCCGTCGACCGGGGAAACACTGACCGTGGCGGCCTGGCTGACCGTCGCGGGCCGGGTGCTGCTGGAGCAGTTCAGGGCCCGTACGTCCGTCACGTCGGACGGCGTCACCGTACGCGGAGCGCTCCGCACCCGCGGCTGGACCTGGTCGGAGATCTACGGCATCCGGGTCGAGAACATCAGGTGGGGCAACCCGCGCTGGTCGGGCTATCTGTACGCCACCGACGGGAGCCGGGCCCGCCTGCCCCACGTCGACGAGTACCAACTGACCGACCCGGGCGCCGAGATCGCCGACCTGTGCGCCGCCGCCCTACGGCTCGGGCTCACCACGCTGGACACCCGGCCCGACGTGGAGGAACGCATCGCGCGCAGGGCGCGGCGGCGCAGGGCGGGGCAACGGACGGCCGTCGCGAGCGGGGTGGTCCTGGCCGGTGCGTTCGTCGTCGACGGCTGGCTGCTCTTCACCGAGCGGCCGACGCACACGTACCTGCTGCTCCTGGGCGTCCCGCTGGTCTGCGCGCCCTTCCTCTTCCTCGTCCTGGACGGCTTCGGCGAACGCCGTCACCGACGCGGTCTCACGCCCCCAGCGACTCGAACCGCCACCGGTGCACCGCCCGACTGACCAACTCCTCGCCGGGCTCCGGCAGTTCGGGCAGCTCCGCGTCGTACTCGGCGTCCCACCACGTGATGACCAGCACCCGGTCCTGCGGAGCCCGGAACGTCTCGCGCCGCAGCGGCCGTAGGGGAAGCTCCTGGGCCCGCGCCCAGGCGAGGAGCGCCTCTCCCCGCCCGGCCACCGCCCGCGCCTCCCACATCAGCGCGACCGTCACGAGTACAGGTTCTCCTTGCTGACCTCGTGCACGTGATCGTGCCCGTGGTCGTGCGCATGCCCGACCGCACTCCCCGGCACATGCGGATCCGTCACCGGCAACGACGAGTCCGCCGACAGATCCCAGTCCGAAGCGGAGCGCCCCCGCGCGACCATCTCCGCGCCCAGCGCGGCCACCATCGCCCCGTTGTCCGTGCACAACTTGGGCCGGGGCACCCGGAGCCGGATGCCGGCCGCCTCGCAGCGCTCCTGGGCGAGTGCCCGCAGCCGGGAGTTGGCGGCGACACCGCCGCCGATCATCAGGTGGTCGACACCCTCGTCCCGGCAGGCGCGTACGGCCTTCCTCGTCAGCACGTCCACCACGGCCTCCTGGAAGGACGCGGCGACGTCCCGCACCGGAACGTCCTCCCCGGCCGCCCGCTTCGCCTCGATCCAGCGGGCCACGGCGGTCTTCAGACCGGAGAAGGAGAAGTCGTAGGCGGGGTCGCGGGGCCCGGTGAGGCCACGCGGGAAGGCGATCGCGTTCGGGTCGCCCTCACGGGCGTACCGGTCGATGACGGGACCGCCGGGGAAGCCCAGGTTCAGCACGCGGGCGATCTTGTCGAAGGCCTCCCCCGCCGCGTCGTCGATCGTCGCGCCCATCGGCCGTACGTCCGAGGTGATGTCGGTCGACAGCAGCAGCGACGAGTGACCGCCCGACACCAGCAGCGCCATCGTCGGCTCGGGCAGCGCCCCGTGCTCCAGCTGGTCGACGCAGATGTGGGAGGCGAGGTGGTTGACGCCGTAGAGCGGCTTGCCCAGCGCGTACGCGTACGCCTTGGCGGCCGAGACGCCGACCAGCAACGCGCCCGCGAGGCCGGGACCGGCGGTGACGGCGATGCCGTCGAGGTCCTTCGCGCTCACCCCCGCTTCCTTCAGCGCGCGCTCGATGGTCGGAACCATCGCCTCCAGGTGGGCGCGGGAGGCCACCTCGGGCACCACGCCGCCGAACCGGGCGTGCTCGTCGACGCTCGACGCGATCGCGTCGGCCAGCAGGGTCGTCCCGCGCACGACGCCGACACCGGTCTCGTCGCAGGAGGTCTCGATCCCCAGGACCAGCGGTTCGTCAGCCATTGACCTTGCCATCCCTAGCCATTGATCTCGGTTCCTTGTACGGATGTGGAAGGGTCGTTGAGGCGCATGACCAGCGCGTCCACGTTCCCCGGCTGGTAGTAGCCGCGGCGGAAGCCGATCGCCTCGAAGCCGAAGCGCTCGTAGAGCTTCTGGGCGCGGACGTTGTCGACCCGGCATTCGAGCATCACCTGGGCGCACTCGAAGGCGGTGGCCGCCCGGAGCAGCTCGGTGAGGATCAGCGCGCCGAGGCCGGTGCCCCAGTGCTCCCGGGCGACCGCGATGGTCTGTACGTCGGCGGTGTCCCCGGCGGAGGCCAGGCCCCCGTAGCCGACGATCCGCCCTCCACCGCCGCTGTCCGCGCCCTCGTCCGGGGCGACCGCCACCACGTACCGCCGGGTGGCGTGCGGGCCCCGCGCGTGGGCGAGGTCCGACCAGAACATGCCCCGGGACCAGGCGTCCTCGGGGAAGAGGTCCTTCTCCAGCTCCAGGACGGGCTCGATGTCCCACCAGCGCATCTCGCGCAGCACCGGGGTCGTCACTTGGGGGTGACCACCTTGTAGTTCTTGGGGACCTGGGCGTCGGGCCGGCGCAGGTACAGCGGCCGGGGCGCCTCCAGTTCCTCACCCTTGGCCAGCCGCTCCGCCGCCAGCGCCGCGAGGGACGCGGCGGAGACGTGCTCGGGCGCGCGGGCGTCCGGGAAGGTGTCGGGATACAGCAGCGCGCCGGCCCCGACGGCGGGCAGACCGGACACCTGCTCCGCGATCTCGGCGGGCCGGTCGACGGCCGGCTCGGTCGCTCTCGTCCGCGCGTCCTCGTACCGAGCCCAGTACACCTCCTTGCGCCGGGCGTCGGTGGCGACCACGAACGGTCCCTCGACCGTCCCCTCGACGCCGGCCGCGTACGCGAGCCCGTCGAGGGTGCACAGGCCGTGGACGGGGACCCCGAGCGCGAGGCCGAAGGTGTCGGCGGTCATGAGGCCGACGCGCAGCCCGGTGTACGGGCCGGGACCGATGCCGACGACGATGCCGGTGACGGCGTCGAGGCGGGTGCCCGCCTCGGCGATGACCCGGTCGACGGCGGGCAGCAGCAGTTCCCCGTGGCGTCGCGCGTCCACCTGACTCGACGCGGCGACGACGTCCGTCCCGTCGTGCAGCGCGACGGTGACGGCGGGGGTGGCGGTATCCAGAGCGAGCAAGAGCACGCAAACAGCCTACGGCGCTTCGGCCCGGGCCACGGCCGACCCGGTGCACGCTCCCCCTGCTGCTACCGTCACAGCACAGACGTACTTCAAGGGCGTACGTGGGTACGAGAGGTGGGCGCAGAAGGTGGCCAGTAGCAGCTCGGGATTCGTGGCCGGGCTCACCGCGGCGGCCATCGCCGCAGTCGGTTTCCTCGCCTACCAGGCGTCGGCGAACGCGCCGGACGACCTGCGGAAACCGTCCGCATCGGAGTCTCCGAAGGCCAAGCAGTCCCCGACCCCCGGCAAGGGGAAGAAGGACACCGACGACGTCCTCCCCGACGACTCGGGCGCCGGCGAGCGGGTCGTCTACTCCCTCGACGAGGACCGCGTCTGGCTGGTCGGCGCGAACGAGAAGGTCACCCGCACGTTCGAGGTCACCCCGAGCACGGTCGACCCCACGCCCGCCACGTACACGGTCTCGTCCCGCTCCGCCGCCGTCACCGGCTCCGACGGCACCCCGATCGAGCACGTCGTCCGCTTCGCCTCGGTGGACGGCGTCTCCGTGGGCTTCAGCGCGGCCGTGGACGGCTCCACCCCCCGCCCCGACCCCACCACCAAGACGGGCGGCATCCGGGAGTCCCGCAAGGACGGCAAGGCCATGTGGGAATTCGCGGGCATCGGCACGAAGGTGGTCGTGGTCGACTAGGGGGTGTTGCGAAAGTCCCGCACAGCACCCACGGCGCCCGCCACGCCCTCTCGCCGCACCGGCCGAAAACCCAAGTACGTCCAGTACGAGGGCTTTCGTCCGGCACGCCGAGAGCACGCACCGGACACCGCGGGCACCGCACAGGACTTTCGAAACACCCCCTAGGGGGATCCCTCCTAATCGCCGGCCGGCTGACCGCCGGTCCGTTTCAGGGGCGCGGGGAACTGCGCGAGAACCCCCACCGGACCGGCACCCGCGCCACGACCCCCGTCACCCCTCCGAAGGCGCCCCACGGCTACGCGGCCCGAGGGCGCCCCACGGCTACGCGGCCCGAGGGCGCCGCCGTTCTGCGGGCCGTCGTACCTCGGCCTTCACCGGCGGAGCCTGCGGCGGCGTGGAGACAGCCTTCGCCGCCGCACAAGCAGCCAGCAGGTCCCGCATCGACACCCCGGCCACCCCGGACGGAACCGGCTTGCGTTGTGCTGTCGACATGGACGCCTCCTGGGTGCCACGGCGAACCAAGTTAGGCAGACCTAACCAAGGACTGGTTACCATGTGACCACGCCGGGGACGACCGACGCAACATCTTGCCGACAGCTCGTCGGAACGATCGGCGCAGCGTCACGCCGACAGCACACCCAGTTCCACGGAGGCCCACCGTTCACCCAGACCGGTGACCGTCACGTGCCGTACCTCGTCCGTCGTGTCGCCCACCGCCCGGTGGATGACCACGTTCAGCCGGTCGTCGGTCAGCTCCTCGACCTTGCCCTCGCCCCACTCCACGACGATCACCGAATCCGGCAGCGAGACATCGAGGTCGAGGTCCTCCATCTCGTCCAGCCCGCCGCCCAGGCGATACGCGTCGACGTGCACGAGCGGCGGCCCCTCCACCAGCGACGGATGCACCCGGGCGATGACGAAGGTCGGCGAGGTGACGGCCCCGCGCACCCCCAGCCCCTCCCCCAGCCCTCGGGTGAGCGTCGTCTTCCCGGCGCCCAACTCCCCGTTGAGCATGACGAGATCACCCGCACGCAGCAGCTTGGCCAGGCGACGGCCCAGCTCCAGCATCTGGTCGGGTGCGTTGACGGTGATCCGGACGGTGGTCAGCGGGGAGGACCCGCTGTCGTCGGGGGAGGCCCCGGACTCACCCGGGACGTGCGGTGCTGCTGGCGCTTCCATAACCACTTACGGTAGCCCCCGCCGGCACGGCCCCCGCGCGGGTGAGCAGGTCGGCCAGCCGGTCGGTCACCACCTCGGGGTGCTCCAGCATCACCAGATGCCCCGCGTCCGGCACGAGCACCAGCTCGGCGTCCGGCAGCAGATCGGCGATGGCCTCGCTGTGCTCGCTCGGGGTGACCAGGTCCTTGACGCCGGCCAGCACCAGCACCGGCAGCTTGGTGAACGCCGCGAGCGCCTCGGTCTTGTCGTGCTCGGTGAAGGCCGGATAGAACTCGGCGACGACGTCGATCGGCGTGCCCTCGATCATCCGTTCGGCGAACCGCGCGACCGCCGGATCGACGTCCCGCGACGCGAACGAGTACCGCTTGATGATCCCGGCGAACAGATCGGCGGTCGCCCGCCGCCCCCGCTCCACCAGCGCGGCCTGCTGCCCGAGCGCCCGCAGCACCCCCGGCAGCACCCGCCGCACCGCGTTGACGCCCGCCACGGGCAGCCCGAAGTTGACCTCGCCGAGCCGCCCCGACGACGTACCGACCAGGGCGACGGCGACGACCCGCTCACGGATCAGCTCCGGGTAGTGCGCGGCCAGCGCCATCACGGTCATGCCGCCCATGGAGTGGCCGACGAGCACGATGGGCCCGTCCGGCACCGCCGCGTCGATGACGGCCTTGAGGTCACGGCCCAGCTGGTCGATGGTGACCGGCAGCCCGTCACGCACACCGGACACCCCGCGCCCGGAACGGCCGTGGCTGCGCTGGTCCCAGTGCACGGTCCGCACGACTCCGCGCAGCGCGGCCCGCTGGAAGTGCCAGGAGTCCTGGTTGAGGCAGTAGCCGTGGCTGAAGACGACGGTGACGGGCGCCGGGGCCTTGCGGCCGAAGAGGCGGCGCCTGCGGGGCGTGAGGCTCGCCTCGGGCTCAACCTCGTCGACCTCGTAGTACAGCTCGGTGCCGTCGTCGGCGACCGCCTTGGCGGGGACGCCGCGCAGCGCTCCGTACGGGCCGGTGGAGTCGAGCGCCAGGCGCGCCTTCCTGCGCATGCCCCGCCCGACGGTGAGCCGCTCTATGGCGACACCGGCCGCCGCGCCGGCCGCGACGACGCCTATCGCCGCCCCCGCGACCCCGGCTCTGCGCCAGATGCCGTCGCCGGACGCGGCCGTGGCGGCGGCCGCGCTCGCGACGGCCTCCACGGCCTCGGCGCTGCTCTCGCTCACGTCCCGCTCCTCTTCGCCGACCTGTCCGGTACCACTGTCGCTCCGCACGCCTGTACGGAGTTACCCGTCTCGTTCCTCTTTCACCTACGCATGCACAGGTGCCCGGGACTCACATCCTCACGGGCCCCGGTCGTCCGCGCCCGCTCACTCACCCGTGTCGACGTAGACGCGCGGCACGCGGGTTCCGATGCGCGTCACGATCTCGTACGCGATGGTCCCGGCCGCCTTCGCCCAGTCCTCGGCGGTCGGTTCACCGCCGTCACCGGCCCCGAACAGCACGACCTCGTCACCGGCGGCGGGTTCGTCCCCGCCGAGGTCGACGACGAACTGGTCCATGGCGACCCGGCCCGCGACCGTCCGCCACTTGCCGCCGACCAGGACGGGCCCGCTGCCGGAGGCGTGCCGGGGGATGCCGTCCGCGTACCCGACGGGGACCAGTCCGAGGGTGGTGGCGCCGGGCGTGACGTAGTGGTGGCCGTAGCTGACGCCGTGGCCCGCCGAGACATGCTTGACCAGCGCGAGCGAGGCGCTGAGCCGCATCACCGGCCGCAGCCCGAGGTCGGCCGAACTGCCCAGCTCCGGGCTGGGCGAGATACCGTAGACCGCGATGCCCGTCCGGACGAGGTCGAAGTGCGCGTCCGGCCGGGTGAGCGTGGCGGGCGAGTTGGCGATGTGCCGCACCTCCGGGCGGACGCCCCGGCCCTCGGCGTACGCCACCATGTCGCGGAAGCGGGTGAGCTGGGCGTCGATGGAGGGGTGCCCCGGCTCGTCGGCGCACGCGAGGTGCGACCAGAGCCCGGTGACCTTCACGAGTCCCTCGGCCTCGGCCCGCAGCGCCTCGGCGACCAGCTCCGGCCAGTCCTCGGGCTGACAGCCGTTGCGGCCGAGCCCGGTGTCGGCCTTCAGCTGCACCCGGGCCCGCAGCCCCGCCCGCCGGGCGGCCTCGGTGACCTCCCGCAGCGCCCACAACCCGCTGACCGCGACGTCGAGATCCGCCTCGACCGCCTCGCGCCAGGGTCCGCCCGGCGCCCACAGCCAGCACATCAGCCGACCCGACAGCCCCGCCGCGCGCAGCGCCAGCGCCTCCTCGGGCGTGGCCGTCCCCAGCCAGGTGGCGCCCGCCTCGACCGCGGCCCGCGCACACCGCACCGCCCCGTGGCCGTAGGCGTCCGACTTGACGACGGCCATCAGCTCGGCGCCCGGCGCCGACGCGCGCAGCGTCCGCACATTGGCCCGCAGGGCGTCCAGATCGATCTCCGCACGGGCCCGGAGCGGCGCGTGCGGCACAGGTGCTGTCTCACTCATGTCAGCCCCAGTGTCGCAGAGGAACGGGCGCAGCCCTGTTCCCAGGGGCGCGGGGAACTGCGCGACAAGCCACGACGTACCCGACACCCCGCGACGCTCAGAGCCCCCACCCCGAACCCGCCCCGGCACTCACCCCGAACCCGCCTCATTCACCCGCCACCCCCTTGTCACGTACAGTCACCCACGACACACGACAGGTCGCAAACGGCACAACACAGGGGTTGCTATGTGCGGAATCGTGGGATACGTCGGCTCGCAGTCCGCCCTCGACGTGGTCCTCGCCGGACTGAAGCGGCTGGAGTACCGCGGGTACGACTCCGCCGGCGTGGTGGTCGCGGCCGACGGGGGCCTCGCCGCCGCGAAGAAGGCCGGGAAACTGGTCAACCTGGAGAAGGAGCTGGTCGGCCGCCCGCTGCCGACCGGTTCGACCGGCATCGGCCACACCCGCTGGGCCACCCACGGCGGCCCCACGGACACCAACGCCCACCCGCACCTCGACAACGCGGGCCGGGTCGCCGTCGTCCACAACGGCATCATCGAGAACTTCGCCGCGCTGCGCGCCGAACTGGCCGAGCGGGGCCACACCCTGTCCTCCGAGACGGACACCGAGGTCGTCGCCCACCTCCTCGCCGAGGAGTTCTCCTCCTGCGACGACCTCGCGGAGGCGATGCGGCTGGTGTGCCGTCGGCTGGAGGGCGCGTTCACGCTGGTCGCGGTGCACGCGGACGCGCCGGACGTGGTCGTGGGCGCCCGCCGCAACTCGCCGTTGGTGGTCGGCGTCGGCGAGGGCGAGGCCTTCCTCGCCTCCGACGTCGCCGCGTTCATCGCCCACACCCGCTCGGCGATCGAGCTGGGCCAGGACCAGGTAGTCGAACTGCGCCGCGACGGGGTGACGGTGACCACGTTCGACGGCCGCCCCGCCGACGTCCGCTCGTACCACGTCGACTGGGACGCCTCGGCGGCGGAGAAGGGCGGCTACGACTACTTCATGCTCAAGGAGATCGCCGAGCAGCCCAAGGCGGTCGCCGACACCCTCCTCGGCCGGATCGACGCGGCGGGCTCGCTCTCCCTGGACGAGGTCCGCATCCCCGACCGGGAACTGCGCGAGCTGGACAAGGTGGTCATCGTGGCGTGCGGTACGGCGTTCCACGCGGGCCTCATCGCCAAGTACGCCATCGAGCACTGGACCCGTATCCCCTGCGAGGTGGAACTGGCGAGCGAGTTCCGCTACCGGGACCCGATCCTCGGCCCGCACACCCTGGTCATCGCCATCTCCCAGTCGGGCGAGACCATGGACACGCTGATGGCGCTGCGCCACGCCCGTGAGCAGGGCGCCCGGGTCCTCGCCATCTGCAACACCAACGGCTCGACGATCCCGCGCGAGTCCGACGCGGTCCTCTACACCCACGCGGGTCCGGAGGTGGCCGTCGCCTCCACCAAGGCGTTCCTGACCCAGCTGGTGGCCTGCTACCTCGTCGCCCTCTACCTCGGCCAGGTGCGCGGCACCAAGTGGGGCGACGAGATCCGGGCCGTGATCCGCGACCTGTCCCGTATCTCCCACGAGGTGGAGCGGGTGCTCGAAACGATGGAGCCGGTACGGGAGTTGGCGCGCACGCTGGCCGACAAGAACACGGTCCTCTTCCTGGGCCGGCACGTGGGCTATCCGGTGGCGCTCGAAGGCGCCCTGAAGCTCAAGGAGCTGGCCTACATGCACGCGGAGGGCTTCGCGGCGGGCGAGCTGAAGCACGGCCCGATCGCCCTGATCGAGGAGGACCTCCCGGTGGTCGTCGTGGTCCCCTCCCCGGCGGGCCGCTCCCTCCTCCACGACAAGATCGTCTCCAACATCCAGGAGATCCGCGCGCGGGGCGCCCGCACGATCGTCATCGCGGAGGAGGGCGACGAGACGGTGGTCCCGTACGCCGACCACCTGATCCGCGTCCCGGCGACCCCGACGCTGCTCCAGCCCCTGGTCGCCACGGTCCCCCTCCAGGTCTTCGCCTGCGAACTGGCCACGGCCCGCGGCAACGAGGTGGACCAGCCGCGGAACCTGGCGAAGTCGGTGACGGTGGAGTGAGCGGCCGGGGCCCGCACCGCTGGGGCTAGGGTGCGGATCATGCCCATCATCGGAGTCGGCATCGACGTCGCCGAGATCGACCGCTTCCGTGCCTCGCTGGAGCGCACGCCCAGCATGGCCGACCGCCTCTTCCTCCCGAGCGAGCTGCTCCTCCCCAGCGGCGAGCGCCGGGGCATCGCCTCCCTCGCGGCCCGCTTCGCCGCGAAGGAGGCCCTCGCCAAGGCCCTCGGCGCGCCCAGCGGCCTGCGCTGGACCGACGCGGAGGTCTACGTCGAACCCTCCGGCCAACCCCGCCTCCGCGTCACCGGCACGGTCGCGTCCCGCGCCTCCGAACTGGGCGTCCAGTCCTGGCACATCTCCCTGAGCCACGACGCGGGGGTGGCCTCGGCGGTAGTGATCGCGGAGGGGTGAGGGGGCGCCTCGTGGCTCGGGGGCGCCTCATGGCTCGGGGCGCCTCATGGCTCGGGGCGCCTCATGGCTCGGGGGTTCGGGTCGCAGGGCGGCCGCGGCCCGTACGTGGCTGATCGCGCAGTTCCCCGCGCCCCTGAAGGCAGGGCTCCGCCCTTGCCTCCTCCCCCTCCCCCTCCTCTGCGGGCAATCGTGCCGCTGGGGCGATGGGGGCACCTCCCGCTCGAGCGAAGCCGAGAGTGGGGGGAGGGTGGGCGCAGGCGGCGCCTCGTCACCGCCGAGCAGCGGGGCCCCACCCTGCCCAGCGGCAGCAGAGGGGCACCCAGGAAACCCCGGCCCACCCCCCAACCGCCCCCAAGGACAAGGCAGACTCGTCCCATGCGCTCAGCCCACCGCGTAGAAACCGTCCGCACAGCCGAACGCACCCTCATGGCCCGCCTCCCCGAGGGCGCCCTGATGCAACGCGCCGCCGCCGGCCTGGCCACGGCCTGCGCCGACCTCCTCGGCCGGGTGTACGGCAGCCGCGTCGTCGTCCTCGCCGGCAGCGGCGACAACGGCGGCGACGCCCTGTACGCGGCCGCCCGCCTGGCAAGGCGAGGCGCGGGCGTCACCGCCGTACTGCTCGCCCCCGACCGCACCCACCCCGGCGCCCTGACCGCCCTGCGCCGAGCGGGCGGCACCGTGCTCCCGCCCCACGAGGCGGCCCGCGCCGTCCACCGGGCCGACCTGGTCATCGACGGCATCGTCGGCATCGGCGGCAAGGGCGGCCTCCGCCCCGACGCCGCGCCGCTCGCCGAACTCGCCGCCACCGCACGGGCGCTGGTCGTCGCCGTGGACCTCCCGAGCGGCATCGAGCCGGACACGGGCGAGGTGCACGGCGCAGCCGTCCGCGCCGACCTCACCGTCACCTTCGGCACCCACAAGCCGGGCCTGCTCATCGACCCGGCCCGCGCGTACGCCGGCTCGGTCCGTCTGATCGACATCGGCCTGGCGGAGACCCTCCCGCCCACGCCTGCCCTGGAGTCGCTCCAGCACGCCGACGTGGCCTCCCTCCTGCCCCGCCCCGCCCCGGAGAGCGACAAGTACCGCCGGGGGGTCGTGGGCATCGCGGCGGGCTCGACCCGCTACCCGGGCGCGGCGGTCCTCGCGGTCGCGGGCGCCCTGCGCGGCGGAGCGGGCGCCGTCCGCTACGTGGGCGCCGCCGCCGACGCGGTCCTCGCCCGCTTCCCGGAGACCCTCGTCTCGAACACGGGCCCGAAGAAGGCGGGCCGGGTGCAGGCCTGGGTCGCGGGCCCGGGCGCGGGCGACGATCCGGCCCCGGTCGCCGAGGCCCTCGCCTCCGACGTCCCGGTCCTGCTGGACGCGGACGGCCTGCGCCTCGCCGACCGCGACACGGTCCGCACCCGCGAGGCCCCCACGCTGATGACCCCGCACGCGGGAGAGGCGGCCGCCCTCCTGGGCATCGCCCGGGAGGAGGTCGAGGCCGCCCGCCTCACCGCCGTACGCGACCTGGCCCGCGCCTACGACGCCACGGTCCTCCTCAAGGGCTCCACCACCCTGATCGCCACCCCGGACCCCACCACCCCGGTCCGCGCCAACGCCACCGGCACCCCCTGGCTGGCGACGGCCGGCAGCGGCGACGTCCTCTCCGGCCTGGCGGGCTCCCTCCTGGCCGCCGGCCTCTCCCCCCTGGACGCGGCGAGCGCGGCGGCGTACCTCCACGGCCTGGCCGGCCGCTACGCCGCCGACGGCGCCCCGACAGGAGCCCACGACGTGGCGGAGGCGATCCCGGCGGCCTGGCGGGACGTCACCTCCTGAGGCCCACCCCGCCGACCCCGCCCCCACGGCACCCACCGCACCCCCGGCTCAAGCGCCCTCCTCGATCCGCTCGATGGCCTCCCGCACCATCCCCAGATACTCGACCTCCTCGCACCGCGGCTTGCTGCCCAGCCGGTACATGTCCATCGCGTCGTCCAGGCACTCGCCCAGATCCTCCTCCGGCAGGTCGGCCGAGAGTTCGCTGCACACCCGTCCGGCAAGTTCCGCGTCATCGCGCGTAGAACTCTGTCGAACGGCGCCGCGTAACCGCAGACGCACGCCGAAAACCATTCCCATCCCCCATTTCCCCCTGGTCGACCGGGAGGCGGCTCCCTCCCGACCGCCCGGACGCTAGTCCTCCCCCCACCCGAGGTCCATACCTTCGCCACAGTTCACGCACAGCGAAGGGAGAACCCCCTGCCGTGCCCCCGCCCGGCGTGACGGAGCCCACCGGCCCCCACCCCGCCACCCCGTTCAAACTCCGTTAACAATGGACTGTGATCTCACCGGTCTCCTCGTTGCCGCGGAGCGCCCACCGGCCCAGGCCGGAGGCGACTCCCTACGTCGACCTCACCCGTACCGAGTGGAGCGCGCTGCGCGAAAAGACGCCGCTCCCGCTGAACGCCGAGGAGGTCGAGAAGCTGCGCGGTCTGGGCGATGTCATCGACCTCGACGAGGTACGGGACATCTATCTGCCGCTGTCCCGGCTCCTCAACCTCTACGTGGGCGCCACGGACGGCCTGCGCGGCGCCCTGAACACCTTCCTGGGCGAGCAGGGCTCCCAGTCCGGCACCCCGTTCGTCATAGGCGTCGCCGGCTCCGTGGCCGTCGGCAAGTCGACCGTCGCCCGCCTCCTCCAGGCCCTCCTGGCCCGCTGGCCCGAACACCCGCGCGTCGAACTGGTCACCACCGACGGTTTCCTGCTCCCCATGAAGGACCTCCAGGAGCGCGGCCTGGTCTCCCGCAAGGGCTTCCCCGAGTCGTACGACCGCCGGGCCCTGACCCGCTTCGTCGCCGACATCAAGGCCGGCAAGGACGAGGTGACGGCCCCCGTCTACTCCCACCTCATCTACGACATCGTCCCCGACCGGAAGCTGACGGTCCGCCGCCCCGACATCCTCATCGTCGAGGGCCTGAACGTCCTCCAGCCCGCCCTCCCCGGGAGCGACGGCCGCACCCGCGTCGGTCTCGCCGACTACTTCGACTTCAGCGTGTACGTCGACGCCGGCGCCGACGACATCGAGCGCTGGTACCTCAACCGTTTCAAGAAGCTCCGCCAGACCGCGTTCCAGAACCCCGACTCGTACTTCCGCAAGTACACCCAGGTCTCCGAGGACGACGCCCTCGACTACGCCCGCACCCTCTGGCGCACCATCAACAAGCCCAACCTCATCGAGAACATCGCCCCCACCCGCGGCCGCGCCACCCTCATCATCCGCAAGGGCGCCGACCACAAGGTGCGCCGCCTGAGCCTGCGCAAGCTGTAGCCCCGTCACCGGGCCCGGCTACCCTGCGGGCATGCTGCATCTGCGCCTGATCACCCCGGCCGACCGGACCGACGAAGTGGTGCGCCTGATCGAGGGCACGGTCGGGTGCACCCACCTCGTCGTCGTACCGGGAGCCGCCCGCAACCCCGCCGGAGACGTCGTCATGTGCGACGTGGCACGCGAGGCGGGCGACGAACTGATCGCCGCACTAAGGGCGTTGGACCTGGACCGCACCGGCTCCATCGCCGTCGAGAACATCGACCTGTCGCTCTCCGAACGCGCCGACAAGGCCGAGAAGGACGCCCCGGGCGAGGGCGCCGACGCGGTCCTCTGGGAGCACCTGACGGACGCGACCCACGAGGAGTCGACGCTCTCCATCACCTACGTGGCGTTCATCACCCTCGCCACGATGATCGCGGCCTGCGGTGTGGTCCTCGACAACGCGATCCTGATCGTCGGCGCGATGGCGGTCGGCCCCGAGTTCGGCCCCCTGGCGGGCATCAGCACATCCATCGTCCAACGCCACCCGCGCCTCGCCCTGCGCTCGCTGATCGCCCTCCTCGTGGGCTTCGCGGTGGCCATGGCGGCGACCGTCGGCTTCAGCGTCTTCATGGACGCGCTGGGCCACTTCACCGAGGCCAAGCTGGAAGCCGACCGCCCCAACACCGCCTTCGTGTACGCCCCCGACGCCTTCTCCTTCATCGTGGCCGTCCTGGCGGGCATCGCCGGCACCCTCTCCCTGACCTCGGCCAAGTCAGGAGCCCTCGTGGGCGTGGCCATCTCGGTCACCACGGTCCCGGCCGCCGCGAACGCCGCGGTCGCCCTGGCCTACGGCGACACGAAGCAGACGGTGGGCTCCACGGAGCAACTGCTCCTGAACCTCCTGGGCATCATCCTGGCGGGCACCCTCACCCTGCTCCTCCAGAAGTGGCTGTGGTCAAGGCAACGCAGCACCTCATAACCAGGGGCACACAGAAAAGGGGCGCGGGGAACTGCGTGACAAGCCACGAATCACCCGCGGCCCGCAACACACAGAACCCCACGCCCCTACCCGGAACGCACAGAACCCCAGACCTACCCGAGCGCGGACTTCACCGCGTCAGCAAGGCGCCCCGCGACCGACCGCGCCTGCTCGATGTCGGCGGCCTCCACCATCACCCGCACCAACGGCTCGGTCCCGGACGGCCGCAACAACACCCGCCCCGTGGACCCCAGTTCGGCCTCGGCCTCCCCCACCGCCGCCGCCAGCTCCGCGGACGTGGACACCCGCGACCGGTCCACGTCCGGCACATTGATCAGCACCTGCGGCAACCGCTCCATCACCCCGGCCAGCTCCTGGAGCGTACGCCCGGACTGCGCGACCCGGGCCGCCAGCAGCAGCCCCGTCAGCGTGCCGTCACCGGTCGTCGCGTGGTCGGAGATGATCACATGCCCGGACTGCTCGCCCCCGAGCGCGTACCCGTGCTCCTTCATCTCCTCCAGCACATACCGGTCCCCGACGGCGGTCTGCACCAGCCGCAGCCCCTCCCGCTCCAGCGCCAGCTTGAAGCCGAGGTTGGACATGACCGTCGCCACGACCGTGTCGGCCCGCAGCGCGGAGCGCTCCCGCATCGCCAGCGCGAGCACCGCGAGGATCTGGTCCCCGTCGACCTCGTTGCCCTCGTGGTCCACCGCGAGGCACCGGTCCGCGTCCCCGTCGTGCGCGATCCCGAGGTGCGCCCCGTGTTCCAGGACGGCGGCCTTCAGCGGCCCGAGGTGGGTCGAGCCGCACCCGTCGTTGATGTTGAGCCCGTCCGGCTCGGCCCCGATCGTGACGATCTCGGCGCCGGCGCGGGTGAACGCCTCCGGCGAGACCCCGGCAGCGGCACCGTGCGCCTCGTCGAGGACGATCTTGAGCCCGTCGAGCCGGTTGGGGAGGGCGGAGAGCAGATGCTCGACGTACCGCTCGAAGCCGTCGTCGTAGGACCGGATGCGCCCGACGCCCGCGCCGGTGGGCCGCTCCCAGGGAGCGCCGGTGCGGTGCTCCTCGTAGACGCCCTCGATCCGGTCCTCCAGCTCGTCGGCGAGCTTGTGTCCGCCGCGGGCGAAGAACTTGACGCCGTTGTCCGGCATGGCGTTGTGGCTGGCGGAGAGCATCACGCCGAGGTCGGCGCCCAGCTCGCCGGTGAGGAACGCCACCGCGGGGGTGGGCAGCACACCGACGCGCAGCACGTCGACGCCCGCGCTGGCGAGGCCGGCCACGACGGCCGCCTCCAGGAACTCCCCGGACGCTCGCGGATCCCGCCCGACCACCGCCACCGGCTTGTGGCCCTCGAAGGTGCCCGCCTCGGCGAGTACGTGCGCCGCCGCGACGGACAGTCCGAGCGCCAGCTCGGCCGTCAGATCCGCGTTGGCGACACCGCGCACGCCGTCCGTGCCGAAGAGTCGTCCCACTGTGGTGTCCTCCGAATTGCTCAGAATGTGCGGCTCGTACAGATGGTCACGAGTGTCCCGGCATTCCCCTGACCAAGTACATCCCCTGAGACTGTCCTCCCCCTTTCGGGGTTGTACCGACAGTCTGTGCATATGCCTGCGATGAATGACCAGCCCTGCTAAGCAAACCGCCCCGGCGGCACGGATACGTGCCACCGGGGCGGTACGCGCAATGCGCGACGCACGCGGATCGCGCCCAGCGGCGCGAGCGCGATCTAGCGCTTGCTGTACTGCGGAGCCTTGCGGGCCTTCTTCAGACCGGCCTTCTTGCGCTCGACCGCACGGTCGTCGCGGCGGAGGAAACCGGCCTTCTTGAGGGCGCCACGGTTGTTGTCGACGTCGGCCTCGTTCAGCGCGCGGGCAACACCGAGACGGAGCGCGCCGGCCTGACCGGACACACCGCCACCGGCGATGCGGGCGATGACGTCGTAGCGGCCCTCGAGCTCCAGCACCTTGAAGGGCTCGTTGACTTCCTGCTGGTGCACCTTGTTCGGGAAGTAGTCCTCGAGGGTGCGACCGTTGATCTTCCACTTGCCGGTGCCCGGGACGATCCGGACGCGGGCGATGGCGTTCTTGCGACGGCCCAGGCCGGCGGCCGGCTGCGGGTCGCCGAAGCGGCCGGCGAGGGACTCCGAGGTGTAGTCGCCCTCGACGGGGACCTCGGACTCGGTGGTGTAGCTGTCGATGTCGACAAGCTCGGTCTCGGTCTCTTCGACCGGCTGCTCAGCGGTGGTCTCGGCCACGATGCTCCTCAGATCTTTTCTTTTTGGGGGTGGCCGGAACTACTGCGCGACCTGGGTGATCTCGAACGGCACCGGCTGCTGTGCAGCGTGGGGGTGCTGGTCGCCCGAGTAGACCTTCAGCTTCGAGAGCATCTGACGGCCCAGGGTGTTCTTGGGGATCATGCCCTTGATGGCCTTCTCGACGGCCTTCTCGGGGTTCTTCGCCAGCAGCTCGTCGTAACGGACGGAGCGCAGACCACCCGGGTACCCGGAGTGGCGGTACGCCAGCTTCTGGGTCTTCTTGTTGCCGGACAGGTGAACCTTGTCGGCGTTGATGATGATGACGAAGTCGCCCATGTCCATGTGAGGGGCATAGGTCGGCTTGTGCTTGCCGCGGAGGAGGTTCGCGGCAGTGGTAGCCAGACGGCCCAGGACGATGTCCTGTGCGTCGATGACGTGCCACTGGCGAGTCACATCGCCGGGCTTGGGGCTGTACGTACGCACTTCGCAGCCTTCTTCTTCAGTGGATGGGTGCTGACACATGGCATCACTGAAGCGATCGTGCAGCTGGGGACGACAGTGCCGGGAACGATGCCCGTATGCCGCCCACTGGTAACTGCTCCAGGGAACCTACGTAAGGGCCTCTCGCCTGAGAGCGACCAAACCCATACGCATAACGATCCGCAAGGATACTCGGGCCGCCCCGGGCGGGTCAAAACGGCCCCGGGAGCGACGCACCCGACACCCGTTGATCGACTTCGCCCGCGGGTTCGATACGATCCGGCCCCACGTGCCGCGAGGTGCGTGATTCAGTCGTGCAAGCTGCAAACAACGGGGTTCACCTATGAAGTTTCGCAAGAATGTTGCCGCCGCGATCGTGGCGGCCGGTGTCGCGCTGACGCTGGGCGCCACCGGGACGGCATCCGCGTCGAGCGCCTACTCGGTGCCCGGCGGCGCGGTGCAGTTCAAGTCCGCCGGCGAGGTCCTCAAGGTCTGGGACACCAAGGCGGGCAAGACCGGCATCCTCGTCATCGTGGACGACCTGTCCGCGAAGAACCCGACGATGGACACCTGCAACGTCAAGGGCAAGGGCAAGACCAAGACCTGCGACATGAAGTTCACCAACAAGCACAGCCTCCAGATCGACGTGTTCTCGTACACGAAGCTGAGCGACCACAGCACGCGCAAGCTCGTCGCCAGCTGGAAGGACAAGGCGTAACCCGGTACCGAGAAGTAACCCGGTACCAGGGCGTGACCTGGAACTGACAACGGCCTCCCCTCGCCCGTCTAAAATGCGGCCCATGAGCTATGGGCAGGGGGGGTCTCAGTGGAGCCCCGGGGGTTCCCACAATCCGTGGGACAATCAGTGGAGTTCCTCCAGTGGCCAGACCCCGGACTGGGCGTCACTCGCCGAGCAGTCCGAAACACGTAACAGGCGTCGCCGACTCCTGCTGATCGTCGGCGGCGCCCTCGCCACGGTCGGCATAGGCGTCGCCGTGGCGGTGGCCGTCGTCAACACCGACAACGGCAGCACCACGGCGAACGGCCCGGACAACCCACCGGTCACGGAGGGCGTCCCGAGCGCCAGCGCCAAGACGGACCCGTCGTTCGCGCCGACCTCGGCCCCGCCCCCGCTGAACCCGATGGACTTCATCTCCAGCTCGGGCAAGGACAAGGCACCGATCAGCCCGGACATCCTCTTCCCGGGTTCCCAGCTGACCAAGCGCGAGGGTGTCGTCTACCGCAAGGGCGCCACGGCCTCGACGAAGGACTGCGCCTCGGCCGTCCAGGGCACCCTCGACAAGCTCCTCACCGGCAACGACTGCACCCGCTTCATGCGCGTGACCTACTTCCGGGACGAGGTCGCGACCACCATCGGCGTCGCCCTGTTCGACACCGAGGCCCAGGCGACCAAGGTCAAGGAGGACTGGGACAAGGTGAGCACCATCGTCTCCCTCTCCGGCGAGGGCGTCCCCGTCTTCTGCCGGACGACGGTGTGCCGGACGACCGCCAACTCCTTGGGCCGCTACGCCTACTTCACCCTCTCCGGCTTCACCGACGGCCGGGACGTGACGGAGAAGGACAAGACCGTCTTCGCCGCCGGCGACGACCTCAGCACGTCCACGTACGGACAGATCCGCCGCCGCGGCGAGACCCAGGCGGCCGCCGCGGCCAACGGCCAGTAGACCGGGGCACGGGTCCCCGCCGCCCGGGGTCAGCAGCAGCCGCCCCCGGGCACCCCCGGCAGCGTCCGCCGGTTCCGCGCCTCCCTGCTCCGCGCGGCCAGCAGCTCGTCCGCCGGGTAACCGACCTCCTCCAGGGTCAGCCCGTGCGGCCGTACGACATGCACGGCGGAGTCCCGTACGCCGGCCGCCAGCACCTTCCCGGGCCACTCGGGACCGCGGTGGCCGTCCCCCACGAACAGCAGCGCCCCGATCAGCGAGCGCACCATGTTGTGACAGAAGGCGTCGGCCCGCACGGTGGCGGTGACGATCCCGTCCTCCCCCCGCACCAGGCTCAGCTCCTGGAGCGTACGGATGGTGGTCGCGCCCTCCCGCCGCTTGCAGTACGCGGCGAAGTCGTGCTCCCCCAGCAGCCGCAACGCCGCCTCGTTCATGGCGTCCACGTCCAGCGGCCAGTCGTGCCACAGCACATGACCGCGCAACAACGGGTCGACACCGCCGGGGTTGTCGGTCACCCGGTACGCGTAACGCCGCCAGATCGCCGAGAACCGCGCGTTGAAGCCGCTGGGCGCCTCCCTGAGCGCCCACACCCGGACATCCCTCGGCAGCCGCCCCGCGAGCCGCTTCAGCAGCTTCTCGTGGTGCTCGCGCCAGACCGCCTCCGGCAGATCCACGTGCGCCACCTGCCCCCGCGCGTGCACCCCGGCATCGGTCCGCCCCGCCACGGTCAGCTCGTACGTCTCCCGGGACCGCGTCACGGTCCTGAGAGCGTCCTCGATCTCCCCCTGCACGGTCCGCCGCCCCCCGGCCTGCTTGGCCCACCCGGAGAACTCGGAACCGTCGTAGGAAAGGTCCAGCCGGACGCGGACATGACCGGGCGCCGCTTCATCACTCACGTACAGATCCTCTCAGGTACAAAAAAGCGGACCCGCTCCTGTGAAAGGAACGGGCCCACTCAGACGCGCCCCCTCAGGGGCGCGGGGAACTGCGCGAACCACCACGACGAACCCGCAGCCGAGAACGCAGCCCCCCGCAGAACGCTTACGCGTCCTTCGACTCCTCGGCAGCCTCGTCGGCGGCGTCGTCAGCCTTGGTGGTGTCCACCTTGGCCTCGGCGGCCGGCGTCTCGGCGTCCTTGGCGGCACGCTTGGTGGCGGCCTCGGCCTCACCCGTGGCCTGCTGCGCGACGGTCAGCGCCTCGACCAGCTCGATGACGGCCATGGGCGCGTTGTCGCCACGACGGTTACCGATCTTGGTGATCCGGGTGTAGCCACCCGGACGGTTCTCGTACCGCGGGCCGATCTCGGTGAAGAGCGTGTGCACGACGCTCTTGTCCGTGATGACCTGGAGCACCTGACGGCGGTTGTGAAGGTCGCCCTTCTTCGCCTTGGTGACCAGGCGCTCGGCGTACGGCCGCAGACGGCGGGCCTTCGCCTCGGTGGTGGTGATCCGGCCGTGCTCGAAGAGCGACTTCGCGAGGTTCGCGAGGAGCAGCTTCTCGTGCGCGGCACTGCCGCCCAGACGGGCACCCTTGGTGGGCTTCGGCATGGTGTTTCTCCTAGGTGTCTGCCCCGGCCGTATCAGGTACCGGGGTCAGTATCCGAGCGGGCGGATGCCCGTCGAAGATCCGGGGCTCCTCTTTCGAAGCGCCTCGGAGGACCGCGCCCCGTAAGGGGCGCGGGGAACTGCGCGACCAGCCACTACGGACCCGCAGTCGGAATCCGGCCGTCTCGCGGAGCGACTAGTACTGCTCGGTCTCCACGAACCCGGCGTCCGCGTCGTCGTCCGCACCGAAGGCGTCCGCGGCAGCGGTGGGGTCGAACCCGGGAGGCGAGTCCTTGAGCGCCAGGCCCATGCCCGCCAGCTTCGCCTTGACCTCGTCGATCGACTTCGCACCGAAGTTGCGGATGTCGAGCAGGTCCGCCTCGGAGCGCGCGACCAGCTCACCCACGGAGTGGATGCCCTCACGCTTGAGGCAGTTGTACGACCGAACGGTGAGCTCCAGCTCCTCGATCGGCAGCGCCAGATCGGCGGCGAGCGCGGCGTCCGTCGGGGACGGACCCATGTCGATGCCCTCGGCGTCGATGTTCAGCTCGCGGGCGAGACCGAACAGCTCGACCAGCGTCTTACCGGCGGAGGCCATGGCGTCACGGGGACGCATCGCCTGCTTGGTCTCGACGTCGACGATCAGCTTGTCGAAGTCGGTGCGCTGCTCGACACGCGTGGCCTCGACCTTGTACGTGACCTTGAGAACCGGCGAGTAGATCGAGTCGACCGGGATACGGCCGATCTCCTGGCCCACCTGCTTGTTCTGCACGGCGGAGACGTAACCGCGGCCGCGCTCGACCGTCAGCTCCATCTCCAGCTTGCCCTTGCCGTTGAGCGTGGCGAGGACGAGGTCGGGGTTGTGCACCTCGACACCGGCCGGGGGCGCGATGTCGGCGGCGGTGACCAGACCCGGGCCCTGCTTGCGCAGGTACATCACGACCGGCTCGTCGTGCTCCGAGGAGACGACCAGCTGCTTGATGTTGAGGATCAGGTCGGTGACGTCCTCCTTGACGCCCGGCACGGTGGTGAACTCGTGCAGGACGCCGTCGATCCGGATGCTGGTGACAGCCGCACCGGGGATCGACGACAGGAGCGTACGACGGAGGCTGTTGCCGAGGGTGTAGCCGAAGCCCGGCTCCAGCGGCTCGATCACGAACCGGGAGCGGAATTCGTCGACGACCTCTTCGGTCAACGAGGGACGCTGAGCGATCAGCATGAAGTGAATCCTTCAGTCAGGGGCACCCACTATTTGATGCCCTTGCCACCGGGCGGCAGCCCGATATGTGGTGCAGCTACAAGGGTACGGGCGATATGGCCCCGAAGAGCCATACCGCCCGAAAACCTCAGACCAAGCAGTCGCTGATCCGACCCCGAAGGGTCAGACGCGGCGGCGCTTGGGGGGACGGCAGCCGTTGTGCGGGGTGGGCGTGACGTCCTGGATGGAGCCGACCTCGAGACCGGTCGCCTGGAGCGAACGGATGGCCGTCTCACGACCCGAGCCCGGGCCCTTGACGAAGACGTCGACCTTGCGCATGCCGTGCTCCTGCGCGCGACGGGCGGCCGACTCGGCGGCCATCTGCGCGGCGAACGGCGTGGACTTGCGGGAGCCCTTGAAGCCGACGTGGCCGGCGGAGGCCCAGGAGATCACGTTGCCCGAGGGGTCCGTGATGGAGACGATCGTGTTGTTGAACGTGCTCTTGATGTGCGCGTGGCCGTGAGCGACGTTCTTCTTTTCCTTGCGGCGCACCTTCTTGGCAGCGCCCTGACGACCCTTGGGGGGCATCTACTAACTCCTACGGGGAGGTGGTCGGTCCTACAGCGAAGACCGCTGATGAAGCGTTGTCCGCTGAGGACTACTTCTTGCCCGGCTTCTTCTTACCGGCGATGGCGCGACGCGGGCCCTTGCGGGTGCGGGCGTTGGTGCTGGTGCGCTGACCGCGGACGGGCAGACCACGACGGTGACGGAGACCCTGGTAGCAGCCGATCTCCACCTTGCGGCGGATGTCGGCCTGGACCTCGCGACGGAGGTCACCCTCGGTCTTGATGTTGTTGTCCACGTACTCGCGGATCGCGACGAGCTGCTCCTCGGAGAGGTCGCGGACGCGGGTGTCGGGGTTGACGCCGGTCGCTGCCAGCGTCTCCTGGGAGAGGGTCCGGCCGATGCCGAACACGTAGGTGAGGGCGACCTCCACGCGCTTGTCGCGCGGGATGTCAACACCGGAAACGCGTGCCATTCAATGGCTCCTGGTGATTGTCGGAGGTCTTCCACAGGACCGGCTCCCGGCCGCCGTACCAGGTACGAACCGGGTCCCCGGCCTCCGAGCCGGGGGTGTCAGACGCCGTGCGGCGCCTGGGTCCTGCGTATGAACAATTCAGCTCGCGTCGCGCGAATCCCTGCGATGTCGATGCAGAGGGAGTGGTCGAACGTGCGTCAGCCCTGGCGCTGCTTGTGGCGCGGGTTCTCGCAGATGACCATGACCCGACCGTGACGGCGGATCACCCTGCACTTGTCGCAGATCTTCTTGACGCTCGGCTTGACCTTCATGGGGTGAGGTTCTCCGGGTCAGTGCCACCACTCGCGTCCCGGGAGACCGGGGCACGGAGGCGGGGGCAAGATCTACTTGTAGCGGTAGACGATCCGGCCACGCGTCAGGTCGTACGGAGACAGCTCCACCACGACCCGGTCGTCAGGGAGGATGCGGATGTAGTGCATACGCATCTTGCCGCTGATGTGTGCCAGGACCTGGTGGCCGTTCTGGAGCTCGACCTTGAACATGGCGTTCGGCAGAGACTCGACGACAGTGCCCTCGATCTCGATGGCACCTTGCTTCTTGGCCACGCTTCGCCCTTCGAATCGACTACCTTGATCGACTCCGCGTAACCGAATGAGGACACACGGAAACACGAGAGCCGACGAGTCAGTCTACGCCAGGGCCTCCAGAAACACGAATTGGGTATGCATGCCCAAGGCGGAAGATCCTTACTCCGCCCGACAGGAGCGCCCTTCAGGGGCGCGGGGAACCGCGCGAGAACCCCCACCGGACCCGCACCCGGCAACGCACCCTCAGCCCAACGGATCAGGCGCCGCAGTGATCCCGTACTCCGCCAGCTTCGCCCTGCCCCCATCGGGAGCCGTCAGCACCAGCGGCCCCTGCTCGGTCAGCGCCACCGAGTGCTCCCAGTGCGACGACCACGTCCCGTCCGTCGAGACCACGGTCCAGTCGTCCGCCAGGACCTCCGTCTTCGGGGTGCCCAGGGACACCATCGGCTCGATGGCGAGGCAGAACCCCGGTACCAGCTTCGGCCCCTTGCCCCGCCGCCGCTCGACGTAGTTCAGCAGATGCGGGTCCATGTGCATCTCGGTCCCGATGCCGTGGCCGCCGTAGTCCTCGACGATCCCGTACTTCCCCCCGCCCGGCTTCGGCTGCCGGCGGATGTACGTCTCGATGGCCCGGGAGATGTCCACGAGCCGGTTGCCCACCTTCATCGCGGCGATCCCGGCCCACATGGACTCCTCGGTCACCCGCGACAGCTCGATCAGTTCCGGAGCGTGACCGGAGCCCACGAACGCGGTGTAGGCCGCGTCCCCGTGCCAGCCGTCGACGATCGCGCCGCAGTCGATGGAGATGATGTCGCCGTCCTTCAGGACGACCTCGTCGCTCGGGATCCCGTGGACCACGACCTCGTTCACCGAGGTGCAGATCGTCGCCGGGAAGCCACCGTACCCGAGGAAGTTCGACTTGGCCCCGTGCTCCGCGATCACCTTGCGGGCGACCTCGTCGAGATCCTTCGTGGAGGCGCCCGGTACGGCGGCCTCCCGGGTGGCCGCGTGGATGGCGGCGACGACCAGCCCCGCCTCACGCATCTTGGCGATCTGCTCGGGACTCTTGATCTGCACCATGGGGGCCTGCGCTCTCCGTCTTCCTTCGTGTCCACGAGGCACGAGATCTCGTTCTCGCGTTTTTTGCCTACACAACAGTACGGCCGCGGCGCCCCTGACGGGCACCGCGGCCGGCGTACCGAGCGACGACCTACTTGTCGTCGTCCTCGCGCTTGAGCGCCTCCATGGCGCGCTGGGTGACTTCCTCCACCGGACCGAGGGCCGAGATCGTCACCACGAGGCCCTGGGCCTTGTAGTAGTCGATGATCGGCTCGGTCTGGGTGTGGTAGACCTCCAGGCGCTTGCGGACGGTCTCCTCGGAGTCGTCGTCACGCTGGTACAGCTCGCCGCCGCAGGTGTCGCAGACACCGTCCTGCTTCGGCTTCTTGTACGTGACGTGGAAGACGTGGGCGGAGTCGTTGCGGCAGATGCGCCGACCGGCGATCCGCTTGACGACCTCCTCCTCGGGGACCTCCAGGTCCAGCACCGCGTCCAGGTTCATGGACTCGTCCCGGAGCGTCACGTCCAGCGCCTCGGCCTGCGAGACATTGCGCGGGAAGCCGTCGAGCAGGAAGCCGTGCTCGGCGTCCGGCTGCTCCATGCGGTCCTTGGCCATCGCGATCGTGACCTCGTCCGGCACCAGCTCGCCCTTGTCCATGTAGGACTTCGCGAGTTTGCCGAGCTCCGTCTGCTTGCTGATGTTGGCCCGGAACAGGTCGCCCGTGGAGATGTGCGGGATCGACAGGTTCTGTGCCAGGAACGCGGCCTGCGTTCCCTTACCCGCACCCGGCGGCCCGACGAGGACGATTCGCATCAGCGGAGGAACCCTTCGTAATTGCGCTGCTGGAGCTGGCTCTCGATCTGCTTCACCGTCTCCAGACCCACACCCACGATGATCAGGATGCTGGTACCGCCGAACGGGAAGTTCTGGTTTGCCCCCAGCGGTGCCAACGCCATTGTCGGCACGAGAGCGATCAGACCCAGGTACAGCGAACCCGGCCAGGTGATCCGGTTGAGTACGTAGCTCAGGTACTCAGCGGTCGGTCGGCCAGCCCGGATGCCCGGGATGAAGCCACCATACTTCTTCATGTTGTCCGCGACTTCCTCGGGGTTGAACGAGATGGCCACGTAGAAGAAGGCGAAGAAGATGATGAGGAAGAAGTAGATCGTGATATGCGCCGGCGCGTCGGTCGGAACCAGGTTGGCGTTGATCCAACTCGCCCAGCCCGCGGTGGAGTTGGAGAACTGCACGATGAGGGCCGGAATGTAGAGCAGCGACGAGGCGAAAATCACAGGGATGATGCCCGCCTGGTTGACCTTCAACGGAATGTAGGTCGAGGTGCCTCCGTAGGAACGGCGGCCGATCATGCGCTTCGCGTACTGGACCGGAATACGGCGCTGGGCCTGCTCGACGAAGACCACGAGCGCGACCATGACCAGGCCGACGGCGATGACGATGCCGAACTCGATCCAGCCGCCCGCCAGGTCGCCCTGCTCCTTGATGGCCCACAGCGCGGACGGGAAGGTGGCGGCGATCGAGATGAACATCAGGATCGACATGCCGTTGCCGATGCCGCGGTCGGTGATCAGCTCACCGAGCCACATGACGAGGGCCGTACCGGCGGTCATGGTGATGACCATGACCATGGTGGTGTAGATCGACTGGTCGGGGACGATCTGGCTGGCCTGCGCACAGCCGCTGAACAGCGAGCCGCTGCGGGCGGTGGCCACCAGGCCGGTGCCCTGAAGGATCGCCAGGGCCACCGTCAGGTAACGCGTGTACTGCGTGATCTTCGCCGTACCGGCCTGCCCCTCCTTCTTCAGGGCTTCCAGACGCGGGATCACCACGGTCAGCAGCTGCAGAATGATGCTCGCCGTGATGTACGGCATGATGCCGAGCGCGAAGACCGTGATCTGCAGCAGCGCGCCACCGCTGAACATGTTGACCAGACCGAACAGACCCGAGTTGGTCTCTGCCTGGTCGATGCAGAACTGGACGGCGGTGTAGTCGACACCCGGGATCGGGATGTGCGTGCCGACCCGATAGATCACGATGATGCCGAGCGTGAAGAGCAGCTTCTTGCGCAGGTCGGGCGTCTTGAACGCCCGGGCGAACGCGGTGAGCACGGTGCCTCCTGCGACCCCCGCGCTACTGCGTCAAGGGTGACGGTTTTGAGATTCTGATGAGGACGACTTACGTAACGTTTAACTGCCGCGGCGAGTGCCCGGATGAGAGCACCCTGTGAAAACGGGCAGCGCAGGTCACCTTACCGGCGAGACTGCTTCCCTTGGAACGACCAACCGGGGATACCCCATTTGTGGGGTATCCCCGGTCGGGATCGCTCAAGTCATCGAGACACCTGGTGTGTTCAGACGAGCTCGGTGACGGTACCGCCGGCGGCGGTGATCTTCTCCTTGGCGGAGCCGGAGACGGCGTCGACCGTCACCTGCAGCGCCACGGAGATCTCGCCCTGGCCGAGGACCTTGACGAGGCTGTTCTTGCGGACGGCACCCTTGTCGACCAGGTCGGCAACGGTGACCTCCCCACCCTCGGGGTAGAGGGCGGCGAGCTTGTCCAGGTTCACGACCTGGAACTCCGTCTTGAACGGGTTCTTGAAGCCCTTCAGCTTCGGAAGACGCATGTGGAGGGGCATCTGGCCACCCTCGAAGCGCTCCGGAACCTGGTAACGGGCCTTCGTACCCTTGGTACCACGACCGGCCGTCTTACCCTTCGACGCCTCACCACGACCCACACGGGTCTTGGCGGTCTTGGCGCCCGGGGCGGGACGGAGGTTGTGGATCTTGAGCGGGTTGTTCTCCGCCATGATCAGTCGACCTCCTCGACCGTCACGAGGTGGCGGACGGTGTGCACCATGCCGCGGAACTCGGGACGATCCTCCTTGACGACCTGCGTGTTGATGCCCTTGAGACCAAGGGAACGCAGGGTGTCACGGTGGTTCTGCTTGCTGCCGATGTACGACTTCGTCTGCGTGATCTTGAGCTGTGCCATTACGCAGCACCAGCCCCGGCACGCGCACGCAGCAGAGCCGCGGGAGCGACGTCCTCGAGGGGCAGACCACGGCGGGCCGCGATCTCCTCGGGACGCTGCAGACCCTTCAGGGCCTCCACGGTCGCGTGCACGATGTTGATCGCGTTCGACGAACCGAGCGACTTCGACAGGATGTCGTGCACACCGGCGCACTCGAGCACGGCACGCACCGGACCACCGGCGATGACGCCGGTACCGGGGGAAGCAGGCTTGAGCAGGACGACGCCCGCGGCCTTCTCGCCCGTGATCGGGTGCGGGATGGTGCCCTGGATACGGGGGACCTTGAAGAAGTGCTTCTTGGCCTCCTCAACACCCTTGGCGATGGCGGCCGGCACCTCCTTGGCCTTGCCGTAACCGACACCCACGGTGCCGTCACCGTCGCCCACCACGACCAGCGCGGTGAAGCTGAAGCGACGACCACCCTTCACAACCTTGGCGACGCGGTTGATCGCGACGACGCGCTCAACGTACGCGGTCTTCTCGGCGGCAGCTGCGCCGCCGTCACGGCCCTTCCGGTCCCGCCGCTCGCCGCCACCGGCACCGCCACCGCGGCGCTGGGGTCCAGCCATTGGATTTACCTCTCTCTTTCCGCTAGCTACGCAGCGAGCTCAGAACTTGAGCCCGGCCTCGCGGGCGGCGTCGGCCAGGGCCGCGATGCGACCCGCGTACCGGTTACCACCTCGGTCGAACACAACGGCCTCGACACCGGCGGCCTTGGCACGCTCGGCGACCAGGGCGCCGACCTTGCCGGCCTGCGCCGACTTGTCCTCGGACGCACCGCGGATCGACGAGTCCAGGGTGGACGCCGACGCCAGGGTGTGCCCCTTGAGGTCGTCGATCACCTGGGCCACGATGTGGCGGTTCGAGCGGGTCACGACCAGGCGGGGACGCTCAGCCGTACCGTTGACCTTCTTACGGATCCGGATGTGGCGCCGCTTGATGGCAGCACGCTTGTAAGCGTCGCCCTTAGCGATCTTCGTGCCGTATGCCATGGCTTACTTACCCGCCTTTCCGACCTTGCGGCGGATGACTTCGCCCTCGTACTTGACGCCCTTGGCCTTGTACGGGTCGGGCTTGCGCAGCTTGCGGATGTTGGCCGCAACCTCGCCGACCTTCTGCTTGTCGATGCCCTCGACCTGGAAGCGGGTCGGGGTCTCCACCTTGAAGGTGATGCCCTCGGGCGCCTCGACGGTGATCGGGTGGCTGTAGCCGAGCGCGAACTCGAGGTTCGAACCCTTGGCCTGCACGCGGTAACCGACACCGCTGATCTCGAGCTTCTTCACGTAACCCTGGGTCACGCCGGTGATCATGTTCGCCACCAGCGTGCGGGACAGGCCGTGCAGGGCCTTGCTCTGACGCTCGTCGTTGGGGCGGGTGACGTTCAGAACGCCGTCCTCACCCTTGGCGATCTCGATCGGCGCGGCGACGGTGTGGCTCAGGGCGCCCTTGGGGCCCTTCACCGAGACCGTCTGGCCGTCGATGGTGACGTCCACGCCGGCGGGAACCGTGATGGGGAGCTTGCCAATACGCGACATAGCTTTTTCCTCCGATTCCTTTCCGCTACCAGACGTAGGCGAGAACTTCTCCGCCTACGCCCTTCTTGCCGGCCTGCTTGTCGGTGAGGAGCCCGTGCGACGTGGAGATGATCGCCACGCCGAGGCCGCCCAGCACCTTGGGCAGGGAGGTGGACTTCGCGTACACCCGGAGACCGGGCTTGGAGATCCGCTTGATGCCCGCGATGGAGCGCTCACGGTTGGGGCCGAACTTCAGCTCCAGGACGAGGTTCTTGCCGACCTCGGCGTCCTCGACCTTCCAGCCCGTGATGAAGCCCTCCTGCTGGAGGATCTCCGCGATGTGCGACTTGATCTTCGATGCCGGCATCGTCACGGAGTCGTGGTATGCCGAGTTCGCGTTCCGCAGACGCGTAAGCATGTCTGCGATCGGATCAGTCATGGTCATGAATTGGCCTTCGGCCTCTCTCGCCGGGGTTTCCAGGTGCCCATCCCTCTCCTCGATCCGAGACGAGGCGGGTGCGGTGCGGTGGACCTACGGCGTAGTAAGTCGTACGGGCGACCGTCAGGCGCCCAACCCTCCAAGCCTAAGCCATGGAAGGGCGGGCGCCTGACACGCCCATTGCTTACCGAGAGCTTCGGGAATCCCTAAAAGACGGGATTACCAGGAGCTCTTGGTCACGCCCGGCAGCTCGCCACGGTGAGCCATCTCACGGAGGCACACGCGGCACAGGCCGAACTTGCGGTACACGGAGTGCGGACGGCCACACCGCTGGCAGCGGGTGTAGCCACGCACCGCGAACTTGGGCTTACGAGCAGCCTTGGCAATCAGAGCCTTCTTCGCCATCTCGCTCACGCCTCCTTGAAGGGGAAGCCGAGGTGACGAAGGAGCGCGCGGCCCTCAGCGTCGTTGGTCGCCGTGGTCACCACGGTGATGTCCATGCCCCGGGTACGGTCGATCTTGTCCTGGTCGATCTCGTGGAACATGACCTGCTCGGTGAGACCGAAGGTGTAGTTGCCACGGCCGTCGAACTGCTTGGGGGACAGACCACGGAAGTCGCGGATGCGCGGGAGCGCGAGCGACAGGGTGCGGTCCAGGAACTCCCACATGCGGTCGCCACGGAGCGTGACGTGGGCACCGATCGGCTGGCCCTCACGCAGCTTGAACTGCGCGATGGACTTGCGGGCCTTGGTGACGGCCGGCTTCTGACCGGTGATCGTGGTGAGGTCGCGGATGGCGCCCTCGATCAGCTTGGAGTCGCGGGCGGCGTCGCCCACACCCATGTTGACCACGATCTTGACGAGGCCGGGGATCTGCATGACGTTCTCGTACTTGAACTCGTCACGCAGCTTGCCCGCGATCTCCTCGCGGTACTTCGTCTTGAGACGCGGAGTCGTGGTGGTAGCCATCAGATGTCCTCACCCGTCCGCTTGGCAACGCGAACCTTGTTGCCCTCGTCGTCGAAGCGGTAACCGACACGCGTGACGACCTTCTTGCCGTCCTTCTCCACGACCAGCTGGACGTTGGAGACGTGGATCGGGGCCTCGGTCGTGACGATGCCACCGGCCTGCGAACCGCGAGCGGTCGGGCCGGCCTTGGTGTGCTTCTTGACCCGGTTGACACCCTCGACCAGGACGCGGTCCTCGCGGGGGAAGGCCGCGATGACCTTGCCCTGCTTGCCCTTGTCCTTACCGGTGATGACCTGGACCAGGTCGCCCTTCTTGATCTTCATGCTTACAGCACCTCCGGCGCGAGCGAGATGATCTTCATGAACTTCTTCTCGCGCAGCTCACGGCCGACGGGGCCGAAGATACGGGTGCCGCGAGGGTCGCCGTCGTTCTTCAGAATGACGGCGGCGTTCTCGTCGAAGCGGATGTACGAGCCGTCCGGACGGCGGCGCTCCTTGACGGTGCGAACGATGACCGCCTTGACGACGTCACCCTTCTTCACGTTGCCACCGGGGATCGCGTCCTTGACGGTGGCGACGATGACGTCACCGATGCCCGCGTAGCGGCGACCGGAGCCACCGAGCACACGGATGCAAAGGATCTCCTTCGCACCAGTGTTGTCGGCGACACGCAGTCGCGACTCCTGCTGGATCACGTCTATCTCCTGATTGTCTGCCGGTTCCCGGCAGGGGCCGCCTCTTCACGAGGGAGCCCCTGCCGAGCCTGGCGGAACTGACCTGCGGGGTTGGCCGCAGGAAATTACTTGGCCTTCTCGAGGATCTCGACGACGCGCCAGTGCTTCGTGGCGGACAGCGGCCGGGTCTCCATCAGGAGGACGCGGTCGCCGATGCCGGCGGCGTTCTGCTCGTCGTGGGCCTTGAGCTTGCTCGTGCTGCGGATGACCTTGCCGTACAGGGCGTGCTTCTTGCGGTCCTCGACGGCGACGACGACGGTCTTGTCCATCTTGTCGCTGACGACGATGCCCTCACGGGTCTTGCGGAATCCGCGCGCCTCGGTGTTCGTCTCAGTCACGTTGTTCTCGCTCATCAGGCGTTCTCCACCGTTTCGATGCCCAGCTCACGCTCGCGCATCAGGGTGTAGATCCGCGCGATGTCCTTGCGGACCGCCTTCAGACGGCCATGGTTCTCGAGCTGTCCGGTCGCCGCCTGGAAGCGGAGGTTGAACAGTTCTTCCTTGGCTTCGCGGAGCTTGTTCAGCAGCTCCTCGTCACCCAGCTCGCGCAGCTCGGACGCCTTGGTACCGGCCGACATCACGCTTCACCTGCCTCGCGCTTGACGATCCGGCACTTCATCGGCAGCTTGTGGGCGGCGCGAGTCAGGGCCTCACGGGCGATCTTCTCGTTGGGGTAGGACAGCTCGAACATGACCCGGCCCGGGTGCACGTTCGCGATCCACCACTCCGGCGAACCCTTACCGGAACCCATGCGGGTCTCGGCGGGCTTCTTCGTGAGCGGGCGGTCCGGGTAGATGTTGATCCAGACCTTGCCACCACGCTTGATGTGGCGGGTCATCGCGATACGGGCCGCCTCGATCTGGCGGTTGGTCACGTACGCCGGCGTGAGGGCCTGAATGCCGTACTCGCCGAACGCGACCGTCGTACCGCCCTTGGCCTGACCACGGCGCTTCGGGTGGTGCTGCTTGCGGTGCTTGACCCTACGGGGGATCAGCATGTCGGTCAGGCCTCCGTTCCGGTGCTCTCAGCCGGAGCGGCGGCGGCGGGAGCCTCGGCCTTGGGGGCCTCGGCGCCGGCAGCCTGCTGCGGCTTGCGACCGCGCCGCTCGCCACCGCGGCCACCACGGGCCGGGCGGTCTGCACCGCCACCGCGAGCCGGGCGGTTACCCGCACGGGCGGCAGCGTTCTCGGCGCGGACCTCGGCGATGTTCTTGACATCGCCCTTGTAGATCCAGACCTTCACACCGATGCGGCCGAAGGTCGTCTTGGCCTCGAAGAAGCCGTAGTCCACGTTCGCGCGGAGCGTGTGCAGGGGCACGCGGCCCTCGCGGTAGAACTCCGAGCGGGACATCTCGGCGCCACCGAGGCGGCCACCGCACTGGATCTTGATGCCCTTGGCGCCGGCCTTCATCGCCGACTGCATGCTCTTACGCATGGCGCGGCGGAAGGAGACGCGGGAGGAGAGCTGCTCGGCGACGGCCTGAGCGACCAGCTGGGCATCCGTCTCGGGGTTCTTGACCTCGAGGATGTTCAGCTGGACCTGCTTGCCCGTGAGCTTCTCGAGGTCGCCGCGGATGCGGTCGGCCTCGGCGCCACGGCGGCCGATGACGATGCCCGGACGCGCGGTGTGGATGTCCACACGGACGCGGTCACGGGTGCGCTCGATCTCGACCTTGGAGATGCCGGCGCGCTCCATGCCGGACGTCATCATCCGACGGATGGCGACGTCTTCCTTGACGTAGTCCTTGTACAGCTTGTCGGCGTACCAACGCGACTTGAAGTCGGTCGTGACACCGAGCCGGAACCCATGCGGGTTTACCTTCTGGCCCATTACCGGGTTCCTTCCTTGCTGCTGACGACCACGGTGATGTGGCTGGTCCGCTTGCGGATCCGGTAGGCACGGCCCTGCGCACGCGGACGGAACCGCTTCAGGGTCGGGCCCTCGTCGACGTACGCCTCGCTGATGAACAGCGAGGAGGCGTCCGTGTGGTCGTAGTTGTGCGCGGCGTTGGCGATGGCGCTGTCCAGCACCTTGCCGACCGGCACGCTCGCGGCCTGCGGGGCGAAACGCAGGACCGCCTGAGCCTCCGTGGCGTCGAGGCCACGGATGAGGTCCACCACGCGGCGGGCCTTCATGGGCGTGACGCGGATGTACCGCGCCTGGGCCCTGGCTTCCATGGTTGTCCTTCCAGTGTCTGTCATGGTCATTCCACCCCGCTGTTAGCGGCGCTTCGACTTCCGGTCGTCCTTGACGTGACCCCGGAAGGTGCGCGTCGGCGAGAACTCGCCGAGCTTGTGGCCGACCATCGACTCGGTGACGAACACCGGAATGTGGGTCTTGCCGTTGTGCACCGCGATCGTGTGGCCGAGCATGGCCGGGATGATCATCGAGCGACGGGACCAGGTCTTGATGACGTTCTTGGTGCCTGCTTCGTTCTGGGCGTCCACCTTCTTGATCAGGTGGTCGTCGACGAAGGGCCCCTTCTTGAGACTGCGCGGCATCTAAACCCGCTCCTAGCGCTTCTTGTTCGTCTTGCGGCGGCGGACGATGTACTTGCTCGAAGCCTTCTTCGGCGAGCGAGTACGACCCTCCTTCTGACCCCAGGGGCTGACCGGGTGGCGACCACCGGAGGTCTTGCCCTCACCACCACCGTGGGGGTGGTCAACCGGGTTCATCGCCACACCGCGAACGGTCGGGCGGACGCCCAGCCAGCGCTTGCGGCCGGCCTTGCCCCAGTTGATGTTGCTCTGCTCGGCGTTGCCGACCTCACCGACGGTGGCGCGGCAGCGCACGTCGACCAGGCGGATCTCACCGGACGGCATGCGGAGGTGGGCGTAGGCGCCCTCCTTCGCGAGCAGCTGCACGGAGGCACCGGCGGAGCGGGCGAACTTGGCGCCGCCACCGGGACGGAGCTCGATCGCGTGGATCGTGGTACCGACCGGGATGTTGCGGAGCGCCAGGTTGTTGCCCGGCTTGATGTCGGCCCCGGGACCGTTCTCCACGCGGTCACCCTGCTGCAGGTTGCGCGGGGCGAGGATGTAGCGCTTCTCGCCGTCCGCGTAGTGCAGCAGCGCGATGCGCGCGGTGCGGTTGGGGTCGTACTCGATGTGCGCGACCTTCGCCGGCACGCCGTCCTTGTCGTGACGACGGAAGTCGATGACACGGTAGGCGCGCTTGTGTCCGCCACCCTGGTGGCGAACGGTCACACGACCGGCGTTGTTACGGCCGCCCTTGCTGTGCAGCGGGCGGACCAGCGACTTCTCCGGCGTGGACCGCGTGATCTCGACGAAGTCGGCGACGCTGGAACCACGACGGCCCGGCGTAGTCGGCTTGTACTTGCGGATTCCCATTTCTCAGTCCTCGTCCGATATCGGACGATCCGACCCGCTTACGCGGTCGGACCGCCGAAGATGTCGATACGGTCGCCCTCGGCAAGGGTCACGATCGCGCGCTTGCTGTCGGCACGCTTGCCGAAGCCCGTGCGGGTCCGCTTGCGCTTGCCCTGGCGGTTGATCGTGTTGACCCCGGTGACCTTGACCGAGAAGACCGCCTGGACGGCCTGCTTGATCTGGGTCTTGTTGGCGCCGGGCGCGACGATGAAGGTGTACTTGCCCTCGTCGAGCAGCGCGTAGCTCTTCTCCGACACGACCGGCTTCAGCAGCACGTCACGGGGGTCCGTGAACGCCTTGCTGGGCGCGGTGACGACGGTGTTCTTGCCCTCGGCCTCGTGGCGACGCGCCTTGGCGACGCGCGCGGCCTTGGCGGCCTTCGCAGCCTTGGAGGCAATGCTCGGGTGACGCGTAGCCATCAGGCCTCGCTCCCTTCGGTGTCGTTGGCCTTGTTCGGGCCGGACACGAAGGACTCAAGGGCGGCCTGGGTGAAGACCACGTCGTCCGAGACGATCACGTCGTACGTGTTCAGCTGGCCCGGCTCCAGGATGTGCACCTGGGGCAGGTTGCGGGCGGAGAGCCACGCGGCCTCGTCGGCACGCTCGACGACCAGGAGCAGGTTCTTGCGCTCCGAGATCTTGCCGAACAGCGACTTGGCGGCCTTCGTGGACGGGTTGTCGCCCTCGATCACGCCGGAGACGACGTGGATGCGGTTGTGGCGGGCCCGGTCGGTGAGGGCGTGGCGCAGGGCCGCGGCCTTCATCTTCTTCGGGGTCCGCTGCGAGTAGTCACGCGGCACGGGACCGTGCACGACGCCACCACCGGCGAACTGCGGCGCGCGGGTCGAGCCCTGACGGGCGCGGCCGGTGCCCTTCTGCCGGTACGGCTTCTTGCCGCCACCACGGACTTCGCCGCGGGTCTTGGTCTTGTGCGTGCCCTGACGGGCAGCCGCGTTCTGCGCGACGACGACCTGGTGGATCAGCGGGATGCTGACCTTCTCCACGCCGAAGATCTCCGCGGGGAGTTCGACGCTTCCGGTCTTCTCGCCGGCAGGCGAAAGGATGTCAACAGTGCTCATCGGTACCTCAGGCCCCCTTGGCCGCGGTGCGGACCAGGACGAGGCCGCCGTTCGGACCGGGAACCGCGCCCTTGATGAGCAGCAGACCCTTCTCCGCGTCAACGGCGTGGACGGTCAGGTTCTGGGTGGTGACCCGCTCGTTGCCCATGCGACCCGCCATGCGGAGGCCCTTGAACACACGGCCCGGGGTGGCGCAGCCACCGATGGAGCCGGGAGAGCGGTGCTTGCGCTGGGTGCCGTGCCCGGCGCCGAGGCCCTTGAAGTTGTGACGCTTCATGACACCGGCGAAGCCCTTGCCCTTGCTCTTGCCGGTCACGTCCACCTTGACGCCGGCCTCGAAGACCTCGGCGGAGATCTCCTGGCCCAGCGTGTACTCGGAGGCGTCCGCGGTGCGGATCTCGACGAGGTGGCGGCGGGGGGTGACGTCGGCCTTGGCGAAGTGGCCCTTGAGGGGCTTGTTCACCTTGCGCGGGTCGATCTCGCCGAAGGCGATCTGGACCGACTCGTAGCCGTCGACATCGTTCGTACGGACCTGGGTCACGACGTTGGGGCCGGCCTTGACGACGGTGACCGGAACAACACGGTTGTTCTCGTCCCACACCTGCGTCATGCCGAGCTTCTCGCCCAGGATTCCCTTGATCTGCTTAGCCATTCTCAGATCACCGACCCTCAGAGCTTGATCTCGATGTCGACACCGGCCGGGAGGTCGAGTCGCATCAGAGAGTCAACGGTCTTGGGCGTCGGGTCGAGGATGTCGATCAGGCGCTTGTGCGTGCGCATCTCGAAGTGCTCGCGCGAGTCCTTGTACTTGTGCGGCGACTTGATGACGCAGTACACGTTCTTCTCAGTGGGCAGCGGCACCGGGCCCGCGACCGACGCACCAGTGCGGGTCACCGTCTCGACGATCTTCTTCGCCGAGGAGTCGATGACCTCGTGGTCGTAGGCCTTGAGCCGGATGCGGATCTTCTGTCCCGCCATGGCTACTCAGTAGTCCTTTGTCTCGTTTAACGCTCTGGAACCCGGTGTTCCGTCACCCGCTCCTCCGACCCACGCGGTCGGGCGTGTCGCGCTCCCGCTGACACAGATGCCCCTTGTTCGAGCATCCCCAGTCTGGGAAACACGGCCCTTCCGGTACCGCGGGCCGGGGGCGGAGGCCCACCGGGTGCCTGGTCGGCGCCGCACCTTGCTTCCCGAAAGATTCCCGTACGTCCGCTCCAGCGCTGCCATGAGGCAGTTGGGGCGACGAGTACTGTGGGACTCGCTTCCGGTCCTCCCGGCGGGAGGCGCGCAGCATCAACACTCGACCGAGCAACCCCGCTAGTCTGCCATACGGCGCAGCGCCTCCGCCAATCGAGCCGGAGAGATTACCCCGAGAGTGACACAGGTCAAACCCGGGCGCCGTCGACGCCGTCCGAGGTGTCGCTCGGGCTCTCGTCCGGCGAGTCGCCCGTAGTCTCGGGAAACACGAAGCGGACTCCGAGGCTGGTCGCGCCCAAGGACGACAGCGCCAGCGCGGTGCGTAACCATCTCATCCCCCCGGTCCATTCCTGAGGTACACCGAGGGCCAGCCAGAGACAGACGCAGATTCCGGTGAGCACGAGGGCCGCGCCGACGAGACGGCTCGCTGGGACAGTCATGCGCCCATGATCCATAACCGTGTCGCCGGAGCGTCCCGATTCAGCCGGGCGCCGGCGTAAGCCGACGCGGCACCGCCCAGTACACCGCGCCAGGGCCAGGACCAGCGCGGCGGGCACCAGCAGGACAGCCGCCGGGCGCGCCCCCTCGTGCAGGAGCCAGGCGCCCAGCAGGCCGCCGGTGAACATGGCGCCGACCGAGGCGAGGCGGCGGCCCTCGTACGTGGCCCCCGAGCCGATGCGGGTGTCGGAGAGCAGGGGCGGCCCGCCGAGGAGGGCGGTCAGGGCGCGGGTGGACACCGTGGTGGGCAGGTCCGGGACCCGCGCCCGCAGGGTGGTGACGTTGCGTACGCCCATGGCCCCGGCGACCAGGGCGACCACGGTGAAACGCGGGCCGTCCGCCGGGTCGCCCGGCGCGTCGAGGCCCGTGCGCCAGGCGACCAGCCCGCCGAGCCCCGGCAGCAGCGCCTCGCCGATCAGCGCGGGCGGGAACCAGCGCCGGCCATGGGCGTCCACGCTCGGCTCGAACCGGGAACCGAGCACCGCGCCGACCGTGAAGCCGGCGAACGAGATCCCCGCCGCCGCCGGGGAGAGACCGGGGGCGCCGGTGAGGGCGAAGGAGAGGAAGAGGAGGTTGCCGGTCTGCACGGCGGTGAACACCGGGCCGAGCACCAGGAAGCTCACGGCCTCGATCACGCCGGTCGTCACCGTGAGCACCACCATGATCGAGGTGAGCCCGGCTCCCGCTCCGGGCTTCATACCCGGACCCTGGACCGCGCGTAATCCGCTCGCCCACCCCCAAGCCCCGCTCCTACGCTGATCAGGTACGTCGGTCGGCACGGGGGAACGTCCATCATGCGCACGCACTATCCGCGGACCAGGCATCTGCCCTGGTCCCCCGGCGCGACCGCCGACGATCTGCGGGTCACCGACCTGTCGGGCCTGCGTGGCCGCGAGGTCGTCGTGACCGAGAAACTCGACGGCGAGAACACCACGCTGTACGCCGACGGCCTGCACGCCCGCTCACTCGACTCCGCCCACCACCCCTCCCGTACCTGGGTCAAGGCCCTCCAGGCCCGGATCGGCCACGCCGTCCCGCCGGGCTGGCGGGTGTGCGGCGAGAACATGTTCGCGCGCCACTCCCTCGCCTACGACGACCTGGACAGCTGGTTCTACGGCTTCTCGGTGTGGGACGAGGACGGGCGCTGCCTGGGCTGGGACCGCACGGTGGCCCTGCTCCACGGACTGGGCATCCCCGTGCCGCGCGTGCTGTGGCGGGGCGTCTTCGACGAGAAGGCGCTGCGCGCGCTGCGGCTGGACCTCGCGCGGCAGGAGGGGTACGTCGTCCGGGTCGTGGACGGTTTCGCCGCGGACGAGTTCGGCGCGCGCGTCGCCAAGTGGGTGCGGGCCGGGCACGTACGGACGGACACCCACTGGATGCACGCGGCCGTCGTGGAGAACGGGCTGGGGGCGCGTGCGCCGCTGTGGGCCGTGCGCTCCGGCGCGCCTGCCGACGCCGACGCGCTGGCGGAGGCCGTCGGACTGCCCGGCGAGGGCGACCGGGAGGCCGTGGCCCGCTTCGACCCGGAGGGCAGGTCCGGGGACGAGCGGCTCGCCGGCGTCCTGGCCGCGCTGCTGCACTGGCACGCCCCGGGCGGCCGCCGGGCCCGGGTCGCCGCACGGCTCGCCGGGGCCGTGGGGATGCCGCTGGCCCGTCGGGTGGCCGACCTGGTGGGGCTGCACCCGGCGCTGCACCGGCCGTACCCGGACGAGGACCGCCCCGCCGGCCTGGCGCGCCTCTCCCTCGCCGCCGACCTCGGGCTGCTGCACGCGGTCGCCCGGGCCACCGCGGCGACGGACGAGGCGCGTGAGCAGGTGGAGTGGTCGGCGCTGCACGCCGAGGAGGTGGGCGGTCCGGACGAGGCCGCGCTGCGGGAGGCGTTCGCCGGGCTGCCGCCCGAGGTGGCCGTCCGGTGCCGGGCCGAGGCGCGGGAGGCGTACGCGCGGGGGCGGATCGGCGGTGCTGAGCGCTTCACCGGCGGTGGCGGTGGCTCCGCCGACGAGGCGGTCGCCGCGACATGGCGGTGGCGGTCGGGGGCCTTCCCGAGGCTGGTGCAGCTGGTGGGCCCGGCGGGCAGCGGCAAGAGCACCTTCGCGCGGGGGCTCGCGGGCGTGGACGCGTACATCGCGCTGGACGATCTGCGCGAGGCGCGCGGCGCGCGGGCCGACCAGCGGGCCAACGCGGACGTCCTGCGGGAGGGGCTCGACCGGCTGGACGGGGCGCTGGCCGCCGGCGGGACGGTGGTGTGGGACGCCACCTCGCTGACCCACCAGCAGCGCTCGCTGGTGCACGGGCTCGCCCACCGCCGCAACGCCCTGCTCACCCATGCCGTGGTCCTGGTCGACGAGGACGAGCTGGTCCGGCGCAACGGCCGCCGCGAGCATCCCGTGCCGCCCGAGGTGCTCACCGCCCAGCTGCGCCGCTTCGCCCCGCCGTATCCGGGCGACGCGCACCGCACCTGGTACGTGGGGGCGAGCGGCACCATTGAGGACGAGGTCTGAGGAAGAGGCTGAGGAACCGTGCGGACGAGCGAGGAGATCTACCACCGGGTGCGCTGGGACGCGCGCTTCGACCCGGCCCGCTTCGTGCTCGGCGTCCTGCAGCGGGGCGCCGCGCCCAAGCGGGTGCCGCTGCCCGCGTTCGTGCCCGGCGGGGAGATCCCGTGGCACCGGGTGCTGTTCTTCGAGGCGGACGGCGAGCTGGTCTGGGACCGGACGACGGGAGTGGACCGGATCGACGCGACGGAGGCCGGGCGCGTCCGGGAGGCCCGGCTGCTGCGTGCGCCGTTCTTCACGGCGCGCACGCCGTGCGCGTGGGACGGGGAGCGCTGGGCCCCCACCCGCTCGCCGCGAGGACTTGCCTCGGCGTCCGTGCGGGTGCTGACCTGGAACACCCTCTGGGACCGGTACGACGCCGACCGCATCGACAGCGCCCGGCGCAGGCCCCTGCTGCTGCGCGCCCTGCGCGACGCCGAGGTGGACGTGATCGCGTTGCAGGAGGTCGAGGCGGAGCTGCTGGACATGCTGCTGCGCGAACCCTGGGTGCGGGAGGGCTGGACGCTGGGGGCGGACCCGCGCGGCCGTGACGTGGACGAGTGCGGTCTGCTGCTGCTGAGCCGGTTGCCGGTGCGCGAGGCCGCGTTCCACGCGCTGGGCCCGCACAAGGCGGTGACCGCCGTGGTCGTGGAGACGGGCGCGCGCCCCCTCGTCGTCGCGGCCACGCATCTGAGCAGTGACCACTCCACCGACGGTGCCGGCCGCCGCGCCGCGGAACTGGCCCGTCTCGCCGAGGGGTTGGCGGGCCTGGACGCCGACCTGCTGGTACTGGGCGACTTCAACGACGGCGGTGACACCCCGCAGACGACGCTCGGCCTGCGGGACGCGTGGAGCGAGGCGCACGGCGCCGCCGACACGACCCCGACCTTCGACCCGGGCGCCAACCCGCTGGCCGCGGTCTCCTCCCTCACGGGCCGCTCCTCCCGCCTGGACCGGGTGCTGCTGCGCGGGGAGGGCCTGCGGGTGGCACGGGCCGAGCTGTACGGGGACACGCCGACGCCGGAGGGGCTGCACATCTCGGACCACTACGGGGTGCGGGCGGAGGTGACCCCGGACGAGCCGGGCACGGACACCCCCGTGCGCCTCGACGCGCGGCCGAGCGCCCGTACGGCGCTGGCGTGGCTGCCGCCCGAGGAGCTGTGGCCGCCGGTGCAGGACATCCGCCGGGAGCACGACCCGCAGATCCACCGCTGGCCCCCGCATGTGAACGTCCTCTTCGGCTTCGTACCGGAACACGCCTTCGAGGAGGCGGCCTCGGTGCTCGCGACGTCGCTGCCGGCCACGACACCTCCGTTCGACGTGCGGCTGGAGGGCGTGCACTGGTTCGGCCACCGGGACGACGCGACGGTGTGGCTCGACCCGGCGGCGGCCGGGGAGGGCCCCTGGGCCGAGCTGCACGGCACCCTCGTACGCCGTTTCCCGCGCTGCCGGGGCCGCCGGGAGGGCTTCACCCCGCATCTGAGCCTGGGCCGCACCACCGACCCGAACGCGCTGGCCGCCCTCTGCGCGGCCCGGCTCACGCCCCTGTCGGCCAGGGTCGGCGAGCTGGCGCTGCTGTCGAGGCGCGGGGACGAGCCGATGCGGGTGCGCGGGACGGTGGGTCTGGGGACGGGGGAGGTGCGGTGGCGGGAGGAGCCGACGCCGTACGCGGCGGACGGGGCCGGCGAGGACAGCGGCGCCGACCGCGCCGCAGCCGACCGGGTCACGCGCCTGGTGGCGGACGCCTTCCCCGACGGTGTCGTGCACGTCGTCGGCTCCCGGCGGATGGGCTGTGCGCTGCCCGGCGCGGATCTGGACCTGGTGGCGGCGCTGCCCGGTTCCGTCGAACTCCCCTCCGTACAGGCGAAGTTGGCCGAAACGCTGCCCGGGGCGACCGGCATGCGCGAGGTGGTCGGCGCCCGTGTGCCCGGCCTCCGGCTGCGGCTGGACGGGCTGGACGTGGACCTGGTCGTCGTGGCGACCGGCGCGATGGATCCCGTCGAGGCGGTGGCCCGGCGGGCCGAGCTGGGCGAGGCGGCGGCGATCGCGCTCAGCGCGGTGAGCGACGCGGAGGCGGTGCTCGCCTCGGCGGGCGCCCACGGGCCGGCGTTCGTGCGGCTGGCGCGGCAGGCCAAGGCGTGGGCGAGGGCGCGGGGCCTGGACTCGGCCCCGTTCGGCGGGTTGCCGGGCCTGGCCTGGTCCGTGCTGGCGGCCCGCACGGCGAGGGAGGCGGGTGATCTGCCACCGGCCGACCTGCTGCGGCACTTCTTCGCGACGTGGGCGGCGTGGGACTGGCGCGAGCCGGTGGGAGAACGCGCGGGAGACTCCACCGGGGCCCTCGTCGTCGCGACCCCGTCCGCCCCGGTCCGTTCCTGCACGGACCAGGTCACGGAGGGCATGCGCGACCTGGTCTCACAGGAGCTGTTCCGTGCCTGGGAGTCACTGGAGGAAGGCGGCTCGTTCCCCGGTCTCCTCGCCCCTCCCCCGCTCCACCGCCGCCACGCGGCCTGGGCGGTCCTGACGGTGGGTCAGGGAGGAAGCGGGAGCGGGGACTCGGGCGCGGACGAGGGCCGCGTCCGGGGCAGGATGCGGGCCCTGATCACCGACCTCGCGGAGGCGGCGCCCGACTGCCACGCCTGGCCCCGCCCCTTCACCAGGGCCCCCGCCCGCTACGCCATCGGCCTGGGCCCGACCCCGCCGACCGCCGACCAGCTGACCGCCGTGGCGGAACGCCGGCTGCGCGGCCTGACGGGGGTCACGTTCACACGTGCGGAGGGCGGCGAGGTGCCGACCCTGTACTGAGACTGAGAGGGTCAGAGGACGTCGACGTAGTCCGACGCACTGGTGGCGACGCCGGTCGTCGAGTTGCCGAAGTAGACCCAGCGGTACGAGCCGTCGGCGGATGCCGTGACCGTGGCCTTCAGCGCCCCCGTGCTGCTGGTGGTGGCCTTCTTGACCGTCTTGAAGGTGTCGGTTCCCTTGGCCTTGAACTGGAGGCTCACGGTACGGCCGCCGTAGCCGTCGTAGTTTTTCGTGCTCCAGTTCGCCCGGGTCAGCTTGCCCGTGACGGTGATGGCCTTGCCCTTGGTGACGGGCTCCGGGGAGGCGTTGGCCGTGGCCTTGGCCGCGCGCTTGAGCTGGACGGTCTTGGACCGCGTCTCGTACTCCTCAGCCTTGAGACCGTGGTCCGCCGTCCACAGCCGCAGCGCGACGCCGACTTTCCACGTCGTGGCGTCACTGTTGGAGTCGACGTGTTCCTGGGTCGGGTGCGGGTCGATGTAGAGGTTGCCCTCACAACGGGCGTGCTTGGAGTCGATCTCGTAGCAGGTGTAACCGCCCGGCCCGATGAAGTTCTCCCCGGTGCTGGCCGCCGTCTTCATGGTGCCGCGGTAGAGGAAGGGATACGCGTCGTAGCGGGAGGGGTTGGACGTGCTGTACCCGGACGGCAGCGCGATGTTGAAGGAGATGGGCGGCTCGACCTCCTTCGACGTGCCGACCACGATCGGCTTGCCGTGATTGATGACGATGTCCGACACGGTGATACCGGTGTCCGCCGCCTCAGCCGCCGGCGCGTTCAGCACCGAGAGCCCGAGCGCCCCCACGAGCGTGGCCACCGCGACGGTCCGTCTGCCTGACTTCATTCACACCTCTTCGAATGGTTGTCCGTAAGGGAGGCGGCAGAGTACCAAGAGTGATCTCGCGGCGATTCCCCACGTCAAGCCCGCCGCAGAGGGCAGACTTTGCCCTCGATCAGGGATGTACGGCAGAACATGAAAGAACCGGAGAAATGGACGTCATGAACGCTCCGGCAGATGGCCCACCAGATGGACCGTGTACCGGGGTGCGCCGTCTCCAACCCGCGCTTCCGGATCATGGTGAAGACCTGGGGCGAGATCATCGAGGACTGCCAGGAACGCCTGCGCTTCCACAGCGCGCAGCTGGAGTATCAGTCCTCCACCGAACACGCCATGGACTACCTGGTCCGCAACCACAGCGACGCGGTGGGGGAACCGGTCGCCGACGGGACGGTTCCCCAGCCCCGGCGGGACGGTCAGCCCTCGGCCGCGTACGACACGAAGTCCGACCAGGCGGACGACGTCAGCGTGAGCTGAGGAAGGCGTATGTCTTTGGAGTCGCGGACGTGGACGGTGCCGGGGGTAGTGGCGATCTCGACGCAGGAATTGCCGTCGTTGCCGCCGCTGTGACTGCTCTTGAACCACGCCAGTTCGCAGGCGCCCCCGGCAGTGGTCTTGCGGATCATGTTTCTCCCAGCAGTTGCTCGATGAAGGCCAGCGACTCCCCTGGCGAGAGCGCCTGCGCCCGGATCGTGCCATATCGCAGCTCAAGGATGCGCAAATGCTTGGGATCGGAGGTCGGCCGGCCGTTGAACGCACCGTCTGAGCGGCCAACCGCCGTCCCGTCCGCGAACTTCAGCAGTTCGATCCGACCGTCCAGACCGGAGTGGGTGTCGCAGCCCATCGGCATCACCTGAAGCACGACATTGTGCAAACGCCCCACCTCCAGCAGACGTTCAAGCTGCTGACGCCAGACCATTGTGCCCCCGATGGGACGCCGCAGGACGCCCTCTTCCAGGACGAAACTGACCGCAGGAGCGGGGGAGCGTTCGAAGACCGATCGCCGTGCGAGACGAGCGGCCACCATCCGTTCCACATCGTCGGGTGAGTACGGCGGTTGCGCTGCTCCGATCACTGATCGTGCGTGCTCCCGCGTCTGCAACAACCCGGCGATGATGTGGCACTCGTACAGGGCGATCTCGACCGCCTGAGCCTCCAGCTTCCCCAGTTCTCGCACCTTCTTCGGGTACCGGACCTTCTTCACGTCCTCCCAGGTGGCCGAGACGAGCCCACCCGCCCCCAGCACCTCGTCGGACTTGTCCAGATACTCCTGCCGGGGAATCCGCTTGCCGGCCTCGATCTTGTAGACCAGATCCTCGCCGTACCCGATCGCCACCGCGAAGTCTGCCACCCGCATGCCGACGGTCTCGCGCCTCAGCCTCAGCTGTCGCCCCACGGTCTCGACGACCGCCACTCCCCAGTCATCGTCGGGGTCCACCTCCCAACCCGGCTCATCCGTCGCGTCCTTGACCCCGTCCACGTGCATCACGCATCCCTCCGCCTCACTGCTGTGACTCAACGCCCCCTACCCGTAGGCCGGTTCTGGACAAGCCCGACAACGCCGGACAAGCTCTGGACAGTAACCGTACGTACCGGTGCAGTCACTGGTCACACTAGGCACGCGCCGCCACGCTGAGTGACGTGAATCCGGAAATCGTCGCCCCCGACACCGAACTCGTCAGCCCCGTCCGCAACTTCAGCGTGCGGCTGTCACCAACACCTCGGGGCGCCCGCCTCGCCCGTCTCCTCGCTACCGAACAACTGCGCGCGTGGGGGCTGCCCTTGCACCCGGCGGACCACATCGTCGCCGAGCTGGCGGCCAACGCGGCGACGCATGGACGGGTTCGGGGCCGCGACTTCGACCTGACGATGTACGTCATCGGTGTCACCCTGCGCGTCGAGGTGACGGACACGTGCCGCGAACGGCTCCCACGAGCCCAGCGCCCCTCCCCCGACGCCGAGTCCGGCCGGGGCCTCCTCCTCGTCGAGGCACTCGCCGACCGCTGGGGCACCACCCAGGGGAGGCCGCCGCGCAAGACGGTCTGGGCCGAGATCACCCTGCGACCGGAACCCGATTTCGTGTGCTTCGGAGCGGCGGACGGTCTTTCCCCAAGGACCCCGGGAGAGAAAGAACCCCACCAAACCCCACCCCTCCTCCCGCCCGGCAGGCCGCCTCACCCTCGCGGGTGAACATCGCCCACTCGGCTGGATTCGGGAGCGGTCACCTGCCCTACGCTCTGCGCAACACAACCGCAGACAGACGACGGCCCCCGCCGGGACGGCAATCCCAGTGCGAGGGCCTGACCACCAAGGAAGAGAACCGCTTCCCGATGGATACCCAGCACCTTAGCGCGCCCTCGCGCGCCCACGCCGGGCTTGCCGACAACAGGCAACCGAACCGGCAGAGCCAATCCGGTGGCGGCCTGATCCACGACCACACCCGCCACACCACCCGCTTCACGGTGATCGGCAACCACCTCGCCCAGCACCCGGAGCTGTCGCTCCTCGCGATCGGGCTGGCGACGCACATCCAGTCGCTGCCGAAGGGCGCCCGCGTCGACATCAAGAGCCTCGCGGCCCGCTTCAAGGAGGGCGCGACCCGTATCGCCGCAGCGCTGAACGAGTTGCAGGACCACGGCTACCTGCGCCGGGAGCGCGTACGCATCCCCGGCGGCCGGATCGTCACCCGTACGACCTCCTGCAACCAGCCCGGCCACCACAGGGCCGACAACGAGCCCGTGGCACGCCCGGCGCACCCACCCCGGCAGAAGCAGAAGACCCCCCGCAAGCCCCTCCCTACCGTCCCCCTGCCCGCCTACCGCTCCCCCACCCTCCTCCAGACCGCCACCGATCTCCTCGCCGACCTGCGCCGCACGGACCCCCGCCTGCTTCTCTCGGCGTGCGACACGGCCCACCTCGCCCCGGGCGTCGCCGCCTGGCTGGAGCGCGACCTCACCCCCACCGCCGTACGCCACGCCCTGACCGACGATCTCCCGAACGAGCCCCTCCACCGGCCGGCCGCCCTCCTGGCCCACCGGCTCACGGACCGGCTGCCACCCCTGCCGCCGTTCCGTGCCCCGGCGTCACCGCCATCCGTCCACTACGAGATGACGAACTGCGACGGCTGCGACCGCGGCTTCCGGGGCCCGAAGGGGAGCCGCTGCCGCGACTGCGGGCCCGACCACACCATGCCCGACCTCATGGAGGACGCCTAGCATGACCGTGACGATCCTTGCCCCCGGGCACAGACGACGAGGAGCGAGCGCCATGACCATCACCCCGGACAACGCGCAGCACGGCGCCCCCCACGTCTACCGAACCATGCGGGACTTCGTTCAGTCGATGGACGACACCCTCCCCGGCAAGTTCGAGATCACCAAGGAAGGGATCGTCCACGACATGATGGCGCCCGTCGGCCGCACGAGCTGACCACGCTGCATCTCCGGAAGCGCCTTGAGAAGGTCATGCCGGAAGAGCTGGTCGCTCACACGGGGACGCCTGACGTAGAGGCAGAACCCGAGGGCATCATGCGCCACCCCGACGTCATGGTGATCGCCTGGGCGGACATGGACGTCCCGGGCTCCTTCGACCCACGGACGCTCATCGCCGCAATCGAAGTCGTGTCCCGCTCCAACCCCGACAACGACTGGGTCGGCAAGATCCGCGACTACCCCCTCCTCGGCATCCCCGTCTACGCCGTCTTCGACCCCCGCACCGGCACCGGCGCCGTCCTCACCGACATCCACGCCACCCCGGACGGCCCGCGCTACGCCACCCGCAAGGACTTCGTCTACGGCGAGGACGTCACCATCGCCGACTGGACCATCTCCACGGAGAACCTGCCCCGCTACCCGGACCAGGGCGGAGACCAGGGCTGAGGTCGACGCCGGTCACCTCCCCGCCGCAAGCCCCTCCCGCAGCGCCCCGTACGCCGGCTTCCGCCCGTACTCCTCGTCCATCGGTGTCGCCGAACCCTGGCCCTCGAAGACGCCCGGCACCCAGGAGTACTTGTCCGTGAAGCCCCACACGGTGAAGGACCCGCAGCTCCGGGCGCCCAGACACGCGTCCAGCAGGCGGCGGTAGTACTCCGCCTGGGTCGCGAGCTTGTCGGAATCGGTCGGCAGGATCATCCGCACATCCACCTCCGTGAACGCCGTCCGCATCCCCAGCGCCTCGAAGCGGGCCAGGTTCTCCGCGACCTGTCCCGGGAAGCCGTACTGGATCGCGAGGTGCCCCTGGATGCCGAAGCCCTGCACCGGCACGCCCTCCGCGCGCAACCGTTTCGCCAGTTCGTAGTACGCCGTGGACTTCGCGTTGACGCCCTCCACGTTGTAGTCGTTGAGGAAGAGCTTCGCCTTCGGATCGGCGGCGTGGGCCCAGCGGAACGCGTCCGCGATGTACGACGGGCCCAGCTCACGCAGCCAGATCGAGTTCCGCAGGCTGCCGTCCTCCTCGAAGACCTCGTTGACCACGTCCCACTGCTGGATCTTCCCCTTGTACCGCTTCACCTCGGTGGTGATGTGGTTCCGCAGGATGCCGCGCAGCTCCGTCGCGCCGATCGTGCCGTCCGCCACCCCGGCCGTCAGCCAGCCCGGCAGCTGGCTGTGCCAGACCAGGGTGTGGCCGCGCACCACCTGCCCGTTCGCCCGCGCGAAACGGACCAGGTCGTCGGCGGCCTTCCAGTCGTACACACCCCGCTGCGGCTCCACCGACTCCCACTTCATGACGTTCTCGGCGGTCACTGAATTGAACTCGCGTACGGTCGTCCGGCGGTACGTCCGGTCGTCGGCGAGGGCAGCCATGTCGACGGCCGTGCCGATACGGACACCCGCCCGGTCGGCGAGCGTCCGCAGCGAGGGGCCGGAATGAGGTCCGTGCGCCGAGGCCGGCTGCGCGACCACGACCGTGGACAGCAGAGCCCCGGCGACCACCCCGAGCGCGGGCAGGCGAAAGCGGTTCAGGTACGTCATCCTCAGATCCCTTCTCAGATCCGGCGGCTCTCCAGCGGCCCCAGATACGTCGGCGTCAACCCACCCGTGTCGATCACCAGGCGTTGCAGCACCACCGTCGGATCGACCATCCAGAACGTCAGCCGGTGCACCCCGGGCCCGGCGATCGCGTGCCTGGTCACCGTCACGTTCACGTTGTCCGACGTGTTGCGCGCCCACTGCTTGTTCATGAGCCCGTCGTCGGCGCCGGTGGCGGCGTTGATGTCGACGACCTGCGGTGCACCGCCGTCGAACGACACGCCGTACCGCAGACCGCCCGTCGGAAGCGTCGGATTCCTCGGCGAGACGTACGCCCGGACCGTCACCTCGTCCACGGCCGACAGGAGACTGACCTCGTACTCCAGCCGCGGTCCCGCCCCGCCCGGCGTCTGCCGGGCCGCCGTCACGGGCCACGGCGTCACCCCCGCCCCCGTACGCCCGATCCGCTCGATCCGGCGCCAGCGCACCCGCCCGTCGGCCGACCCCACCGCCCGCGCGTAGTGCTCCGCGTCGATCGCCACATAGCCGCCCGCCTCGACGAACCCCCGCAGCCCCCGCGCCTCCCGCGCCGACGGCTTCTCCGCGACGGCCTTCACCGTGACCGAGGCACCCGCCCCGCTCACCGTCAACGCCCCCTCCAGGCGCCCTCCGCCGTCCGGCACCCGCCCCCAGTCCACCCGCACGGCCACCCGCACCTGCTCCTCGACGCGCCCCCGCGCCCGCTCGACCACCAGCCACGGCACCGACGACTCGATCCGGTAGGAGAAGGGCGTACGCCCCCGGTTGAAGATCTCCACATACTGCTGGGGCCTGGTCTGGTACGGGCTGAACACCGGAAGCATCGCCTCCGCACCAGCCGCACCGGCACGGACACCGGCACCGGCACCGGCACCGGGCCACCACTCCCCCGTGTCGTCCGCCCCGTCGACCGCCACCCCCAGCTCGGCCGCCTCCGGCACCTCGATCCGCCGCACCTTGGGAAAGATCTCGTCCGGCAGCGCCACATGGTCCTTCTCCGGCTGCTGCCATCCGGCGTTGGGCCCGTACCGCTCCACGTCCCCGTACCCGATGTGCGGCTGCGTCTGGAAGCCCCGCCACTTCCCGCCCGCCACCTCGGAGTTGAAGCGGTCGGCGAGCGCGAAGTCCCGCTCCAGCCCCTGCTCCGCCTCGGCCGCCATACGGTTCGTCGCCGCCCGCCCCTGCCCCGCGTACAGCAGGTTGCGGAACTCCGCCTCCCGCAGCCCGTACAGGTTCGCAGTGGCTTCCACCGCGTACCCGACCAGCTCGAACCACGCGTCCCGCAGCGCCGCCGGAAGCCGCCGCCCCACCCGCTCGGCCCGCTTCGCCAGCGCCCGCCACTCCCGCGTGACGCGCTCCAGCTCACGGTGGCCGAAGTAGAACGGTGTCTCCTGGTCGTCGTAGACGATCGCCCGCTCGTCCTTCGTGGGGTCCTTCGTCGTGTCGAGGGTGATGCGGCGGTTCAACAGCTCGGGCTTGCGGCGGGCCTGGAGCTGCCCGTACGCGCTCAGCACCTCGGCGATCTCGGCCGCCGTCTCCTCCCCGAAGTGCTGCCGCGCGAACCGCCGCTCCCACTCCTCCAGCCGGTCCGCGCCCCAACGCCGCGGGTTCCAGGCGTAGTTCAGGAAGAACTCGGTCGGCAGCTCGTTGCCCTTCAGATCGCCGACGTTCACCACCCACAGCCCGTGGTTGCCGTAGGCGTCCGCCTCGTGCAGCTGCTCCCAGAGGTTCGCCAGGTTGGCCGTGTCGACCCACTTGTAGTTGCGCCCGACCCCGACGTAGTCGAAGTGGTAGTACAGCCCGTACCCGCCGGACCGTACGGGCTCCCCGGGGTCCGGATGCTTGCGGATGTTCCCCCAGTTGTCGTCCGTGAGGACGACGGTCACGTCGTCCGGCGCCCGCAGCCCCCGGTCCCAGTAGCGCTGGACCTCCTTGTAGAGGGTCCACACCTGCGGGGTCCGGGCCGCCGGACGCCCCGTCACCTCCTCGATGATCCTGCGCTGCGCCGCGATGATCTCCTGCATCAGCTCGATGCCGTCGCCGTCCGGGAGGCTCGTGTCACCGTTCCCGCGCATCCCCAGCGTGACGACGCCCTCGAAGTCCTCGTCGACCATGCGCCGGATGCCGTCCCGCCAGTACGCGCGGATCGCCTCGGCATTGCGCCGGTACGACCACTCCCCGGTGCCCCCGTAGGGGTCCCGCCCGGGGGTCACGACGTTCCCTGCGCCGTCCCGCACGGCGGGCGCCGCATGCCGGTTCCACTCCTCGATGCCCCGCATCATGGGCGCCTCATGAGACGTGCCCATGACAATCCCATAGGCCTTCGCCCGTGCGTGGTTCTCCGGATCGTCCTCGGCGAAGGCCCGCCCCCACACCGCCGGCCAGACGTAGTTCCCCTTCAGCCGCAGCAGCACCTCGAAGACCTTGGCCCAGAAGTCCGCGTTGAAGCCCCCGGGGTACCCCGGCGCCTTCCCGGGCCCGAAGTACGCCGGCGCCCACGTCCCGAGCGCCGGGTTCTCGTCGTTGATGAAGACACCCCGGTACGTCACGGCCGGCGTCCCCTGACTGAAGCGGCCCGGCCGCACGTACACCGCCTCCCGCCGGACCGGCGGCACGTCGTCCCACCAGTACCAGGGCGAGACCCCGATCCCGTACGAGACGTCGTACGCCCCGAAGATCGTGCCGCGCGGATCGCTGCCCGCGACGACGAAGGCCCGCCGCACCCCGGGCATCGGCCGCTCCACGACCGTATGCAGCGAGGTCTCCCACTTCCCCCGCACCCCGTCGACGTCCAGCTTCCCGGCGGCGATCAGCCCGTCGATCAGGGGACTGCGCCCGATGGTCCCCACCAGGACCACCTCCCGCGCGACCTCGCTCCCCGGGCGCACCCCCGTCACCCGCTCGATGTCGTCCCGGAGGTCCCCCGCGACCCGTACGACTCCGGGGTGATCCTCGGGGCTGACCACGACCGGCGCCCCGACCAGCGAGAACGCCCCCGGCACGGGCGCGAACGAGAGGTACGCCCCGGGGTCGGTGACCCGCAGCCCTCCCGGCAGCGCCTCTCCCGCCGCCCCTACCGCGGTCGCCCCCTCCGCCCGCGCGACCCCTGGCAGAGCGGGCGACACGGCGAGCCCCGCACCCGCCCCCAGCACGATTCTCCGACTGACGTCCGCGGACATGCCACACCCCTCGACCGGTCATCCCGAAGGCGGAATTTGCTCAGCGACATGACAAATGGTGAAGGGAGTGAGGCGAGGGGACAACGGGTCGAACGCGCCGAATAGTTTCGAAGCCTGACGCCTGAAGCCGCAGGGCCCGTACGGTCTTCGCCCCACGAGCCGCTCGGCCTGCTTCTCTTCGAAGGAATCCCTACGGACTCCGGTCCCGTCCCAGGGCACTTCCTCGCAGGGCCTCGACCCGCCCCTTGTACCCGTACACGACCGAAGCGGGAGCGGGGTCCCGCGTCCCCCATTGCGGCTCCTCGAACACCAGGGAATCACCGGGGCGCAGAGTGAACGCGTGAACGGGCATCACACCGGTGGTGTCATGAGACGACCCCACGACCCAGGCCGGCTGATAGGCCTCACCACGAGGCTGCGCGCAGACATGACCGTCCCTGGGCCTGTCGACGGTCACGCCGATGCCGTCGGCACGAAGTCGCTCGCTCAGCTCCTTCTTGTCGTCACCGCTCAGCACGATGTCCCTCATGCCGACCGTGACGCCGCCGTCCTCGTGCTGCTCGATCGCGTACACCCGCGCCCCACCGGTCGACGACGGCAGCGCCACCAACCCCCGCCGCCACCGCGACACACGCCGCGAGGGCGACCAGCGCACGCCGAGGAGTGAGTGTGCGGCGCGACACGGGCTCCGGCCGCTCGTCCGCCCGCAGCGCGATCTCCCGCTGGAGTTCGCCCAGCAGCCGGTCCTCGAAGGTTCTCGCCGCCTCCGCGTCGAGCTTCTCCTCCAGCCGGCCGATGTCGTCGGCCTCCAGCAGCCGACGCCCGGCGATCCGGCTGCCGAGCGCGCTCTGCCGCGCGCTGCGCCGTGCCTCCGCCGCCACCACGTTGCGCGCGATGCCGTACAGCCAGCCGTCTCGCTGCCGAGGTCGGGCCGGTAGGCGCGAGCGGAGTCGATCACCGCGAGGAAGGTCTCGGCGGTCAGGTCGGCGACGGTGTGCGGGTCGGTGACCCGTCGGGCCATGAAGCGCGTGACGGCGTCGACGTGGCTACGTGGCCCGGCGCGCGAGAAGCGTTACGGGGCACCCGTCACGGCACACGGGTCACGGGGCAAGCGAAAGGGCCCGTACGACCGAAGTCGTACGGGCCCCTTCAGGCGCTCAGCTGTGCTGGAGCTACCAGGTCAGACCGACAAGCTTACTTGTTGATCTTGGTGACCTGGCCGGCGCCCACGGTCCGGCCACCCTCACGGATGGCGAACTTCAGGCCCTCTTCCATGGCGATGGGCTGAATGAGCTCAACCTTCATCTCCGTGTTGTCGCCGGGCATGACCATCTCGGTGCCCTCGGGGAGGGTCACCACGCCGGTCACGTCCGTCGTACGGAAGTAGAACTGCGGGCGGTAGTTGTTGAAGAACGGCGTGTGGCGGCCACCCTCGTCCTTGGACAGGATGTAGGCCTGGGCCTCGAACTCGGTGTGCGGCGTGACCGAACCGGGCTTGATGATGACCTGGCCGCGCTCGACGTCCTCGCGCTTGATGCCACGGAGGAGCAGACCGACGTTCTCACCGGCCTGGCCCTCGTCGAGCAGCTTGCGGAACATCTCGATGCCGGTGACCGTGGTGGTGGTCTTCTCGGTCTTGATACCGATGATGTCGACGGTCTCGTTGACCTTGAGGACACCACGCTCGATACGACCGGTGACGACGGTGCCACGACCGGTGATCGTGAAGACGTCCTCGATCGGCATCAGGAACGGCTTGTCGACGTCGCGCTCCGGCTCCGGGATCGCGGTGTCGACGGCGGCCATCAGGTCCAGGACCGACTGGCCCCACTCCTTGTCGCCCTCGAGCGCCTTGAGCGCGGAGACCTTGACGACCGGAACGTCGTCGCCCGGGAACTCGTACTCGGAGAGCAGCTCACGGACCTCGAGCTCGACGAGCTCCAGGATCTCCTCGTCGTCCACCATGTCGGCCTTGTTCAGGGCGACGACGATGTACGGAACGCCGACCTGGCGGGCCAGGAGCACGTGCTCCTTGGTCTGCGGCATCGGGCCGTCGGTGGCGGCGACAACGAGGATGGCGCCGTCCATCTGCGCCGCACCCGTGATCATGTTCTTGATGTAGTCCGCGTGACCGGGGCAGTCGACGTGGGCGTAGTGACGGGTCTCCGTCTGGTACTCGACGTGCGCGATGGAGATGGTGATACCGCGCTGGCGCTCCTCGGGAGCCTTGTCGATCTGGTCGAACGCCGAGGCCTCGTTCAGGTCCGGGAACGCGTCGTGCAGCACCTTGGTAATGGCGGCCGTGAGGGTCGTCTTACCGTGGTCGATGTGACCGATGGTGCCGATGTTGACGTGCGGCTTAGTCCGCTCGAACTTCGCCTTCGCCACTGGGGTCCTCCTGGGAGTGGTTCTGGTACGCCTTACTTCATCGGCGCCAGGTGATCTTTGCTGGATGGCCCGGATCCACGGGGCATTCCCTCCGCCCTGCGGCGGAATGCCCCGTGAGGCTCCGGAGTCAAGCCTACGGCGTGTGAACGCGGTGCGTTACTCGCCCTTGGCCTTCGCGATGATCTCCTCGGCGACGTTCCGCGGAACCTCGGCGTAGGAGTCGAACTGCATCGAGTAGCTTGCGCGACCCGAGGTCTTGCTGCGGAGGTCTCCGACGTAGCCGAACATCTCCGAGAGGGGCACGAGGCCCTTCACGACGCGGGCACCGGCCCGCTCCTCCATGGCCTGGATCTGGCCACGGCGGGAGTTGATGTCGCCGATGACCTCACCCATGTAGTCCTCGGGCGTGGTGACCTCGACGGCCATCATCGGCTCGAGCAGCACGGGGCTGGCCTTGCGCGCGGCCTCCTTGAAGGCCTGCGAACCGGCGATCTTGAAGGCGAGCTCGGAGGAGTCGACCTCGTGGTAGCCACCGTCGATGAGCGTGACGCGGACGCCCGTCATCTCGTAGCCCGCGAGGATGCCGAACTGCATGGCCTCCTGCGCACCGGCGTCCACCGAAGGGATGTACTCCTTCGGGATGCGGCCACCGGTCACCTTGTTCACGAACTCGTACGAGGCGTCGCCGCTCTCGATCGGCTCGATCGCGATCTGCACCTTGGCGAACTGGCCGGTACCACCAGTCTGCTTCTTGTGCGTGTAGTCGACGCGCTCGACGGCCTTGCGGATCGTCTCGCGGTAGGCGACCTGCGGCTTGCCGACGTTGGCCTCGACCTTGAACTCACGGCGCATACGGTCGACCAGCACCTCGAGGTGCAGCTCGCCCATACCACCGATGATGGTCTGGCCCGTCTCCTCGTCCGAGTGGACCTGGAAGGAGGGGTCCTCCTCCGCGAGACGCTGGATGGCGACACCCAGCTTCTCCTGGTCACCCTTGGACTTGGGCTCGATGGCGACCTGGATGACCGGCGCCGGGAAGTCCATGGACTCCAGGATCACCGGCTGCTTGTCGTCGCACAGCGTCTCACCGGTCGTGGTCTGCTTCAGACCCATGACGGCGATGATGTCGCCGGCGCCCACCGACTCGATCTCCTCACGCTTGTTCGCGTGCATGCGGTAGATCTTGCCGATGCGCTCCTTCTTGCCCTTGACGGAGTTCAGCACGGCGGTGCCGGACTCCAGGCGGCCCGAGTAGACCCGGACGAAGGTGAGCTTGCCGAGGTGCGGGTCGCTCATGATCTTGAACGCCAGCGCGGACAGCGGCTCGTCGTCGGACGGCTTGCGCTTGACGACCAGCTCGGGGTCCTTCACGTCCTGGCCCTCGATGGCCTCGACGTCGAGCGGGGTCGGCAGGTAGCGCACGACCGCGTCGAGCAGGGGCTGGACGCCCTTGTTCTTGAACGCGGTGCCACAGAACACCGGGGTGACCGTGGTGTCGTTGGACTTGCCGGACGCGATGGTGATGCGACGGATCGCGGCGTACAGCTGCTCCTCGGTGGGCTCGACGCCCTCCAGGTACAGCTCCATGATCTCTTCGTCGTTCTCGGCGACGGCCTCGACGAGCTTGCCGCGGTACTCCTCGGCAGCCTCGGTGTGCGTGGCCGGGATGTCGACGACGTCGTACATCTCACCCTTGGCGGCCTCGGCGGACCAGACCAGGGCCTTCATCGTCACGAGGTCGACGACGCCCTTGAAGTCGGCCTCGGCGCCGATCGGGAGCTGCATGACGAGCGGCTGGGCGCCCAGGCGGTCCGAGATCATGTCCACACAGCGGTGGAACTCGGCGCCGGTACGGTCCAGCTTGTTGACGAAGCAGATGCGGGGCACGCCGTAACGGTCGGCCTGACGCCACACCGTCTCCGACTGCGGCTCCACGCCGGCGACGCCGTCGAACACCGTCACGGCACCGTCGAGGACGCGGAGCGAACGCTCCACCTCTACGGTGAAGTCGACGTGACCCGGGGTGTCGATGATGTTGATGGTGTGGTCGACGCCCTCGAGCGGCCAGTGACAGGTGGTGGCAGCAGAGGTGATCGTGATGCCACGCTCCTGCTCCTGCTCCATCCAGTCCATGGTGGCGGCGCCGTCGTGGACCTCACCGATCTTGTACGAAACGCCGGTGTAGAACAGGATCCGCTCGGTGGTGGTCGTCTTGCCCGCGTCGATGTGGGCCATGATCCCGATGTTGCGGACCCTGGCCAGGTCAAGCGAAGTGGTAGCCATAAGGCTTCAGTCTTCTCTCGGTCTCGATGGGGTCTGCGACTACCAGCGGTAGTGCGCGAAGGCCTTGTTGGACTCGGCCATCTTGTGCGTGTCCTCGCGCTTCTTCACAGCGGCACCCAGGCCGTTGGAGGCGTCGAGAAGCTCGTTGAGCAGACGCTCGGTCATGGTCTTCTCGCGACGGGCGCGGGAGTAACCGACCAGCCAGCGCAGCGCGAGCGTGTTGGCACGACCGGGCTTGACCTCGATCGGAACCTGGTACGTCGCACCACCGACACGGCGGGACTTGACCTCGAGGGTCGGCTTGATGTTCTCGAGCGCGCGCTTGAGCGTGATGACCGGGTCGTTGCTGGTCTTCTCGCGCAGGCCCTCCATGGCGCCGTACACGATGCGCTCGGCGGTGGAGCGCTTGCCGTTCAGCAGCACCTTGTTGATGAGGGAGGTCACCAGAGGAGAACCGTAGACCGGGTCGATGATGACCGGGCGCTTCGGGGCGGGGCCCTTACGAGGCATTCTTACTTCTCCTTCTTGGCGCCGTAGCGGCTGCGGGCCTGCTTGCGGTTCTTGACACCCTGGGTGTCGAGCGAACCGCGGATGATCTTGTAGCGAACACCGGGCAGGTCCTTCACACGGCCGCCGCGCACGAGCACGATGGAGTGCTCCTGCAGGTTGTGTCCCTCACCCGGAATGTAAGCAGTGACCTCGATCCCGCTGGTCAGACGCACACGCGCGACCTTACGCAGGGCCGAGTTCGGCTTCTTCGGGGTGGTCGTGAACACACGCGTGCAGACGCCGCGACGCTGGGGCGAACCCTCGAGTGCGGGCGTCTTGTTCTTCTCGACCTTGTCCTGCCGGCCCTTCCGGACCAGCTGCTGGATCGTAGGCACTACTTCTCCGGTTTCTGTGTGCCGAATGGTGAAGCTAACCCGGAACATTCGCCGACCCACGCGGTCGGGTGTGTCGAAACTGCTGAACTCCCGCCGCGAGGCAGAAAGGGCGCAGAGTACGGCGGCCGCTTACGGCTCCCCCTGTGCGGTTGAAGGCACGCACGAGAGCCAGGGCACACCCCAGGCACAAGGTCTGAGCGTACCTACCTCATTCGCTATGGTCAAAACAAATGGGCGGGCGGGGGTTTAGGGACGAACGCATCCGCGCGGTCGAGCCCCCGCCCAGCCTCAGATCCCGCTGCTCGACGAGACTCCCGCGATCATGAAAAGCAGAAGGAAGAACGCCCAGCCCGCCACGGAGAGCCAGCCCAGGATGAGACCGGCCAGGGCGAAGCCCTCCCCGCCCTCACCTGTGCGCTTGATCTCCGCGCGGGCGGTGTGGCCCAGGATGACCGCCGGAACGCCGGTGAGCCCGAACGACATGGTCGTGAGCACACCGCAGACCATCGCGCCCACGGCCTTGCCGTTGGTCGGCGGGGGCGGCACGGGCGCCGGCATGAAGGTTCTCGGGACCATGGGCGCCATGGGCGCCATGGCGCTCGGCTGCATCGCCGACGGCCCCTGGGGCAGGTCGGCGACCAGGAGAGCCAGCTCCCCCACCGTCCGCGCCTGATAGGCCCTCTCGACACGCCTCTCGTACTCGTCCTGCGGAAGACGCCCCTCGGAGAAGCCCGCCTTCAGCACATCGACGGCTCGCTCACGATCGGCATGGGCGGCGAGCAGGGACGGGCTGCTGCCCTGCGCCTGCTGCCACGGCATCGGCTGCCACGACGGGTTCGACACGAGAACACTCCCCCGGACTGGTTGTGCCTCCATGATGCTCCAACGCCCGACCCACGGCATCGGTTCCCGGTCCCCATTCTGTAGCGATTCCGCTACTGACGCCCCTGTCACCCCCGGGAGGGACCTCGGCCGTGCCTGTCCGAGGACGCCCCCTCGGACGCCGGCAGGCCCCCTGAGCGCCCTCATGGCCCGCCCTGGACATCCGGACGGACCGTGGTGGCTCTACCGGCCGCGGGTGCGGCGGTGGAGCGGAGGCGTGCCGCGCTCTCGCCCCCCGGCGCGACGCCACGCCCCGGCTCGGACAACGCCGAAGGGCGGCCACCCCGTGTGCCACGGGATGGCCGCCCCTCAGTGCTTCAGACGCAGGCCTTACTGGTTGTACGGCCCGTAGTCGTAGTCCTCCAGCGGGACGGCCTGGCCGGAGCCCGTGCCGAACGGCGAGTAGTCGATGTCGTCGTAGCCGACGGCCGAGTACATCGCGGCCTTGGCCTCCTCGGTCGGCTCCACCCGGATGTTGCGGTAGCGGGACAGACCCGTACCGGCCGGGATGAGCTTACCGATGATGACGTTCTCCTTGAGGCCGATGAGGCTGTCGGACTTGGCGTTGATCGCCGCGTCCGTCAGAACTCGGGTCGTCTCCTGGAAGGAGGCGGCCGACAGCCAGGACTCCGTCGCCAGCGAGGCCTTGGTGATACCCATCAGCTGCGGACGACCGGAGGCCGGGTGACCGCCCTCCTGGACCACACGACGGTTCTCGGTCTCGAACTTCGAGCGCTCGACCAGCTCACCGGGCAGCAGCTCGGCGTCGCCGGACTCGATGATCGTCACACGGCGCAGCATCTGCCGGATGATGATCTCGATGTGCTTGTCGTGGATCGACACACCCTGCGAGTTGTAGACCTTCTGGACCTCGCCGACCAGGTGGACCTGGACGGCACGCTGACCCAGGATGCGCAGCACGTCGTGCGGGTTGGTGGCACCCACGGTGAGCTTCTGGCCCACCTCGACGTGCTCGCCCTCGCTCACCAGCAGACGGGCACGCTTCGAGATCGGGAACGCCGTCTCGTCGCTGCCGTCGTCCGGCGTGATGACGATCTTCTTGGTCTTCTCCGTCTCCTCGATGCGGACGCGACCGGCCGCCTCGGAGATCGGCGCGACACCCTTGGGCGTACGGGCCTCGAAGAGCTCGACGACACGCGGCAGACCCTGCGTGATGTCGTCACCGGCCACACCACCGGTGTGGAAGGTACGCATCGTCAGCTGGGTACCGGGCTCACCGATGGACTGGGCGGCGATGATGCCGACCGCCTCACCGATGTCGACCAGCTTGCCGGTGGCCAGGGAGCGGCCGTAGCACATGGCACACGTGCCGACCTTGGACTCACAGGTCAGGATCGAGCGGGTCTTGACCTCCTCGACACCGTGGTGCACGAGCTGGTCGATGAGCACGTCGCCCAGGTCCACGTTGGCCGGCGCGATCACCTTGCCGTCGATGACGACGTCCTCGGCGAGCATGCGGGCGTAGACGCTGGTCTCGACGTCCTCGGCCTTGCGCAGGACCCCGGTCTCGTCCTTCGAGGCGATCCGCAGCTTCAGACCGCGCTCGGTGCCGCAGTCCTCCTCGCGGATGATGACGTCCTGCGAGACGTCCACCAGACGACGGGTCAGGTAACCCGAGTCGGCGGTACGCAGGGCGGTGTCCGCCAGACCCTTACGGGCACCGTGCGTGGAGATGAAGTACTCCAGCACCGACAGACCCTCGCGGAACGAGGCCTTGATGGGACGCGGGATGGTCTCGTTCTTCGCGTTCGACACCAGACCGCGCATACCCGCGATCTGCCGCATCTGCATCATGTTTCCTCGGGCACCCGAGTCGACCATCATGAAGATGGGGTTGGTCTTGGGGAAGTTCGCGTTCATCGCCTCGGCGACCTCGTTGGTCGCCTTGGTCCAGATCGCGATGAGCTCCTGCGTGCGCTCTTCCTTGGTGATCAGACCGCGCTCGTACTGCTTCTGGACCTTCTCGTCCTGCGCCTCGTACCCGCGAACGATCTCCTTCTTCGCCTCGGGAACGACGACGTCGGAGATGGCCACGGTGACACCGGAACGGGTCGCCCAGAAGAAGCCGGCCGCCTTCAGGTTGTCGAGCGTCGCCGCCACGATGACCTTGGGGTAGCGCTCGGCCAGGTCGTTGACGATCTCGGAGAGCTGCTTCTTGCCCACCGAGTAGTCGACGAACGGGTAGTCCTCGGGCAGCAGCTCGTTGAAGAGGGCACGGCCGAGCGTGGTCTTCAGACGGAAGCTGTCACCCTGCTGCCACTCCGGCTCGCCCTCCTCGCGCTCCGGCGGGGTCCAGCCGCGCGGCGGGATGGTGCCCACCGGGAAGCGGATGTCCACCGCGGACTGCAGCGCCAGCTCGCCGGCGTCGAACGCCATGATCGCCTCGGCCGTGGAGGCGAACGAACGCCCCTCGCCCTTGGTGTCACGCAGCTCGCCGTCGGTGGTGAGGAAGAACAGACCGAGGACCATGTCCTGGGTCGGCATCGTCACCGGACGGCCGTCGGCGGGCTTGAGGATGTTGTTCGAGGACAGCATCAGGATGCGGGCCTCGGCCTGCGCCTCCGCGGAGAGCGGCAGGTGCACGGCCATCTGGTCACCGTCGAAGTCCGCGTTGAACGCGGTGCAGACGAGCGGGTGGATCTGGATGGCCTTGCCCTCGACCAGCTGCGGCTCGAAGGCCTGGATGCCGAGGCGGTGCAGGGTGGGCGCACGGTTCAGCAGCACCGGGTGCTCGGCGATGACCTCTTCGAGGACGTCGTACACGACGGTGCGGCCGCGCTCCACCATGCGCTTGGCGCTCTTGATGTTCTGCGCGTGGTTGAGGTCCACGAGCCGCTTCATCACGAACGGCTTGAAGAGCTCCAGCGCCATCGCCTTCGGCAGACCGCACTGGTGCAGCTTCAGCTGCGGACCGACGACGATCACGGAACGCGCGGAGTAGTCCACACGCTTGCCGAGCAGGTTCTGACGGAATCGACCCTGCTTACCCTTCAGCATGTCGCTGAGGGACTTCAGCGGGCGGTTGCCGGGACCGGTGACCGGGCGACCACGACGACCGTTGTCGAAGAGGGCGTCCACGGCCTCCTGGAGCATGCGCTTCTCGTTGTTCACGATGATCTCGGGCGCGCCGAGGTCGAGAAGCCGCTTCAGACGGTTGTTGCGGTTGATCACACGGCGGTACAGGTCGTTCAGGTCGGAGGTCGCGAAGCGGCCACCGTCCAGCTGCACCATCGGGCGGAGGTCCGGCGGGATGACCGGCACGCAGTCGAGCACCATGCCCTTGGGGCTGTTGCTGGTCTGCAGGAACGCGGAGACGACCTTGAGGCGCTTGAGCGCACGGGTCTTCTTCTGGCCCTTGCCGGTACGGATGATCTCGCGGAGGCGCTCGGCCTCCTCGTCCAGGTCGAACGACTCCAGGCGCTTCTGCAGGGCAGCCGCACCCATGGAACCGTCGAAGTACGTGCCGAAGCGGTCACGCAGCTCGCGGTAGAGGAGCTCGTCGCCCTCCAGGTCCTGGACCTTGAGGTTCTTGAACCGGGTCCACACCTCGTCGAGACGGTCGATCTCGCGCTGCGTACGGTCGCGCAGCTGCTTCATCTCCCGCTCGGCGCCCTCGCGCACCTTGCGGCGCACGTCGGCCTTGGCGCCCTCGGCCTCCAGCTCGGCCAGGTCGGTCTCGAGCTTCTTGGCGCGGGCCTCCAGGTCGGCGTCCCGGCGGTTCTCGATCTGCTGCCGCTCGACGGAGACGTGCGCCTCCAGGGAGGGCAGGTCACGCGTACGGCGCTCCTCGTCGACGTACGTGATCATGTACGCCGCGAAGTAGATGACCTTCTCCAGGTCCTTCGGGGCGAGGTCGAGCAGGTAGCCCAGCCGCGACGGAACGCCCTTGAAGTACCAGATGTGGGTGACGGGAGCGGCCAGCTCGATGTGGCCCATCCGCTCACGACGCACCTTGGCGCGCGTGACCTCGACGCCACAGCGCTCACAGATGATGCCCTTGAAGCGGACACGCTTGTACTTGCCGCAGTAGCACTCCCAGTCCCGGGTCGGACCGAAGATCTTCTCGCAGAAGAGTCCGTCCTTTTCGGGCTTGAGCGTGCGGTAGTTGATCGTCTCGGGCTTCTTGACCTCGCCGTGGCTCCACTGACGGATGTCGTCAGCGGTGGCCAGACCGATCCGGAGCTCGTCGAAGAAGTTGACGTCGAGCACTATGCGTCAATCCCTCTCAGGGTTGTAAGTCATGGGGTCTGATACGGGGGTCCTGGGGCCGGACGGGCTCAGAAGGCTGAGCCCGTCCGAACTCCCGTCAGACCTCTTCGACGCTGCTCGGCTCGCGCCGGGACAGGTCGATGCCAAGCTCCTCCGCAGCGCGGAAGACGTCCTCGTCGGTGTCGCGCATCTCGATGGACATGCCGTCCGAGGACAGCACCTCCACGTTGAGGCACAGGGACTGCATCTCCTTGATGAGCACCTTGAAGGACTCAGGGATGCCGGGCTCGGGAATGTTCTCGCCCTTGACGATGGCCTCGTAGACCTTCACGCGGCCGGTGACGTCGTCGGACTTGATGGTCAGCAGCTCCTGGAGGGCGTACGCGGCGCCATAAGCCTCCAGCGCCCACACCTCCATCTCACCGAAGCGCTGGCCACCGAACTGGGCCTTACCACCCAGCGGCTGCTGGGTGATCATCGAGTACGGACCGGTCGACCGGGCGTGCAGCTTGTCGTCGACCAGGTGGTGCAGCTTGAGGATGTACATGTACCCGATGGAGATCGGGTCCGGGAACGGCTCACCGGAGCGGCCGTCGAACAGCCTCGCCTTACCGGTCGGCTGCACCATGCGCTCGCCGTCGCGGTTCGGGATGGTGTGCTGGAGCAGACCGGCCAGCTCGTCCTCGCGGGCACCGTCGAAGACCGGGGTCGCGACGTTGGTGCCGGGGGCGACGGAGTCGGCGCCGATGACCTGCAGACGCTTCGCCCAGTCGTCGGCGAGACCGGAGACGTCCCAGCCGCGGCTGGCGAGCCAGCCGAGGTGGATCTCCAGGACCTGTCCCGGGTTCATTCGGGAGGGCACGCCGAGCGGGTTGAGGATGATGTCGACCGGGGTGCCGTCCTCCAGGAACGGCATGTCCTCGATCGGCAGGATCTTGGAGATGACGCCCTTGTTGCCGTGGCGGCCGGCGAGCTTGTCACCGTCGGTGATCTTCCGCTTCTGCGCCACGTACACGCGCACCAGCTGGTTCACACCGGGGGGAAGCTCGTCGCCCTCCTCGCGGTCGAAGACGCGGACGCCGATGACCTTGCCGATCTCGCCGTGCGGCACCTTCAGCGAGGTGTCACGGACCTCACGGGCCTTCTCACCGAAGATCGCGCGGAGCAGGCGCTCCTCCGGGGTCAGCTCGGTCTCACCCTTGGGCGTGACCTTGCCGACCAGGATGTCGCCGGCGACGACCTCGGCACCGATGCGGATGATGCCGCGCTCGTCGAGGTCGGCGAGGACCTCCTCGGAGACGTTCGGGATGTCCCGGGTGATCTCCTCGGGGCCGAGCTTGGTGTCACGGGCGTCGACCTCGTGCTCCTCGATGTGGATCGAGGAGAGGACGTCGTCCTGCACGAGGCGCTGCGACAGGATGATCGCGTCCTCGTAGTTGTGACCCTCCCACGGCATGAACGCCACGAGCAGGTTCTTGCCGAGGGCCATCTCGCCGTTCTCGGTGGCCGGACCGTCGGCCAGGACCTGGCCCTCGATGATCCGGTCGCCCTCGTTGACGATGACCTTCTGGTTGACCGAGGTGCCCTGGTTGGAGCGGGCGAACTTGGCCAGGCGGTACGTGATGTACGTGCCGTCGTCGTTGGTCGTGGTGATGTAGTCCGCGGAGACCTCCTGGACCACGCCCGCCTTCTCGGCCTTGACCACGTCGCCGGCGTCGACGGCGGAGCGGTACTCCATGCCGGTGCCGACGAGCGGGGCCTCGCTCTTGATGAGCGGCACGGCCTGACGCATCATGTTCGCGCCCATGAGGGCACGGTTGGCGTCGTCGTGCTCCAGGAAGGGGATCATGGCCGTCGCGACCGACACCATCTGGCGCGGCGAGACGTCCATGTAGTCCACGTCGTCACCGGGGACGTAGTCGACCTCGCCGCCACGGCGGCGGACCAGGACGCGGTTCTCGGTGAAGCGCAGGTCCTCGTCGAGCGTGGCGTTGGCCTGCGCGATGACGAAGCGGTCCTCCTCGTCGGCCGTCAGGTAGTCGACCTCGTCGGTGACGACACCGTCGGTGACCCGGCGGTACGGCGTCTCCACGAAACCGAACGCGTTGACGCGGCCGTAGGAGGCGAGCGAACCGATCAGACCGATGTTCGGGCCTTCGGGCGTCTCGATCGGACACATGCGCCCGTAGTGGGACGGGTGCACGTCACGGACCTCGAAGCCGGCCCGCTCACGGGAGAGACCACCGGGACCAAGAGCCGACAGACGGCGCTTGTGGGTGAGACCCGACAGCGGGTTGTTCTGGTCCATGAACTGCGACAGCTGGCTGGTGCCGAAGAACTCCTTGATGGAGGCGACGACCGGCCGGATGTTGATCAGGGTCTGGGGCGTGATCGCCTCGACGTCCTGGGTCGTCATGCGCTCGCGGACGACACGCTCCATACGCGCCAGACCCGTACGGACCTGGTTCTGGATGAGCTCGCCGACGCTGCGCAGACGACGGTTGCCGAAGTGGTCGATGTCGTCGGTCTCGACGACGATCGTCTGGCCGTTGTCGGCGGCCGTCTCGGTCTCGCCCGCGTGCAGCTTCACCAGGTACTTGATCGTCGAGATGACGTCCTCGACGGTCAGGACGCCCGCGTCGAGCGGAGCCTCCGCACCCAGCTTCTTGTTGACCTTGTAGCGGCCGACCTTCGCGAGGTCGTAGCGCTTGGGGTTGAAGTACAGGTTCTCCAGCAGCGTCTGCGCGGCCTCACGCGTGGGGGGCTCGCCCGGACGCAGCTTGCGGTAGATGTCGAGCAGCGCGTCGTCCTGCCCCTGGGTGTGGTCCTTCTCCAGGGTGGCGCGCATGGACTCGTACTCGCCGAACTCCTCCAGGATCTGCTCGGTGGTCCAGCCGAGTGCCTTGAGGAGGACGGTCACGGACTGCTTGCGCTTGCGGTCGATGCGCACACCGACCATGTCGCGCTTGTCGATCTCCATCTCCAGCCAGGCACCCCGGGACGGGATGATCTTGGCGGAGAAGATGTCCTTGTCGGACGTCTTGTCGATGGAGGAGTCGAAGTAGACACCCGGCGAACGGACCAGCTGCGACACCACGACACGCTCGGTGCCGTTGATGACGAAGGTGCCCTTGTGGGTCATGAGCGGGAAGTCGCCCATGAAGACCGTCTGGGACTTGATCTCGCCGGTCTCGTTGTTGGTGAACTCGGCGGTGACGAAGAGCGGGGCCGCGTACGTGAAGTCGCGGTCCTTGCACTCGTCGATGCTGTTCTTCGGCGGCTCGAAACGGTGGTCGCGGAACGTCAGCGACATCGACCCGGAGAAGTCCTCGATCGGGGAGATCTCCTCGAAGATCTCCTCCAGACCGGACTTGGTGGGGACGTCCTGTCCGTTCTCCAGAGCCTCCTCGACCCGACTCTGCCAGGCGGTGTTGCCGAGCAGCCAGTCAAAGCTCTCGGTCTGCAGCGCGAGCAGGTTGGGAACCTCGAGAGGCTCCTTGATCTTTGCAAAAGAGATGCGCAGCGGGGCGGTGCTGGCGGCGGGGTTCGTATTCGCGGTCGAGGCGTTGCGCGAGGCGGCCAAGAGGGGGTCCTTCCGAGGGCTCGGACTCACTACGCGCGTACCGGCCCCCTCGACCGGGCGCGGAGATGGAAAGCCCCAGGTGAGGGACGTTCAATCGTCGGTGCTCGAGCGAGGGCATGCCCCTGGTGACGGGCAGGAGGCAGCTAACAGGCAGCGCAAAGGGTCAGTGTAGCCAATTGGCCCACTGATGTCCAGTGCGGGTTTACGGACCCTCGGAAACCCTCGTTGTTCCTCAACGCCTGCGGCAAGCCACGCCCTCGATGCACATCGATACTGCCCTCTTCGCCGTCGATCCATGCCTCGGAGTTCGGATCCGTGTGACGACGCGTCCTGAGAATTGCGCGCTGCGTGCAGTTCGTCAAGGCCCCCCATGCCCGAACCCGATGCTGCGATCGTCACTCGCGGCCGGTCACCAGGGGTGCTCGGAGGCACGACGAAGATCACCATACTCGCCGCCACCGACAGTGCAAGGCAGCCGTCACTCGACGTCCCCGAACGCCGAAAGGCGACCACCCACATGGGTGATCGCCTTTCAGTGCGTCCGCGTTACAGCCCCATGTGAGGGGCCGTGTGCGAGCAGCGGGTCCGGTACGGACCCGTGGCCTTACTTGACCTCGACGGAGGCGCCGGCGCCCTTGAGGGACTCGGCGGCCTTCTCGGCGGCCTCCTTGGCGACCTTCTCGAGAACGGGCTTCGGGGCGCCGTCCACGAGGTCCTTGGCCTCCTTCAGACCCAGGGAGGTCAGCTCACGCACGACCTTGATGACCTGGATCTTCTTGTCGCCGGCACCGGTGAGGATGACGTCGAACTCGTCCTGCTCCTCAGCGGCCTCGGCCGGGGCGCCGGGGACGGCGGGGCCGGCAACGGCGACGGCCGCGGCGGCGGTGACGTCGAACTTCTCCTCGAACGCCTTCACGAACTCGGAGAGCTCGATGAGGGTCATCTCCTCGAACTGCGCGAGCAGGTCTTCCTGGCTGAGCTTCGCCATGACGGGCGATCCTTCCACTAATTTCGGCAGGTGCCGGATGTATCGAAACGGCGGGCGTACTTACGGCCCGCTACGACCCGCGCCTCAGGCGGCGCGGATCAATGCGCGAGCCGAATTACTCGGCACCGCCCTGCTCGTCCTGCTTGGCGCGAAGAGCGTCCACGGTGCGGACGAGCTTCGAGGGAAGCGCCTGGAAGAGCTGAGCAGTCTGGGACTGCTTGCCCTTGAAGGCACCCGCCAGCTTGGAGAGCAGAACCTCGCGGGACTCGAGGTCCGCAAGCTTCTTGATCTCGTCGGCGGACAGCGCCTTGCCGTCAAGGACACCGCCCTTGATGACGAGGTTCGGGTTGTCCTTGGCGAAGTCACGAAGACCCTTCGCCGACGTCACCGGGTCACCGGTGATGAAGGCAACCGCCGTCGGACCGTTGAACAGGTCGTCGAGCGTCGAGATCCCGGCCTCGTTGGCCGCGATCTTGGTCAGCGTGTTCTTCACCACGGCGTACTGGGCGTCTTCACCGAGCGAACGGCGCAGGTTCTTGAGCTGCGCCACAGTGAGACCCCGGTACTCGGTCAGCACGGCGGCGTTCGAGCTACGGAACTGCTCCGTGAGCTCGGCCACCGCGGCAGCCTTGTCGGGCCTTGCCATAGAGCGTCGGCCTCCTTCCGGGTGATGAGGACCGCTCGGAAGGGGCCGTGAACGAACGAAACGCCCCGGCGCAGGCGCACGGGGCGTAGCTCGACCGGACGAATTCCGTACGATCACGGAACCGGACCAGGAGCAACTTCCACAGTCACCTGCGCGGGTCGTCCGCAGTTCAGCGGAACCTTCGGCCACCGCGCCCTCTTGCAAGCACACGGCAACGACCAGCGGTCTTTGGCTTCTCCGGAAGGTTAGATGACACACGACGTGTCAAGCAAATCCGCTGCCCAAAGGCCGCGGCTCAGCCGGATCCGGGCGGGCCCGCCACCTCGTCGAGGTCCACGGTGTCGTCGGCCGCCGGGGGCTCGACGGACACGGACGGGTCGACGGCCAGGAAGGTGACGGTCATGTCGAGGGGACCGGTGTCGACCCAGCGCCCCTTCTTGTCCAGCGTGCTGGTCTCCCCGCGCAGCCGGAACTGTCTGGTCCCGCCGTCCTCGTCGACCCAGAGCTCCATGGTGAGCGCGCTTCCGACCTTCAGGCCCAGCGCCCTGAACTGGTCGAAGCTGTTGGTCGCGAGGTCCCGTGCCTTCTTGCCCTTGGCGGTTCCCTGGGCCGCCCTCAACCCCTTGGCCGTGACCGTGCCCCGGTAGCGGGTGGTGCGGGTGCCGTCCACCGTCTCGGTGCCGGCCTCCCGCAGGTCCTCGGCACCGTTCAGGATCGTGGACTGCACCAGCGGGCTTCCCTCCAGCTGCCGGGGCAGGACCCGATAGGACTGGTTGTCCACGCTGAGGCCACCCCACGCGGCCGGTGCCGCCCGGAGCCAGTGCCGGCCGGCGGTCTTCACCCCCACGAGCCCGGCTTCGTCGAGAGTTGCCTCGTCCAGCTCGGTGTACATGGCGTCGTCCACGAAGCGGATCTCGACGGAGCCCTCCTCGCTCGCCCCCAGCCCGGTCACTTCCATGCGCAGCACGGACGGCCGCACGCCCATGGACGCCTCGGCCCGCACCTTCCCGTGCCCGGGCAGCGTGCCCCTCACCCGGTACCGCAGCGACGAGACGTCCGTCGTCCGCTCGGCGGCCCGGGCCACGGCCTCGGCGGGCGTCTTCGGCTCCGCCTCGGCCCGTGCCGTTGTGCCGCAGGCGGTGGCACCGCCCAGCAGCGCGGCCACGACGGCGACGCCGACAGCTCCGCGGCGATGTACGGAGCCTACGGAGCCGTGCGCGGCAAACCTCATGTGTCCCCCTGTCACCTCACGTCCCACCTCTGCGGGACGGGCTCGGACACTAGCGCCGCCGGGCCGTCACTGTCCCCCGAATTCAGCTCGTCGGCAGATTCCTCATCAGGTCCTTGTAGTCGACCGTCTCGGCGGCCGGCGGCTCCTCGGTGGAGACGTCGACGCCGTAGTCGCTGTAGTGGACCGTGGAGTTCACCGTGCCGTTCGCGGTGTCGGCCTTCTCGACCTTCTTGACCAGCAGATCGTCGTCGTCGATCCAGAGGTCGATGTCGACGGTGGTGATGCCGGACGCCGCGAGCTGTTCCTCCAGTCGGGCCCGCATCTCCTCGCCGAGGTTCGCGTTCCGCTCCTGGAGGTCGGCGACGTCCACGGTGCCGGAGTAGTGGGTGGTCCGCTCCCCGCGCACGTCCTCCTCACCGACCTTCTCGACGTCACCGGAGGCCAGCAGGAGCCGGACGGACTGGTTCGGTGTGACGCTCTTGAAGTGCTCCTGCACATAGGCGCCGGAGGCCCCGCCGATCATCTCGTCCATGTCCTCGTACGCGTACCTGATCCACCGCTTGCCGCCGTACTGCCCGGCGAACAGGTCGCCCATGTCCGCGTAGTAGGCCTCGGGCAGATAGCGGGCCTCGGTCGAGGTGATGCCGAGGGAGCGCAGCTGCTCGGCCGCCCGGCCGCCGGTGTAGGTGATGGTCATGGTGCCGTCGAGGCCGTCGGCCCAGTCGACCACGCCGTCCGCCTCGATGGACATCAGCTCGCCCAGGTCGCCGGTGGACTCGATCCTCGACGAGTCGGCGTCGCGGGTCGACGCGTCCGCGAGCCTCAGCGCCGCGAACGGATCGTCCCCGTCACCCTCGCCCGAGCCCGGGGAGCCGTAGGCCACCACCCCCGTCAGCGCGGCCAGCACCGCGAACGACACAGCCGTACGGCGACACATGGTCGTCCTGGTCATCCGTCCCCACCCCCAGGGAGATTCCCCGTGCTCCGCACACCAGGGCAGCACACTCGCGCGCGTATGCCCACCCGTACGCCGGAAAGACCCGCACAGGGCCCGTATGTCCGTATGCCGAAACGGGACGAGCCCCGCACCTCGAAAGGTGTGGGGCTCGTCCTCGGGCTGTGCGACCGCGACGCGGCTGCCGGTGAGCGTCAGGCTCAGACGGCGGCCGGGTCCTCCTCGACGAGGAGGTTGCGGGTGCGGTTGGAGTCGATCGGAATGCCGGGGCCGATCGTGGTGCTGATCGCGGCCTTCTTGATGTAGCGACCCTTGGCGGCCGACGGCTTCAGACGGAGGATCTCCTCCAGCGCCGCGGCGTAGTTCTCCACCAGCTTGGTGTCGTCGAACGACGTCTTGCCGATGATGAAGTGCAGGTTCGAGTGCTTGTCGACGCGGAACTCGATCTTGCCGCCCTTGATGTCGTTGACGGCCTTCACGACGTCCGGGGTCACGGTGCCGGTCTTGGGGTTCGGCATGAGACCACGGGGACCGAGCACGCGGCCGAGGCGGCCGACCTTGCCCATGAGGTCCGGGGTGGCGACGACGGCGTCAAAGTCCAGACGGCCCTTCGCCACCTCGTCGATCAGTTCGTCGGAGCCGACGATGTCGGCGCCGGCGGCGGTCGCGGCCTCGGCACGGTCACCGGTCGCGAAGACCAGGACCCGGGCGGTCTTACCGGTGCCGTGCGGGAGGTTCACGGTGCCACGAACCATCTGGTCGGCCTTGCGCGGGTCGACACCCAGACGGAAGGCGACCTCGACGGTGCCGTCGAACTTGGAGGTGGAGGTCTCCTTGGCGAGACGGACGGCCTCGAGCGGGGCGTAGAGCTTGTCCCGGTCGACCTTGGCGTCCGCAGCGCGGAGAGCCTTGCTGCGCTTGCTCACAACTGCTCCTGTGTGTTCTGAAAGGAGTCGTGGTGTACGGGCCGAGCAGGCCCTACCACGTGCGGCTGCGTGAGCCGCATGGTTCTACGAAGGTGGGGTTCAGCCCTCGACCGTGACGCCCATGGAACGCGCGGTACCGGCGATGATCTTCGCGGCGGCGTCCAGGTCGTTGGCGTTGAGGTCGGGCATCTTCGTCGTGGCGATCTCGCGGACCTGCGCCTCGGTGATCTTGGCGACCTTGGTCTTGTGCGGCTCGCCGGAGCCCTTCTCGATACCCGCGGCCTTGAGGATCATCTTGGCGGCCGGAGGCGTCTTGGTGACGAAGGTGAAGGAGCGGTCCTCGTAGACCGTGATCTCCACCGGGATGACCCACCCGCGCTGCGACTCGGTCGCGGCGTTGTAGGCCTTGCAGAACTCCATGATGTTGACGCCGTGCTGACCGAGCGCGGGGCCGACCGGCGGAGCCGGGTTGGCCGCGCCGGCCTGGATCTGGAGCTTGATGAGCCCCGTGACCTTCTTCTTCTTGGGAGGCATTACTCTCCGGGTCCTTTCGATTCGAGTGCGCCCTCATCCGGTTCGCGGCCAGATGAAGGCATACCGCACAACGATAGCGGGTATAGATGCGCGGCTGAAAACCGAGCAGGTCAGACAAGCTGCGGACAGCTCGCCTGACCTGGTCGGAAGCGTGGGTCGCGACGCTCCGAAGAACTCAGCAGAGCTCAGTTCTTCTGGATCTGGTCGAACGACAGCTCGACCGGGGTCTCGCGGCCGAAGATCTCCACGAGGCCCTTGACCTTCTTCGAGTCCGCGTTGATCTCGTTGATGGTCGCCTGGAGCGTGGCGAACGGGCCGTCCGTGACGGTGACCGAGTCGCCGACCTCGAAGTCCAGAACCTGGACCTCGACCTTGCGGGCGGGAGCCGGCTTGCCCTCGGCCTCGGCGGCCTCGCGGGCGGCCTTCTCCTCGGCCTCCGGGGCGAGCATCTTGACGATCTCGTCCAGGGTCAGCGGGTACGGGTCGTAGGCGTTGCCCACGAAGCCGGTGACGCCGGGGGTGTTGCGGACGACGCCCCAGGACTCGTTCGTCAGGTCCATGCGGACGAGAACGTATCCGGGGAGCTTGTTCTGGCGGATCGTCTTGCGCTCGCCGTTCTTGATCTGCGCGACCTCTTCCTGCGGCACCTCGGCCTGGAAGATGAAGTCCTCGACGTTCAGCGAGACGGCACGCTGTTCGAGGTTGGTCTTCACGCGGTTCTCGTAACCGGCGTACGTGTGGATGACGTACCACTCACCGGGCAGGGTGCGCAGTTCCTCACGGAGGGCCTCGACGGGGTCGACCGGCTCGGTCTCCTCCTCGACGGCCTCGTCGGCCGCCTCGTCCTCGTCCTCGTCGGTGTCCGCGTCGTCGGAGTCGTCCTCGACGTGCAGGGCCTCTTCCTCGGCCGGCTCCCCCGCCTCGGCCTCAGCCGCCTCGAACTCGTCGACGCCGTCCTCGGAGTCTGCGCCCTCGACGATGTCGAGTTCGTCGTCCACGGACTCGGCACCTTCACCGCGAGGCTCCATGGCGTCCTTCAGGTTCGGGTCAGACACGTGGCTGCTTCTTCCTGGATCATGGGGGTGGAACACGCGAAAGGGGCGCCAGGTAACGGCGCCCTTCGCTCTCGGCTCAGCCGAAGACGTACTTGGCGGCCTTGTCGAGGCCGAAGTCAATCACGGTTACGAGACCGATCATGATGACGACGAAGACGATGACCACCGTGGTGTAGGTCGTCAGCTGGGAGCGGGTCGGCCAGACGACCTTCCGCAGCTCCGCGACGATCTGGCGGTAGAAGAGCGCGAGGCGCTTCAGCGGGCCCTTCTTGGCACGCTTGCCGCCCTTGCGGGTCTTCTTCTTGTCCTCGGGCACCTCGTCCTGGGCATCAGGCGTGTCGATGGAGCCCACGGCGTCCGTCATTCATCCTCACCTGATTCCGGTCCGGGTCGTGGCCGTGCCGCGCCCGGTCTGAGCCGCACGGCGGAACATTGCTGTACGTACATGCGCACACATCCTGGCGTGAGGAGTGTGTAGCAGGGCCGGAGGGACTTGAACCCCCAACCGCTGGTTTTGGAGACCAGTGCTCTACCAATTGAGCTACGACCCTTTGCGGTTCTCCCCCAACGTACCGCATCCGACCGGGTGCTCGGTGTGCACCTGGAGGGTGTGGTCGGTGAAGGCCAACGAGGAGAGAGCATACGTGGTCCGAGGCCTGTCGTCGAACAGAAAGCGTCCGCAGGGGCGTTGCTCGTCGAAGATCGACTGTTTCCGGCCGCGGATACGGACGGTTGTTCCGTTGCTGTTCAGTCTGTGAAACCCGCGTGCCCGGCGCGTTTCCTGTCTGAAACGATGGGGTCCATGAGCGCTGCAACCCCTCCCACCGAGCGCCGGGTCTCCGCGCGCATCGGCGCGATCTCCGAGTCCGCCACCCTCGCCGTGGACGCCAAGGCCAAGGCCCTCAAGGCCGCCGGGCGCCCGGTGATCGGCTTCGGCGCCGGTGAGCCCGACTTCCCGACCCCGGACTACATCGTCGAGGCGGCCGTCGAGGCCTGCAAGAACCCGAAGTACCACCGCTACACGCCGGCCGGTGGTCTGCCCGAGCTGAAGGCCGCGATCGCCGCGAAGACCCTGCGCGACTCCGGCTACGAGGTCGACGCGTCGCAGGTCCTCGTCACCAACGGCGGCAAGCAGGCCATCTACGAGGCGTTCGCCGCGATCCTCGACCCGGGCGACGAGGTCATCGTCCCGGCGCCGTACTGGACGACGTACCCGGAGTCGATCCGTCTCGCCGGCGGTGTCCCGGTCGAGGTCGTCGCCGACGAGACCACGGGCTACCGGGTCTCCGTCGAGCAGCTGGAGGCGGCCCGCACCGAGAACACGAAGGTGCTCCTCTTCGTCTCCCCCTCCAACCCGACCGGCGCGGTCTACACGCGCGCGCAGGTCGAGGAGATCGGCCGCTGGGCCGCCGAGAAGGGCCTGTGGGTCCTGACCGACGAGATCTACGAACACCTGGTCTACGGGGACGCCGAGTTCCACTCGCTGCCCGTCGTCGTCCCCGAGCTGGCCGACAAGACCATCGTGGTCAACGGTGTCGCGAAGACGTACGCGATGACCGGCTGGCGCGTGGGCTGGGTGATCGGCCCCAAGGACGTCGTCAAGGCCGCGACCAACCTCCAGTCGCACGCCACGTCGAACGTCTCCAACGTGGCGCAGGTGGCCGCGCTGGCCGCCGTCTCCGGCGACCTGTCGGCCGTCGAGAAGATGAAGGAGGCCTTCGATCGCCGCCGCAAGACGATCGTGCGGATGCTCAACGAGATCGACGGTGTGTTCTGCCCGGAGCCCGAGGGCGCGTTCTACGCCTACCCGTCGGTGAAGGAGCTGATCGGCAAGGAGATCCGCGGCAAGCGCCCCCAGGACACGGTCGAGCTGGCCGCGCTGATCCTGGAGGAGGCCGAGGTCGCGGTCGTCCCCGGCGAGGCCTTCGGCACCCCCGGCTATCTGCGTCTGTCGTACGCCCTGGGTGACGAGGATCTCGTCGAGGGCGTCTCCCGCGTGCAGAAGCTGCTGGCGGAGGCCACGGACTGAGGTCCTGAGCCCGCGGAGGGGACCACATACGGATTTCCCGATGTGGTCCCCTCTTCATTTGTGCGAGCAAGACCACGTTCGAGGATTCCGCTTCCGGGACGGCGTGGGCGTGCGGCAGGATCGGGCGATGGAGCGTGTACGTGATCTCTCTGAACTGCCCAAGGCCCATCTGCATCTGCACTTCACCGGGTCGATGCGGCCCACGACCGTGCTGGAGCTCGCCGACAAGTACGGGGTCCGCCTGCCCGACGCGCTGACGGAGGCGCTGACCAGCGGGGAACCGCCGCGGCTGCGGGCGACGGACGAGCGCGGGTGGTTCCGGTTCCAGCGGCTGTACGACGCGGCGCGCAGTTGCGTCAGGGAGCCCGACGACATCCAGCGGCTGGTGCGGGAGGCCGCGGAGGAGGATGTGCGGGACGGTTCGGGCTGGCTGGAGATCCAGGTGGACCCGACGTCGTACGCGCCCCGGCTGGGCGGGCTGATCCCGGCGCTGGAGGTCATCCTGGACGCGGTTGACACGACGGCGCGGGAGACCGGGCTCGGGATGCGGGTGCTGGTGGCGGCGAACCGGATGCGGCACCCGCTGGACGCGCGCACGCTGGCCCGCCTCGCGGTGCGGTACGCGGACCGGGGTGTGGTCGGGTTCGGGCTCTCCAACGACGAACGCCGGGGCATGGCGCGGGACTTCGACCGGGCGTTCGCGATCGCCCGTGAGGGCGGCCTGTTGTCCGCGCCGCACGGCGGTGAGCTGACCGGGCCGTCGTCGGTGCGGGACTGCCTGGACGATCTGCACGCCTCCCGGATCGGGCACGGGGTGCGCGCGGCGGAGGATCCGCGGCTGCTGAAGCGGCTCGCGGACCGCCAGATCACCTGCGAGGTGTGCCCGGCCTCGAACGTGGCGCTCGGTGTCTACGAGAAACACGGGGACGTCCCGCTGCGGACGCTGTTCGAGGCCGGTGTGCCGCTGGCGCTCGGCGCGGACGACCCGCTGCTGTTCGGCTCGCGCCTCGCGGCCCAGTACGAGATCGCCCGCCGCCACCACGGCTTCACGGACGCGGAGTTGGCGGAGCTGGCCCGGCAGTCGATCCGGGCGTCGGCGGCCCCGGAGCTGGAGCGGAACAAGCTGCTGTCCGGCGTGGACGACTGGCTCGCCGGCCCGGCCGGGGCCGACGTCTCCCAGGGGCCGACGCGGCCTGGAGGCTGACGCGTCCTAGAGGCTGACGCCCACCGTCACGGGCTCGTTGACCAGGGTGATCCCGAAGACCTCGCGGACTCCGGTGACGACCTCGCGGGCGAGGGTGAGCAGGTCCTCGGTGGTGGCGGCGCCCCTGTTGGTGAGGGCCAGGGTGTGCTTGGTGGAGATCCGGGCGGGGCCGGCGCCGTAGCCCTTGGTGAAGCCCGCCTTGTCGATCAGCCAGGCGGCGGAGGTCTTGGTGTGGCCGTCGCCGGCGGGGTAGGCGGGCGGGGCGACGCCGTCCCCGAGGCGCTCGCGCACGCGCGCGTGGAACGCGGCGAACTGCTCGTCGGTGAGGATCGGATTGGTGAAGAACGATCCGGCGGACCAGGTGTCGTGGTCCTCGGGGTCGAGCACCATGCCCTTCCCGGCGCGCAGCTTCAGCACGGTCTCGCGGGCGTCGGCGAGGGGTACCCGGTCGCCGGGTTCGACGCCGAGGGTGCGGGCCGTCTCGGCGTACTTGATCGGCCCCGACAGGCCGCCCGCGTCCTCCAGTTCGAACCGGACCCGCAGGACGACGTACCGCTCGGGCTCGTCCTTGAAGCGGCTGTGGCGGTAGGAGAAGGCGCACTCGGTGTTCGGGACGGTGACCGTCTCGCGGGTGCGGCGGTCGTAGGCGACGACCTCGGTGATGGTGGAGGCGACCTCCTGGCCGTACGCCCCGACGTTCTGGATCGGTGTGGCGCCGGCGGAGCCGGGGATGCCGGCCAGGCACTCGATCCCGGCGAGCCCGGCCTCGACGGTCCGGGCGACGGCGTCGGTCCACACCTCGCCGGCGGCCAGCTCCAGCCGCCTCCCGTCGAGCGCGAAGCCCTTCGTGGCGATGACCAGCGCGGTTCCGGCGAAGCCCTGGTCCCCGATCACCAGGTTGGAGCCGCCCCCGATGAGCAGCAGCGGCGTACCGGTGTCGTCGGCCTCGCGGACGGCGGCGACGACCTCGTCGTCGGTGGTCGCGGTGATCAGCCGTCGCGCGGGCCCGCCCAGCCGGAAGGTGGTCAGCGGGGCGAGGGGGGCGTCGTGGAGTTCCTGCACGGGCTCAAGAGTACGAGACCCCCGCACCCGGGAGGGGCGGGGGACCGTGGGGGCCGTCAGGCCAGTCGTACGACCGCCCGGGACATCCCGAGGACCTTCAGGCCGCCGCTCATGGCCGTGAGGTCGACACGGACGGTGTTGTCGTCGAGCTTGGCGCCGACCTTGGCGCTGACCTCGATGGTGGCGCCCTCGTCGTCGTTGGGGACGACGACGGGCTTGGTGAAGCGGACGCCGTACTCGACGACCGCGCCCGGGTCGCCGACCCAGTCGGTGACGACACGGATCGCCTCGGCCATGGTGAACATGCCGTGCGCGATGACGTCCGGGAGGCCGACCTCCTTGGCGAACTTCTCGTTCCAGTGGATCGGGTTGAAGTCGCCGGAGGCGCCCGCGTACCGGACGAGGGTGGCGCGGGTCACGTCGAAGGACTGGGCGGGCAGTTCGGTGCCGACCTCGACGTCGTCGTAGGAGATCTTCGCGGTCATCGGGTTCTCACGCCTCCTCGGCCGCGCGGGCCACGAGCTTGGTCCAGGCGGTCACGACGTGTTCGCCGGACTCGTCGTGGACCTCGCCGCGGATGTCCAGGACGTCGTTGCCCGCCAGGGACTTGATCGACTCGATGGTCGAGGTGACGGTGAGGCGGTCACCGGCGCGCACCGGGCGCTTGTGGGCGAACTTCTGGTCGCCGTGCACCACCCGGCTGTAGTCGAGGCCCAGCTGGGGGTCCTGGACGACCTGTCCCGCGGCCTTGAACGTGATCGAGAACACGAAGGTCGGCGGGGCGATCACATCGGCGTACCCGAGCGCCTTGGCCGCCTCGGGGTCCGTGTAGACGGGGTTGGCGTCCCCCACGGCCTCCGCGAACTCGCGGATCTTCTCCCGGCCGACCTCGTAGGGGTCGGTGGGCGGGTAGGTACGCCCCACGAAGGACTGGTCGAGCGCCATGGGCTCGGCACCTCCTGGTTGCTGCGGATACGGCAGTGCTGACCGATACCGGCCGGTACTGGTCGATGTAACGACGCGAGGCCGCCCCCGATCACTCGGGGACGGCCTCGTGTACGAGCCTGATTTATCGCGTTTCGCGGTGCGCGGTGTGCGCGTTGCAACGCGGGCAGTGCTTCTTCATCTCCAGTCGGTCCGGGTTGTTACGCCGGTTCTTCTTGGTGATGTAGTTCCGCTCCTTGCACTCCACGCAGGCCAGCGTGATCTTCGGGCGGACGTCGGTGGCAGCCACGTGAGTGCTCCTTGACGAACGGATGGGACAGGGTTTAACGCATAGAAGAGTAGCCGATCGAAGGACCGACCCCGCAATCGGCTACTGTCAGTAGCGGTGACCGGACTTGAACCGGTGACACAGCGATTATGAGCCGCTTGCTCTACCGACTGAGCTACACCGCTGTGATGCGATCGGATCCCGCCTCGCGACGGGAACCTTTCACACCAGAGCCCCAATACGGAATCGAACCGTAGACCTTCTCCTTACCATGGAGACGCTCTGCCGACTGAGCTATTGGGGCGAGCGATGAAGACATTACACGCCCCACGGCCGATCGCCCAAATCCGTTTCCCGGCCCGCATCCATGGCCCTTCCACGGGCCGTCCGCGGGTCGCCGACGGCGCTCACCGGAGCCGCCCGGGAGCCGTCGTCCGTCGCGTTTCCGCAGGCCGCACGGGCCTCACACGCACCACCGTTCCCGGCTCTCCCGGCGGTCCCCCCGACGCGTCCCGGCCGTCTCCCCGCCGTCCCCCAGCAGGTGAACCGCGCCGGTACGACTATTGCGCTCCTCCGCGACGAGGGCGGGCGGCCCGCCTAGGCTCGACTCACTCTGCGTGATCTTGTAGCCCCAGGAGCGCGATGCCCGACAGCCGGCCGCAGCCGTCCCCCTCCTCCTCCGGCCCGCCCTCGGGCCCGGACGAGACCGGCGCCCTGCTGCTGTGCGGGGCGCGCCTGACCGACGGCCGGGTGGTGGACGTCCGGCTGGGCGGTGGGCGGATCGAGGCGGTCGGCACGGCGGGCAGTCTGAGCCCCGGGCCCGCCGCGTCGGGTGCGTCCGCCACCCGGGTGGACCTCGGCGGCCATCTGCTGCTGCCGGCCCCCGTCGAGCCGCACGCGCACGGCGACACGGCCCTGTCGGCCGACTTCGAGGGGCCCGTCCCGTACGACGACGCGGACGTCCAGCGGCGGGCCACCGAGGCCGCGCTGCTGCAACTCGGGCACGGCGCCACGGCGTTGCGCTCGCACGTCCACGTGGGCGGCGTGCAGGGGCTCGGCGCGCTGGCGGCGGTGCTCAGGGCGCGGCGGTCGCTGCGCGGCCTCGTCGAGGTGACGACGGTGGCGATGCCCCGGGTGCTGACCGGGGTGGCCGGGGCCGACGGGCTCGCGATCCTGCGGGACGCGGTGAAGATGGGCGCCTCGGTGGTCGGTGGCTGCCCGGACCTGGACCCCGATCCCACCGGCTACGTGGAGGCGGTCCTGGAGATCGCCTCCGAGCACGACTGCCCGGTCGACCTGCACACCGACGGCGACGACCCGGCCCGGCTCGCGCGGCTCGCGGCCATGGCGGGCGGTCTGCGGCCCGGCGTGACGCTCGGCCCGTGCGGCGGTCTGGCCCGCCTGCCCTCCCAGGCCGCCGGCCGCGCCGCCGACCGGCTCGCGGCGGCCGGGGTCACCGTCGCCTGCCTCCCCCAGGGCGGGTGCGGCACCGTGGACCGCCGGGGCACCGCGCCCGTACGGCTGCTGCGCGCGGCCGGCGTGCGCGTCGCGGCGGGCAGCGGGGCGCTGCGGGACATGTCGAACCCGGTCGGCCGCGGGGACCCCCTGGAGGCGGCCTACCTGCTGGCCTCCCGGTACGGGCTGCGGCCCGAGGAGGCGTACGACACCGTCAGCGGGGCCGCGCGTGCCGCGCTGGGGCTGCCCGAGGTCCGCGTCGAGGCCGGTTTCCCCGCCGAGCTGCTCGCCGTGCGGGGTGCGCGGCTCGCGGGCGCGCTGTCCCTGGCGTACAGCCGGATCGTCGTGCACCGGGGGCGCGTCGTGGCGCGCACCAGCGCGGTACGCGAGTACTGCGGCTCGACGACGGGCGCGACGCCGGACCTGCCTCGGCAGGGGCGGGGGGAGCCGTCCTGAGGGGGCGGGTGTGGGTGAGGTGAGCCGCGTGGTGGTGAGAGGCGCGGGGGCGTGCGAGGACGCGCGCGAGGGCGTGCGGGCGGGCTCGCTCCGGGGTGCCCGGGCAGGCGCGCGCCAACAGGACCGGGCGGGCACGCGCGCGTGCGTCAGCTGGTGCTGCACGCGCGCGTACCCGGGACGGACCGCCGTAGGTCAGACGTCGAACACCCCGCTGCCGAACGGGCCGCCGAACTCCTCGACCGGGATCTCGGAGGCGCCCTTGGGCGCGCTGATGTCGCCGGCCTTGCCGAAGGTGAGGACGAGGGGGGCCTTGGCGCCCTTCGCGTCGTCGGCGAGGACCGCGAGGTCGGTCTCGATGCGGGTGAGGTCGCCGTTCTTGAGGGTGAAGTCGACCGCGACCTTCTTGTTCGGGGCGTCCTTCATGTCCTCGCCCGTGGGGAGTTCGGCGCCCGGCGGAAGGTCGCCCTTGATGGGCTGGAGCTTGTCGAGGACTCCGGTGAGCAGGTCGCGGAAGTTGGCCTTGGCGGTGATGACCTCGGTGCCGTCCCCGTCGTTCTTCGTCTTGAAGTCGACCTCGCGGGCGACGACTCCGCGGACGGCGTCGAGGATCTTCTTCTGGGTCCTGGCGTCGAGTTCGTCGGAGCCGTCCGAGCCGCCACCGACACCCGCGTCCTCGGCGGCATCCTGAAGGTCGGCCGTGTTGACCTTGACCCAGTCGCCCTCCAGGACCGGCCGCAAGTGCTGCTTGTCCTCGGGGAGTTCGTCGAGATCGTCGGCGGTCGGGAAGGGCACGCCCATCGCGTCGCCGATGGCCTGCATGTCGGCGCGGTAGTACGTGTAGTCGCCGACCACCCGGTACTCGGCGAACACACCCTCCTCGCCCGAGATCTTCACGCCCATACCGGCGACGTCCTTCTCACCGGACTCGGCCAGCGGCTTCTTCGACCTGACCGACACGTCGATGCGCAGGCCGGTAAAGAACTCCGCCATCTCCGGCGGCACTTCCTCGCCGTCCCCGCCCATCAGCGCGACGAGGTCGTCCGGGTCGGCGTCGAGCCGCATGCCGAAGGCCAGCGACTTCTGCTCGCCCAGCTGTTCGACAGCGTTGTCGACCTTCTGGCCCGCGGTCAGGTTCTGCACGGTGCCGCAGGCGGCCACCGTGACGAGCACGGCCGCGGCGCAGCCGACTCCGGTGAAGGCCCGGCGGGCCCCGGGCGCGCCCCCGACAAAGGCGCGCTTCATGGACGTTCGTACGGCGGTCGTGGGCATGGCTCTACGCATGACGGTGCTGGGTCCCCCCGTGATATCCGCGCTCGCCGGTACGGCGAACATGACTGAGACACCCGGGGCGGCCGAATGGTTGCGCGGCAAACGCGTCCGGTCGGGCGTACGGTCGGAAACATGCGCATTGTCATCGCTGGAGGTCATGGTCAGATCGCGCTGCGGCTGGAGCGGTTGCTCGCCGCGCGCGGTGACGAGGTCGCGGGGATCATCCGCCGCGCCGAACAGACGGACGATCTGCGCGCGGCCGGTGCCGAACCGGTCCTGTGCGATCTGGAGTCGGCGTCGGTGGAGGAGGTCGCCGCGCATCTGCAGGGCGCGGACGCCGCCGTGTTCGCGGCCGGCGCCGGTCCGGGCAGCGGAACGGCCCGCAAGGACACGGTCGACCGCGGGGCGGCGGTCCTGTTCGCGGACGCCGCGGTACGGACGGGCGTACGACGCCACCTGGTCGTCTCGTCGATGGGGGCGGACCCGGAGCACGAGGGCGACGACGTCTTCGACGTGTACCAGCGGGCGAAGGGCCAGGCCGACGCGTACGTGCGCGGTCTGGACGCCCTGGACTGGACGATCCTGCGGCCCGGCATGCTGACCGACGACGCCGGCACGGGCCTGGTGCGTCTGGAGGCTTCCACCGGTCGCGGCCCGATCCCCCGCGACGACGTGGCCGCGACACTGGTCGAACTCCTCGACACCCCCGCCACGGCCGGCCTGACCCTGGAGCTGATCAGCGGCTCGACGCCGGTGTCGGTGGCGGTGAAGTCGGTGGCGGGCAACTGACAGGTGCGGGCCCCGGTCAGAACAGGGGCAGCTGACCGGGGAACTCGGGAACCACGAAGCCGTCGAGCGCGGGCTGGGCCGCCCCGATGTGGGCCGGCCTGCGCGACCCGGGACACGACACGAGTTCCCCGCTCGCCCCCGGCGGATCGTGCCGCGCGAACCGCCCCGCCACGACGGCGATCTCACGACGACACTCGGGGCAGTTCCTGCGACGCGATGACATGCAGTCAGTGTGCCGGGCCGCCGACACCGACGACCGAATCCGTACACGAAGAAGCCCCTCCCGAACTGCTCTCACAGTCCGGAAGGGGCTTCCCTCCACGTGGCGGCGCCAGGATTCGAACCTGGGTAGGCTAAGCCGACGGATTTACAGTCCGTCCGGGTTCAATCAACTACGCGTCTCTGACCTGCCGATTTCCTTGCGCTCACGCAAGGGCAGCCGCGTATCGTCCACGTGTCGTCCTGATCTTGCTCCCACCCCTCCTCAAGGCCGTGAAATGGGCCCTGCCTTCGAGCCGCTAACGCAGCAACGCCCTCAACCGGAGCCGTCAGCGCCACGAACTAGATCCCCACTAGAAGCGTGATGATCACCTGCGCTGCCGTCTGCGGCTTCTTGCCCTCGTTGACTGCTCCGTTGGCTCCTGAGGACAGGGATCAACGCTGCAAGGACGGCAGCACCGGTGGTCACTGGAGCCGCAAGGTACGGATAGAGGCAGACTGCCGGGACTACCGCCAGCGACAGGACTATGGGCACGTAGATCACCAATCGCGCGAGGCGGCCCTGTGCTCGCGCTCTCCGACCGCGTAGGGTCATGACAACACCTTCTTTCCTCGTTTGCCTCGGGGTGCAGGTGTTGGAGCGGCCTCCCGATAGCGCGGGGGGCCGCTCACTGCTTTGTTGTCAGCTTGGCTGATCGCCTGATGCTGCCGCGAACAGTTCGGCACCTGCCGCATTGTCGACACGGCAACTTGGCGCGAAGCGTTCGATCACGAAGCGTTGCACTCGCGGCCCACTCCAGGGAAGTGCGTCCAGGACCCGTGGCGGAGCCACAGGGGGTAGAGAGGGTGCTCGCCCCGCTTCCCATGCAGGTCGGGGCGAGTGCAGCCATACCAGGCAAGCAATAAGGAGGGTTAAGAAGTTGTCTGAAAAGCGACCAAACCTCCCACTGGAACCAGTCGCCGTTCCGCGCATTCGTTGCAGGTCGGAAGGGATCGCCCACCTCTCGCAGAATCGATCTACTTGCGCAAGCCCTGCCCACCATTGGCTTCAAGTGCACAGCCACAGGCCAAAGCATCACACAGAGTGAGATTGGTTGACGCTCTGATGACAACAGGCTGCATGCGCTAATACCTTGATCCCATGGCGGCAGGTGAACAGCAGCAGGAGAAGGGGCGCGAGGGCGCCTACTTCGCTCGCGAGTGGCTTGAGAGCACCACACGCGTCCATGCACCGTGGGTGGTCTATGAGGCGCCTCAGATGACCACGCTCACGCTACTCAACGGGGAGCACGAATCCTGGGACCTGGCCGGCTACTTCACCAACGAGAAGAAGAACCAGTTTTACGCTGAAGTGAAGGCGTACAACAGCGACAACCAGGGCCCCAAATATCGCGAATACCTGACTGACTGCTACTCCGCCACAGCTAAAATGATCAAAGATGGAATAGATAGAGAATGTGAGTTCATGTGGATCACGTGGCACCCATTCTCCATGGGGGCCTGGACCAAACTTTGCGACGCTGAAACCATAGAAGCGGCAGTCCAGCAGTATCCTCATAAGCTTGGCGAAGATACGTACGATCCCGAGATCGGAAAGAAGGTAGCTGACAGACTGTGGCTCATCGTCCTGTCCGACAGGCAGGAAGAACTGATGATGAACCGCGAATACCTCGGCCATATTCGCGCATACATCACCAGGGGGGTGTGACCGTGCAGAACGTCGATTCTCAAATTCAGAACGCATTGCATCAATCTTCCCCTGAGGCCGCAATCCGCGACGTCAAACACCTCATGGCGCGCGAATTGCAAGCGCTGGATCCCAAGACAGAGATCAAGTCAACAGAATACTTCAATCACACCTTCGTCCCGGATTTCGTCCTCACTTGGGGATCTGGAAGCGAAAGGCCGTCGCGAGATGTGTATCTGCGATTCAACATCGACGCGCCACTGATCCAACGGGATCTTATAAGCCTGCACGAAGAATCACCGGCCTTTATTTCCATCGCTGGGAGCGCCCTGCAAGGCGAGCAAACAGAGACGATCGCAGCCGATTATGACGAATGCCTGCTTTCCAGCGCCGCCACCCTGGAAAAGATCTCCAACGAGGACTCTCGCACGCCTATTACGCAGATGCTCAAGTCATCACTCCTTCAGGGCGGAAAAGGGTACCTAGTTGGCAATTCGGCAAATATGGTGCAGCGAGCCGTATCGCGCGCGGACTCCGCCCTAACGAACCTGAACTCGGCCGAGGTGGATGACACCGTAAGGGCGATGAATCGCCACTTCGCACGCGGGTTCTCAGCACGGATTGAGCGAGTGATGCAGGTGCTTTGGGTTAGCCAAGGCGGTGAGGCCAGTGAGTTTCCTGGGACTTTAGAATCGCGAACCGCCCTCTCCTCCAACGAACTCATCGAGATCCTGCCCTTTCTTCTCTCCTTGGAAGATATTTCCGACATCGAATTCTGGAGAAACCTGGGTGAAAATATCAACCTTGGACTCCTTCAAGACCTTGAGCAGTGGCCAGAAAATTCGAACCTAAATCTTCTCATCAACGCAAACTTGGATCGCATCAAGACAAAAGGAGTAGCACTCGATAGGGTCGAATTCAATCTTTTCGACGATCCAGACGCACCGCCATATTGGCACATCCAAGACTCACAGCTTCATATGCGCTGCTCTGAAATCGACCTCAGATTCGTCGACGACAGGCGCAAGACGGCGCACCGCAGTGATATCGGACGGGCGCCTCAGTGGTTTGAGATCGAGCGGCGACTTGACCAATATGGGATTGAGGGTGTCGAGTTTGCATCCCCGGGAAGTAAGGCACACATCAAGAGCAGCACTACAGACGGACTCCGTAACTCGACAGACGTACGCGCATTGTCGAAGGCGCTCGGAAAATTGGCGCGAGTGATCTCAGTAGAACTTAGACTGCCAAATTCGCGCGACAACGTAGAAATCGACTTTGACCGGTCAGCGGTAGACGCAGTAGGTTCAGCCCTGAGTCCGCATTTGCTTGCCCATCTGGGTCTTGATCTCCTATATCAATCCTCGCAAAAAACACTCGAAGACCTCAGGGAATTTGTGACCGTGGAAGGCAGTCTGCCCTGGTGGAGGGAAAACAGGGTGGAACACTCGACTGGGGAATCGGGCTAATACCCCGCATGGGCAAGCGCAGTAGGTCGAGAGTGGCGCGCGCTCGGAGTGTGGGATGCGACGGCCCGCACAGTTCAGGGGAGACCATGTCTCCCTCGGTGAGGCCAGAGGCAGTGTGGCTGGTGCCCACTACGCTGGTGTGCACCACCTCAGATCGGAGAGTGCTCGGCGGATGGGACCAAAGACGGCGAAGACCTACGAGACGATTCGTGCACGGCTCGCGTCGGGCGAGTACGCCCCCGGCGACAAGATGCCCTCGGAGCGGACACTCGCCGAGGAACTTGGGATCGGCCGGACGGCACTGCGGCAGGTGTTGGCCCGCCTCCTGTCAGAGGGCGCCCTCGAAGTTCGCGGCCGGAGTTCGTACCGGGTCCCTGGCGGGGTGAGCGTCAAGGCCCCTGAGGGACTGGAGCCGTGGCGCATCCACGGCGAACGGGATCTCTACGACAACCCTTGGGTCAAGCTTCAGCTTTGGGACGTTGAGCCGCCTGGCGTGGAACGGTTCGAACATCACGTAGTGAAGCTGCACCACGTGGCCATCACCGCAGTCCTGGACGATCAGGAACGTGTGCTGATGATGTGGCGATACCGGTTCGTCCCGCAGCAATGGGGTTGGGAACTTCCCGGCGGCATCGTGGACGCCGGCGAGGACCCCGCCCACACGGCGCTGAGGGAGCTCGTAGAAGAGACCGGTTGGCGGCCGAAGACGCTGGAACACGTCATCACGTATCAACCCATGATCGGCATGGTCGACTCACCTCACGAGATCTTCGTGGGCCACGGCGCCGAGCAGGTGGGATCGCCGTCGGATCTCGAAGAGGCAGGGCACATCGAATGGGTGCCCCTTGCCGACATTCCAGGGCTGCTGGCGCGCGGCGAGCTGATGGGCTCCGGCACCCTCGTTGCCCTGCTTCACATCCTGGCGAGCCGGGGCAAGCAGGGGATTACAGCCGCTCACTGAGCAGGTCGACGCGGCGCCGCTGACGCACGGAGCCGGTACGGCTCGCCAACAACCGCGCCTGCCGGAGGTGCGTATTCGCGTCGTCGTACTCATCTCGCGCCAGGTGGGCCTGTGCGAGATCCGTGTGCAATCCGGCCTTCGCTCGGACGAAGGTCGGATCTGCCACGTCCAGCGCTTCGTAGAGGCTGGTCACCGCATCGTCGTCACCAAGCAAGGCGAGGACGTTTCCGCGCCATCGGGCCAGGTGCGCACTGTTGAGGAAGATGCTCAACATGTCCGGGTCACGGTCCACAAGGCCCGTCGGTACGGTCGCACCGGCTGACTCAAGGGCGCGTCGGCAGTCGTCCGGCATTCCGGCGTGGGCGCACATCTCGGCCTCAGCTGCGTACAGCCACGCCCGAAGGCGGGGTGATCCGGCTTGCCCGAGGGACCGCTGTGCGTCCCGGATCAGCTCCACTCCGAGCGCTGGCCGACCGGCCTCGCACAGCACGTACGCCTGCTCTGCCATGGCGTGAGCGAGGTACATGGGCGCCTCAGCGTCGCGCGCCGCCCGCTTCGCCACCTCGTAGTGCCGCCAGGCTCGTTCCACAGCCCCGGCGTCGATTGCCTGCCATGCAGCCATCGTTGACGCTCCGGCGAGGGCGAGGGCCACGGGGCGGCGAGTGTGAGGCAGTACGGCGAAGCTCAGCGCGTCTTCGAGGGCGGCTAGGTGCCCCGTCACCTGGTCAACAAGGCTGGCTGCGCCCATTCGACGGTCCATGGTTCGCAGTAGCTCGGTCTGGTCGTTGAACGCCTGCACCATGGATTCGTCGACGCTGCTCGCTAAATCAATCCTGCTGAGAAGTTCGTCGTATCCGTCGGCCACCGGCAGGGAAACCGCAGTTGGGCCACCCCTCAGCTCCGCGTCCGTCACGCCCATGAGCTGTCGCAGGATCACCGCGTATCGATCCGAGATCGAGCGCTTGCCGTTTTCCCACTCGGACACGTACACCCGCAAACTCGCGGTCGACGCAACGTCGGTGACATGCCGTCGGGCGTACTGCTCGATCTCGCGAACCAGTCGCTCCTGAGACCAGCCACGCGCCGTTCGCGCGCTTCGAAGTCCTGTACTCACAGGCCACCGCCCGGCGATAGGTCCACCCACTGACCTCACCAGCATGCCTCATATCACCGCAGGTCAACAGGGGTTAACAGGACGAGAGTTAAGCCCTGTTGGCTACCGGACCCCTGCCTCGAACTGTCTCCTTGAAGTGCGCCAGGGCGAGCAACTCCCGCCCGAATCAACGAAGCCTCTTGACTCTGGTGCGCACCAGATGCAATCTACTGGTGCGCACCAGATTCGGGGGTGACTCCGATTCACGGCTGCACGCAGCAGGACCCCGTCGGGCTCGCTTACACGCGGTTCGGGCGGCAGGGGAGACGTAGAAGTCCGTCGTCTTCACGGATCGATCGGTGTCATCGGCTAAGCCGTTGGTCTGACCCTCGGGCATGGGACCCAGGGACCGGATCGCGGGGATCCCGGTGGTTGGGCTGCACCCGGTCCATGACACCCGTGAGGGAGGGAGGCCACTCAGCGAGTGACGACTGAGTGGCGCGGTGACCGAGCGCCGGCCAAGGGAGGCGGAGCGAGGCGCGTAGGGAGCCGTGAGACGACGTGGCGGGGTTTCCCGTCACTCGTCATGCGGGCAGGGCGCTGGCTCAACGTCGGTGGCCTGCCCGTTTGATGAGGGCTTTCGAAGGTCCCGCCCGCACCGCTTCCGGTGCGGTTCTTCCCCTACGGCACGAACCCCGTTGAGGCATCTCCGGGCGCGTTCGGGCCGTCCCATTGTGAGGAGAGACGCCCATGAAGTACCTCGTTGCCGGCCGTGAGGCCGTCACCGCGGCGGAGTTCGCCGAACTGGCGCTGGGCACCCCGGTTGAGCTGTGGCTCGGGGTGGAGGGCGAGTCGGAGCAGGAGCGCGCGGCGCGGCTGGACGCGGCGCGGGACATCCTCGCCGACCCCGAGTACCGGGAGCTCCCGGACGACTTGGTTCGGCTGGCCGCGCGGGTGGTCGACGACCACCCCGAGCTGTTCAACGTCGTCCCGCTCGCCCGTCCCGCCCGCCGCCGTCCGGCACACCGCGGGGTCGCGGCATGAGTGAGGGTCTGACGCTGGACGGCCTGGCCGTGCCGCTGCGGGTGCTGCGGCTGCTGGCCGCCGACTTCGGTCACCTGCCCGCGCCGGATGTGGACGTGTCGCCGATCTTCCCGGACCGGCTGGTGTTGAGGTTCCACCACGACCTGTCCGCCTTCGAGGTGTGGCGGGAGGTGCTCGCCATCGCTTCGGACGATGTCGAGTACCGGGAGCAGAGCCAGGGCCGTACGCGGGTGCTGAAGGCGTCCATCGAGTACGCGGGCGCCGTGCTGGAGTTGATCGGGTACGGAGACGTACAGGCTCCGGTGCCGGTCGGGGCGTCGGTCTGATGGCGGCGTGGGGTAAGTGCTTCGACCCGAACGGCGCCCGCTTCGGCATACCGACCTACCCGTGGCGGTGCGCTCCGGACGGGCTGGTGACCCGGCGGCAGTTACGGGCCCGTGGCCTGCGCCCCGGTGGTCAACCGGTCGTGGCGCAGATCCTCCGGCCGCGCTACCGGCGCGGTCCGCTGGTCGCCTACCTCTACCGGCTCGACCTGGCCAAGCCGGTCCGCCCGATGACCGAGGCCAAGCGCCGCGCGCTTCAGTGCGCGATGCGGGCCCGCCGGACCTGCCCGCAGTGCCGCGCGGAGGCCGCCTACGTCATCCCCGCCTCGCTCGGGGTGTGCGTCCCCTGCGCCTACCCCGAGTCGTCCGCAGCCTGACCGGCCCCGGTCGGGCCACCTCCCGTTGAAGGAGTCGAGGAAGATGAAGCATCCCCCGGAAAGGGCCCTGACCTGGGGCCAGATCACCCTGCTCGTTGCTGCGGCCGTGCCGATGGTCGGCTTCGGTGCGGTGGGCGCGTGGGGTACGTACACGAACATCGCGTCTGTGTTCCACCGGTCGGCCACCGCGCTCGGTGTGGTCGCGGCCGGCGAGGGCGCCACGCTGGTGCTCGCGCTCACCCTGGTCGGCCTGACCGCCCTCGGGCAGTCCTCCCCGGCGGCCGTACGGATCGGGCTGTGGGTACTGCCCGCGGTCGCCTCGCTGACCGGTATCGCGGTCGCCGAGTCCCTGCGGGACAAGGTCATTTTCGCCGTCACCCCGATTGCCATGTCCGCGTCGGCTGAGGCGCTGGGGTTGCTGGCACGCCGGATTGTGGTCTACCGCACCGGGGTCGACGCGGAAGCGCAGCGCAGGAACGCCGCCGTCATGCAGAAGCTCGCCTATCACCGGGCCCGCGCGGCGAACCACCCCGACGAAAAGGCTCGCGCGGCTTCGGAGTTGGAGTCGTGGGACCTGGCCAAGAAGGTCGGTGTGGGTGACGCCCTGCTCGGGGCTCACCTGGTCGATGTCCAGCGCGGCCGGATGACGGCCGGTGCGGACGCGGCACTCGCGGGCATGTTCGACCTGCCCGTCACACCCGCGTCGCCCCCCGCTCTGCCCGTGACGGACGCCCCCGAGCCGGCCGCGATCGAGGGTGGCAGCGTCACGGGCGTCACGCCTGGTGTGACGGAGGAAGACACGCAGGTCACGCCTGTGCCGGAGACCGTTCCGGGGGAGGGCGTCACGCCCGTGACGGCACCCGTCACACCCCCCGTGACGCTGGACGAGATCGCCGCCGTCGCCGGGGTCCCCACCCCGGTCGCGGGCGAGGCGCTCACCGACGCACAACTCGTCGTCGTCCTGCGGCACCTGCGCTACTCCGATGACCCGCCGCTGTCGTACCGGCAGGCGGTTGCCGCGTTCCGCGAGGGCGGGTTCGTGGGCGGGGAAGGACGCGTTCGTAAGGCGTGGGGCTCGCTGATGTCCCACGAGGAATCCGGCACCTGACCGCATCGTCCGGCACACATCAATGAGGGCCAGCCCAGGGAAAGTGGGCTGGCCCTCGTTGCGACTGCCGGAAGCAGTCGACACCAGTGAAGCAGACCCGGTGAGCCCCGGCGAGCGGCACGTTCGCAGACCCGGCGCGGCAGACCCGGTGAGCTTCCTCTTCGCGCACCACACCACCCCAACTTCCCGTCTGATCAAGGAGATTGGCTGTGTCCAGCCGTACCCGTGCCCGCCGCGTGAAGACCACGGCGGGCGTCCACACCGTCCAGATCCCCCGCCAACGCGGACGACGCGGCTCCCAGCCGTTCGTGATCGTCGTCCCCGAACGCCCCTCCCTCACCCGCGAGGCGCTCGGCTTCGTCGGCCGTGGGCTGTGGGCCGGACGGCGCGGCCTCGCCCCTGCTGGCCTGGCCGTCCTCGCGTTCGTCGCGACCGGTCTCCTGCACCTGAACGCCTGGTGGTCCGGTCTCATCCTCGCCCCACTCGCCCTAGCGCCGCTGGCGTGGGTCCTGGTCATGCAGCGTCGCCGCCCGGCGAGCGGCAGCGCACTCGGCTGGCGCATCGCCCTGGCCGCGCTCGCCACGCTCACCGCCGGATGGATGGCTCTGGCCACAGGGTTCGGCCCGCTCGCCGGGCCGCTGCCGGTGCTGTGGCTGCTCATCTGGGCCGCCGCTCAGACCACCTGGCTCGTCGTCCGCCGCACGCACTGACCTGGAGGGCATCGTCTGATGGCAACCCCGACCCGCAACCACAACCGCAACCGGACCAACGGCAACGGCGCGGACAAGGGCAACAAGTTCACCAACGCCGGCGCCGCCGCCGGTGGCTTCGTCGGCGCCCTGGGCGGCTCATTCGTCCCGCCGATCAACCTCACCGTGAACAACAACAAGGGTGCCGCGCGTGCGGGCCGTGGCCGGTCGCGCGCCGAATCGCTGCTTCCCGCGCCGGAGTTCACCTCCCCGGCGCTGGTGCGGAACTACTGCAACACCCTGCGCGCCGCCGCCGTGACGCTGTCGATCGAGGTCGCGATGGGCGCCGAGATCATGAAGGGGGTGCTGGCGGCCGTGCCGGACCCCGAGGGCCGCACGTTCGGCTCGCGGATCCGGGCGGCGAAGGTGGCGCGCAAGATGCAGCGGTCCGCTGACGCGCTGCGGGACGCGGCCAAGAACGCCGCTTCCTGCTACTCGGTCTTCCAACAGGAGTTCGAGGAAGAGATCAACCGTGTCCGTCACCGTGCCCGGAAGCCTCAGCAGCCGGTCATGGACTGGACCCAGCAGTAAGGAGGATCCGGCATGGCACGTGACGACAACGCGGTGATGACCCACCCCGAGGGCATGACCGGCTACCTGATGCAGCCGCAGGGCGGACCGGAGAACGGCAGTGTCCGCGCGTATCTGCTGCACCGGGCCAAGCCGCACATCCCGCCGTGGCTCGGCTGGGCCGGTACCGGCCTGGCCGGCGCCCTCGGCCACTGGCGCTGGCCCGACAGCGCGGCGGCCGGTGTCGGCCTCACCCTCACCTCCGTGGCCCTGACCGGCGCCACCTGGCTCATGGGCAAGGCCACCACCAAGGGACGGCGCATCCACTCCGCCGCCACCGTCGCGGCCGGCACGGCGTGGCTGACGGCCGCGTGCCTGGCGGGACCGATGGCCGGGCCGGTCGACGATCTGTTCCTGATGGGCGGGCCCGCGCTCGCCCTGTCCTGGAACGTGCGCATGGTCATCCGCCACAACCCCGAGGGCGCCGCGACCGGCAGTCCGGATGCTGGTCTGCTGGCGAAGGTGGGGCTGGCGCGGGCGCAGATGGGGGCGGCGAAGGTGGAGCCCAACCGGGTCACCGCGCCGCTCGCGCTGGACCCCGGCGAGCAGACCAACGACGACGTCACCAAGGCACTGGCCCGGATCGCGTCCGCGCTGGACCTGCCGAAGTCCGCCGTCCGCTACCACGCCGACCCCGACTCCGAGCGACGCGGTGACCTGGTCATCGTCCCCGAGGACATGCTCGCCGCCGTCGTCGACTGGGAAGGACCCTCGAACCTGGGCGGTTCGATCGCCGATCCGCTGGTCATCGGCCGCTACGACGACGGCGCCCCGCTCACCCTGTGGCTCCCCGGCGACCCGGAGACCAAGCGGAACTCAACCCACCTGCTCATCGCGGGTGGCACCGGTTCCGGCAAGGGCGAGACCGCGCTCAACCTGCTCTCGGAGATCCTGTCCCGCCGGGACGTGATCGTGTGGTTCTCCGACCCGAAAGCCTTCCAGGACTTCGCCCCGCTCCGGCCGGGCCTGGACTGGAGTGCCGAGGGCGGCACCGACACCGAAGTCATGGTGGAAACGGTCAAGGCCGTCATCCCCGCCCGCACCCGGTGGCTCGGTGCCCACGGCTACCGCCAGTGGGTCCCCGAAGCCGCCGGGGTGCAGAACGACCCGGAGCACTCGTGCCGCTCCGACCGGCAGGCGTGCGGCTGCGAGGGCATGCCGTTCCTGGTCGCCTGGTTCGAGGAAGCCGCCAACACCCTCCGCGCGCTCGGGGACGACGCGTTCACCGGCATCGCGCAGGAAGCACGGTCGGCCGGTATCTCGCTGATCGTGTCGCTTCAGCGGCCCTCGTACGACCAGATGTCCACCTCCACCCGCGCTTCCCTGCCGTCCGTGATCGCGCTCGGCTGCGACCCGCGCGACGAAGGATTCTGCCTCCCGGACGAAGTCCTCGCAGCGGGCGCGCACCCTGGTGCGTGGGGCAACCGGCGCCCCGGCTACTGCTACACCGTCTCGCCGGGTATCCCCGAGGACCGCTACCCCTCACCGGGCCGCACCCTCGCCTTCCCCACCCGCGCGGTCAAGACCATGGAACAGCTCGCCACCTGGGCACAGCGCAACGGCGCCACCGCCGACCCCATCACCGCCGGAGCCGCAACCGGCGTCGCCGGCCGCGCCTACACCGGCCGCCCCACCCCCGGCGACGACACCCAGCAGCCGGCCGTACTCCGGGCCGTCGCAGAGGAGGACGAGATGGACCATGGCGGGTTGCTGGTCGACCCCGAGGACAGGGACATCGACCCCGACGCGGAACTCCCCGAGCCGGAAGCCGGCGACGACGCCCCGATCTTCGGGCAGGACACCGGCCGCAAGCCGAAGCCGGCGGAAGCGCGCCGGCTGTTCGCCGAGGCCCTCGCGGAGTTCGAAGCCGAGGGCCGCATGGTCGTCGGTCCGAAGGACTTCAAGGACTGGTGCGAGCGGCACAACCTCTCCCGCCCCTGGGTCTCCGAGCGCCTCGTGGAGGCGTACCGGGAGGGCCGGTTGAGGGAGACGAACACGACCGGCCGGTGGCGCATCGTCCCCCTGTCGGTCGCGGCCTGACACCCGCCTGACGCCTGACACCGTCAGGGCCGTCTGACACCCAAAACCCTAGGCAAACCCGGTGTCAGAAACGCGTGACGCCCCGGCGTGACACCCCCTGACACCCCACACCTGACACCCCTGCGGGCCCGCACCACACCTTGTGGTGCGGGCCCGTACGCGTTCCGAAGGGAGCACACCCATGGCACACCGCGACCCGCCCGGACACCTCGCCCCGCACATCCCCGCCGACGACTACAACCGCGCCACCGCCACCGGAGCCCCCGTCGTCATCGTCGTCCACCCCACCACGCCGACGACCAGCATCCCGTGGCGGCGCATCCTCACCGTGCTCGCCGTCGCCGGGGCCGCCGCCATGGGCGGCTGGGGACTGGTCGTGGCCGTCTGCGCGCTGCTGGACGCCACCGCCCACGCCGTCACCGTCATCGCGACCGCCGCCGGACCCCTCGGCATCGGCGGCATCACCCTCCGCCTCACCCGCAAGCACTGACCTCGAAAGGACCGTTCATGTCGTTCGGAGAGACCCCCATCACCCTCGTCGGCAACCTGACCGACGACCCCGAGCTGAAGTTCACCGAGGGCGGCGCCGCGCTCGCGAAGTTCACGATCGCCGTGACCCCGCGCAGCTTCGACCGCAACAGCAACCAGTGGAAGGACGGCACCACCGCCTTCTACCGCTGCGCCGCCTGGCGACAGCTTGCCGAGCACGTCGCCGAAAGCCTCGCCAAGGGCTCGCGCGTGGTCGCGTCGGGGCGGATGCGGCAGCACGACTGGACCACCCCCGAGGGCGACAAGCGTTCCATGCTCGCCGTCGAGGTCGACGACATCGGCGCATCCGTCCGCTTCACCACCGTCACCGTCAACGCCCGCAGGGCCCCGCAGTCCGCTCCGTCCGGTGACGACGCCTGGGCCAAGACCGGCACTCCGGCCGGCTCGCAGTCCAGCGACGAACCCCCGTTCTAGCTGCGCCAAGGGCGGCCCCCACCTCTCGCCAAAGAACGCGGGGCCGCCCTTGTCCACCAGACCCTCAACAGACCTGTGGAGGTCTCCAGCATGACGCAAGCCACCCGCATCGGGCGAGGACATCCCCAGCCCCACTCACACGCCCTGGCCCGCGCCGGCCAGGAGCTCCCGGCCGCGCCGCCGGCGGGGATGCGGTTCTACCTGACCACCCACAAACGCCACTGGGTCAAGCTCACCGACAAGCCGCTGTTCCTGAAGTCCGAGCACTTCGTGAACGCGGCCAAGCTGTATCCGGCACTCGGCCCGTACGCGGTGGACTCCGGCGGGTTCTCGGAACTCCAGCGCAACGGCCGCTGGACGCGCACCCCCCGCCAGTACGTGCAGGATCTGCGGCGCATTTGGGAGCACGTGGGCCCCTATGACTGGGCCGCACCGCAGGACTGGATGTGCGAGGACCTGATCATTCATGGCGGTAAGGCCGGGCCGAACGTGTTCGTCGGCACGCACCTGAGCGTTGCCGAACACCAGCGCCGCACCGTCGCCAACTTCCTCGAACTGCGCTCCCTCGCCCCGGACCTGCGCATCGCTCCCGTCCTTCAAGGCGACAACGTGCCGGCATACGAGCGGTGCGTGGAGCTGTACGAGAGCGCCGGGGTGGACCTGCGGGCCGAACCCGTGGTCGGGTTGGGCTCGGTGTGCCGGTTGCAGTCCACCCGTCAGGGCGCCGCGATCGTCACCGCCATGGCCGCCCACGGCTTCAAACTCCACGGCTTCGGCTTCAAGACCCTCGGCCTGGAACGCGTCGGCCACCTGCTTGCGTCGGCTGACTCCGCCGCCTGGAGCTACCACGCCCGCAAGCGTCCGCCGCTGCCCGGCCACCTACACAAGAACTGCGCCAACTGCTTCGACTACGCCATGCGCTGGCGCGAGCGCGTGCTCCGCACCGTGTCGACCAGCACCCGCCCCGCGCAGGACGGGGGCGAGGTATGAGCGAGGTCATCAGCGTCGTCGACATCCCCGCCGTGGACCTGGGCTGCCTGCATCTGCTCGCCGCCGCGCTGTGCTCCGCAGAGCGCGGCTGGCCCGTCATCCCCCTGCACCCCGGCACCAAGCGCCCTGCCGGACACCCCGAACGCTCGTGCCCCGGCACCGGGCGCTGCCAGGGCGGCCACCGCACCCCCGAGCAACGCGCCACCCTCGCGCCCGAGCTGATCCAGGCCGCATGGGCGCAACGGCGCTACAACGTCGGCATCGCGACCGGGCCGGCCAGTCTGCTCGTGATTGACCTGGACGTGTGCAAGCCGGAAGAGGAAGAAGGAGCGCCTGACGGCGCCGCTTCGTTGCAGGCGCTCTGCGAGCGCGCCGGCAAGACCCTTCCGGCCACGTACCGGGTGCGGACCCCGAGCGGGGGTTGTCACCTGTACTTCACCGCCCCGGCTGGCGGCCGGTTGAGGAACAGCGTCAACCGGCTCGGACCGCACATCGACACCCGCGCGTGGGGCGGCTACGTCGTCGCCCCCGGCAGCACCACCCCCCAGGGCGCCTACGAGGTCACCGACAACAGCCCCGTGGCCCCGCTGCCGCCCTGGGTCGCCGCGCTGCTTGTCGAGCCGTCCAGGCCCGCCACGGTGTCCGCCCCACTCCTGATCCCCGGACAGGGAACCCGCCGAGCCGAGGTCGCCCTCGAACGCGAGACGGAAGCCGTCCGGGGAAGCAAGGAGGGCGGGCGTAACGAGCGGCTGTTGGCGGGCGCCCGCGCCCTGGGGCGGTTCGTCGCTTGGGGCGAGATCACCCGAGACCGGGTCGAGGAGGCTTTTCAGGGGGCGGGGGAGGCGGCCGGACTCACGGCCACCGAGTGCCGGGCCACCATCCGCAGCGCCCTGGAGTGGTCGATCCGCACCGCCCGGCCCCGGGAGGCCGCGTGAACACCCGCCCCGCCCCTGAAAAGCCTCCCACCCCACCGACCAGCCGACCGCGCCCGCATGCCCCGGCCAACGGCTTGGGCCGTGGCAAGAGGGACGACGGCCGCAAGGCCGTCCTTTCAGCTCTTCCCCCCGACCCGCAGCAGGCCACGCCTGCTCGGGAGCTCCCAGAAAGGGAGGACCGCCGCATGAGTGAGGCGACCCCCACCACACCCGCCATCGACGGGGCCGCGCTGCTCAACCACGTCGAAGCCTTCCACCGCCGCTTCAACGTCTTCCCCACCGAAGCCGCCTACGTCGCCGTCACGCTGTGGGACGCGCACGCCCACCTGCTCGACGCGTTCGACTCCACCCCCCGGCTCGCGTTCCTGTCCCCCGAGCCGGGGTCGGGGAAGTCGCGGGCACTGGAAGTCGTCGAAACGCTCGTGCCGCGCTCCATGGCCGCCGTGGACGCGTCCGCCGCAGCGCTCTTCCGGTCCGTGTCCGGTGTCGACGGAGGGCGGCCCACGATCCTCTTCGACGAGATCGACACGATCTTCGGGCCGAAGGCAGGCGAGAACGAACAGCTCCGGGGGTTCATCAACGCCGGCCACACACGCGGGCGGGAGATGTACCGGTGCGTGGGAGACGGCGCCAACCAGCAGGTACAGGGGTTCCCTGCGTACTGCGCCGTCGCTGTCGCCGGACTCGGCAACCTCCCCGACACGATCATGACCCGCTCCGTCATCATCCGCATGCGCCGCCGGGCCCGCAACGAAAAGGTCGAACAGTTCCGCACTCGCATCCACGTGCGCGAGGGCAACCAACTCCGAGACCTGCTCGCCAAGTGGGCCGAAACCGTTCAGAAGCAGGTCACGGACGTGTTCCCGGAGATGCCCGACGGCGTCGCCGACCGGCCCGCCGACGTGTGGGAACCGCTCATCGCGATCGCGGACGCGGCCGGCGGGGACTGGCCGAAGCGGGCCCGGGAAGCGTGCCTGACGCTGGTCAAGGCCTCGCAGATCAACGACAAGGGCAGCATCGGTATCCGCCTGCTCACCGATCTGCGCGACCACGTGATGAGCGGCATCGACCGCCTTCCCACGGTCGCGATACTCGACCGGCTCAACGCCCTCGACGACGCCCCATGGGCCGATCTGAACGGCAAGCCGCTCGACAACCGGCGACTCTCCCGAATGCTCTCCGAGTACGTCACCACCGACGGCGACCCCATCGCGCCCCGCAACATCAAGACCGGCGGAAGCGTCCTCAAGGGCTACTACGCCACCGATCTCCACGACGCCTGGCAGCGCTACTGCCCCCCACCCCCGGAGAATCCGCTACCTCCGCTACCCGGCACCGAAAACATGGTCTGACCAGCAGTAACGGGGTAGCGGCAAACGCCGCGCGAGCCGCTACCCCAACGCTACTCATCCGCTACCGCTACCCCCATCCGCTACCTCCAGCAGGCCCCTGACCTGCGAGGTAGCGGAGGTAGCGGAGGTAGCGGACTTCCCAGAGGGGGCCAAGAGCCCCGTACTCCTGCACGCTTCGACTCTCAGGAGATCTCACCGTGACTGCCGCTTCCCGTCGGCGCCGCGCCCCTGCTGACGAGTGGGTTCCGCTGTCCGACGCTCTCGACGAAATCGGCATAACCCGCGCCACTTACTACCGCTGGCGAAACCGTGGCTACGCCCCGGAAGTCCGCCGGCTCCCGAACGGCCACCTCCGCATGCGCCGCAGCGTCCTCGACGCGTTCCTGAACGACCTGGAGGTTGCGTGACCGAGTGGAGCTACACCGTACGAATCTGGGCCATTCGCAAGCGGCCGTACCGCAAGCCCTATCAGCTCCGTTGGCAGGTCGGCACCCGTCCGCACTCGGAGTCGTTCCTTACCTCTGGGCTCGCCGAAAGCAGGCGGGCCCAACTCGTCACGGCGACGCGCGAGGGCGAACCGTTCGACGTGGAGAGCGGGTTGCCCAAGTCGATGGTCCAGAAGGAGAAAGACATTCCCTGGTACCAGCACGCTCGGGACTACATCGAGATGAAGTGGGACCACTCCCCCGCGACCACCCGCAAGAACCTCGCCGAGGCCATGGCCACCGTGACCCCCATCATCGTCAAGGACACACGGGGCATGGCCGATCACCGTCTCGTGCGGCGCGCGCTCTATAGCTGGGCCTTCAACGTCAAGCGGTGGGACGAGGAACCCCCGCCGGACGTGAAGGAAGTACTGGCGTGGTTCGAGCGGAAGTCGCTCCCCGTTTCGGCCCTCTCGGAAAAGATGCTGGTGCGTCGCGCCCTGAACGCCTGCTCCAAGCGGATGGACGGGAAGACCTCCGCAGGGTCCGTGATAGCCAGGAAGCGAGCCATCTTCCATCAGGCACTCGGCTACGCAGTCGACGCCGAGATGCTGGCAGAGAACCCCATGCACGCACTCCAGTGGAAGGCCCCCGAGAAGGTAGACGAGGAAGTCGACCCCGAGTGCGTGCCTGATCCGGAGTTGGCGGAACGGCTCTTGGCCGGCGTGCGCGCGCAGGGGGCCCGCGGGCGCCACCTGGAAGCGTTCTTCGGCTGCATCCTCTACTCAGCCGCACGCCCCGGCGAAACGGTCGGTCTGCTGGTGTCCGACGTTCATCTGCCCCGTCGCGGATGGGGCCGGATCATGCTCCGCGAAAGCCGTCCGCGAGCCGGCCGACCGTGGACTGACTCCGGCGAGGCTCACGACCAGAAGGGGCTCAAGCACCGTTCCCGCAAGGCCGTTCGGCCCGTGCCCATCCCGCCCCGGCTCGTGGCACTCCTGCGGTGGCACATCACCGTCCACGGGGTCGCCCCCGACGGCCGGCTGTTCCGTACGGCGCGCGGCGGCATGGTGCAGGAGAGTGGCTATGGCGAAGTGTGGGCGAATGCTCGGCAAGAGGTGCTGAGTCCGCAGGAGTGCGCGACGAAGCTTGCCAAGCGTCCATATGATCTTCGACACACGGCCGTGTCCACGTGGCTCAGCGCTGGAGTGGAACCGCAGATCGTTGCGGCCCGCGCCGGACACAGTGTGGCCGTCCTCTTCCGGGTGTACGCCAAGTTCCTACGGGGCGGGGACGATGCCGCCAACGCGAAGATCTCCGCCCGTCTGGACGGCTGACCCCACACCACCCCCATAACCCCTGGTCGGGGCTGAAATCCCCGTCCACGCCCCGTCCAGAACTACTGGTAGAGAGCGAGAAAGTGCGAGGCACGGTGAGACAGTCCACCCGTCTCTCGCCGCACACACAGACGGCCCCTGCGCTGCGTTTTCGCAGCTCAGGGGCCGTCTTTTCCACGTGGCGGCGCCAGGATTCGAACCTGGGTAGGCTAAGCCGACGGATTTACAGTCCGCTCCCATTGGCCACTCGGGCACACCGCCTGGGATTCGTCGTCCTTCGAACCGCTTTTCGGCGGCGCTCCGTGGCGACGTCGTAAACGATACCTGATGCTCGGGGGTGCTTCGCCACCTGATTGATCAGTGCTCCCGGGGGCGGTGTGGCTAGGCTTGTCGCCTCCCGATACACCGATACAAGGAGCCACAGCACATGGCCGACTCCAGTTTCGACATCGTCTCGAAGGTCGAGCGGCAGGAGGTCGACAACGCCCTCAACCAGGCCGCCAAGGAGATCTCCCAGCGCTACGACTTCAAGGGCGTCGGCGCCTCGATCTCGTGGTCCGGCGAGAAGATCCTCATGGAGGCGAACAGCGAGGACCGGGTGAAGGCCATCCTCGACGTCTTCCAGTCCAAGCTGATCAAGCGCGGGATCTCCCTGAAGTCGCTGGACGCGGGTGAGCCCCAGCTGTCCGGCAAGGAGTACAAGATCTTCGCGTCGATCGAGGAGGGCATCTCCCAGGAGAACGCCAAGAAGGTGGCGAAGATCATTCGTGACGAGGGTCCCAAGGGCGTCAAGGCCCAGGTCCAGGGCGACGAGCTCCGCGTCAGCTCCAAGAGCCGCGACGACCTCCAGGCCGTGATCGCCCTGCTCAAGGGCAAGGACTTCGACTTCGCGGTGCAGTTCGTCAACTACCGGTGACGAGCGGTAGCCAGAGCCCGTACGACGAGGGGTGGGCGCCGGGCGGGGTCGCCCGGCGCCCACCCCTTGTGCGGGTGAGGCGCGGTCAGCGGCGGGAGTGGCCGAACAGGATGCGGTAGGCGATCAGCAGGACCAGGGAACCGCCGATCGCGGCGGCCCAGGTGGCGCCGTCGTAGAAGTTCTCGGAGATCGGGTGGTCCAGCCAGCGGGCGGAGATCCAGCCGCCGATGAAGGCGCCCGCCACGCCGATGAGGGTCGTGACGATGAAGCCGCCCGGGTCCCGGCCCGGCAGCAGGAACTTGGCGATGGCGCCGGCCAACAGCCCCAGAACGATCCAGCCGATGATGCTCATGCCGTGCACCTGCCCTTTCGTGCCGTACCTGTGCTGTGTTTCCCCCCACAGCGGCCGGGTGATCCGGCCGTGCCCGCTGTCTGTCCTGCCCTTGTTGTCCGTCAGGACGCCCGCATGACACCTGGTGGTTGCGCTGATCAGTAGGGTGCGGCGCATGACACAAGGCGGATCGGGCACCGGGCTGCGCCGCACGCTCGGGGTCGGCGACGCGGTCGTCGTCGGGCTCGGGGCGATGGTCGGCGCGGGCATCTTCGCGGCGCTGGGCCCGGCGGCGCGCGCCGCCGGGTCGGGGCTGCTCCTCGGACTCGGGATCGCGGCGGTCGTCGCGTACTGCAACGCGATGTCGTCGGCGCGGCTGGCGGCCGTGTATCCGGCGTCGGGCGGCACCTACGTGTACGGGCGCGAGCGGCTCGGGGAGTTCTGGGGGTATCTGGCCGGCTGGGCGTTCGTCGTCGGCAAGACGGCCTCGTGCGCGGCGATGGCGCTGACCGTGGGGGCGTACGTGTGGCCGGGGCAGGCGCACGCCGTCGCGGTGGCGGCCGTGGTGGCGCTGACAGCCGTGAACTACGGCGGGGTGCAGAAGTCGGCCTGGCTCACGCGGGTGATCGTGGCCGTCGTGCTGGCCGTCCTCGCCGCCGTCGTGGTGGTGTGCCTCGGGTCCGCCGAGGCCGACGCCGGGCGGCTGGACATCGGGACGTCCGGCGGCCTGGGTGGCGTGCTCCAGGCGGCCGGGCTGCTGTTCTTCGCGTTCGCCGGTTACGCGCGGATCGCGACCCTGGGTGAGGAGGTACGGGATCCGGCGCGCACCATCCCGCGTGCGATCCCGCTCGCGCTGGGCATCGCGCTGGTCGTGTACACGGCCGTGGCGGTGGCCGCGCTCGCCGTGCTGGGGTCCGGTGGGCTGGGGGCGGCCTCGGCACCGCTGGCCGAGGCCGTACGGGCGGCCGGGGTGCCCGGGATGGTGCCCGTGGTGCGGGTGGGGGCCGCCGTGGCCGCGCTCGGGTCGCTGCTGGCGCTGATTCTGGGGGTCTCCCGCACGACCCTCGCGATGGCCCGGGACCGGCATCTGCCCGGTGCGCTCGCCGCCGTGCACCCCCGCTTCCAGGTGCCGCACCGGGCGGAGCTGGCCGTCGGTGCCGTGGTGGCCGTACTGGCCGCCACGGTGGACGTGCGCGGCGCGATCGGGTTCTCGTCGTTCGGTGTCCTCGCGTACTACGCGGTCGCCAACGCGTCCGCGTGGACACTGAGTTCGGCGCCCGTCGCCCGGGTGGTGCCGGTGGTCGGCCTCGCCGGGTGCGCCGTCCTGGCGTTCTCGCTGCCCGCGTCCTCGGTGGGCGCGGGGGCGGCCATACTGGGCCTGGGGGCGGCCGTGTACGGCGTACGGCGGCTCGGTCGGCGCGCGGGGGCGGACCGCGCGCCGCGCTAGCGCCGGACGGCGGGAACCGTCGGGCAGGCCTCAGTAGGCGCGTGACGGGGCGAACGGCTGGTCGGAGCGGACGATCTCGCGGCCCAGGGGCATCAGCGAGACGGGGACGAGTTTGAAGTTGGCGATGCCGAAGGGGATGCCGATGATCGTGACGCACAGGACGAGGCCGGTGAAGATGTGCGTCAGCGCCAGCCACCAGCCCGCCAGGACCAGCCACAGGATGTTGCCCAGGCAGGAGGGCGCGCCCGCGTCACGGCGCTCGACGGCGCTGTACCCGAAGGGCCACAGGGCGTAGATCCCGATGCGGAACGACGCGATCCCGAACGGGATGCCGATGATCGTGATGCACAGAAGCAACCCTGCGAACAGATAGCCGAGGAAGAGCCAGAAGCCGCTGAGGATCAGCCAGATGATGTTCAGTACGGTCTTCACTGCGGGGGACCTGCCATCTTCTCGAGTCGGGCGATGCGTTCCGCCATCGGCGGATGTGTCGAGAACATCTTGGAGAATCCCCGGCCCGGCCGGAAGGGGTTCGCGATCATCATGTGGCTCGCGGTCTCGATCCGGGGCTCGGGGGGCAGCGGAAGCTGCTTCGTACCCGTTTCCAGTTTGCGAAGTGCACTGGCGAGAGCAAGTGGATCACCGGTGAGCTGGGCGCCGGAGGCGTCCGCCTCGTACTCCCGGGAGCGGCTGATCGCGAGCTGGATGAGGGACGCCGCGAGGGGGCCCAGGATCATGATCAGCAGCATGCCGAGGAGGCCGGGGCCGTCGTCGTCGTCCGAGCGGCCGATGGGGATCAGCCAGGCGAAGTTCACCAGGAACATGATCACGGAGGCGAGGGCGCCGGCGACCGACGAGATGAGGATGTCGCGGTTGTAGACATGGCTCAGCTCATGGCCGATGACACCGCGCAGCTCGCGCTCGTCGAGCAGGCGGAGGATGCCGTCGGTGCAGCACACGGCCGCGTTGCGCGGGTTGCGGCCGGTCGCGAAGGCGTTCGGGGCGTCCGTCGGGGAGATGTACAGGCGCGGCATCGGCTGGCGAGCCTGCATGGAGAGCTCGCGGACCATGCGGTAGAGCGCCGGCGCCTCGAACTCGCTGACCGGACGGGCGCGCATCGCGCGTAGAGCCAGCTTGTCGCTGTTCCAGTATGCGTAGGCGTTCGTGCCGAGGGCGACGACGACCGCGATGATCAGGCCCGTACGACCGAAGAGGCTTCCGATGACGATGATGAGTGCGGACAGTCCCCCGAGGAGTACGGCGGTCCTGAGCCCGTTGTGCCGGCGGTGCACGGTACGCCCTCCAGGTCGTGCGGCAGGGGAACCCTTTGCTCGCTGTTGCTGTCGACTCCACTTCTCAGTGGACCCTCCCGTACGGGTCAACGCCAGGCGGGGAGCGCGAGTTCCCTGGTGCGCGCGGCCCGGCCGCGGGCCGCGCGGGTGGGGGCGGGGGGCCGCGCGGGTGAGGGCGGGGCCGCGGTGCGCTAGGGGCTGTCGTCAAATTCCCGTCGTCGCCCGGAGAGCGGCCCCGCGGCGTCAGGTGCGTGCTCTCGGCGTGCCGGGCATACACCCTCGTACTGGATGTACTTGGGTGTATGCCCGGTGCGGCGAGAGTGCGTGCATGGCGTCGTGGGGCAGACGGGAATGTGACGACAGGCCCTAGAAGAGGCCGAGGTCGGCGAAGCGCAGGACGAGCTGGGGGGCGCCGGACAGGGCCACGGCGACGATGCCGGTGAGGACGAGGACCAGGGTGAGCGGAGCGGGGACCCGGTGCGGTGCGGGCGCGCCGGCGGTGTCGCCCTCGGGGGCGCGGAACAGCAGGGCCGTCCACTGGAGGTAGTAGAAGAGGGCGATCACCACGTTGACGGCCATCACGACGGCGAGCCAGCCGAGGCCCGCGTCCACGGCCGCCGAGAAGACGGTGACCTTGGCGAACAGACCGATGATCCCCGGCGGCAGTCCGGCGAGGCAGAGCAGGAAGAAGGCCAGCAGCAGCGCGGACAGGGGGCTCGACGCGTACAGGCCCCGGTAGTCGTCGAGCCGGTTCAGGGACCTCGTACGGCCGACGAGGGCGGCCACGGCGAAGGCGCCGAGGTTCACGGCGGCGTACATCAGGGCGTAGGCGACGGTGGAGCCGACCGCCTTCTCGGCGTCGGCGGTGTCGTCGGCGTAGGCCGCCGCCGCGATCGGGACGAGGAGGTAGCCGGCCTGGCCGACGGAGGACCAGGCGAGCAGCCGGACCGCGCTGTACGCGCGCGTGGAGCCCTGTTTCAGGGCGCCGAGGTTGCCGACGGTCATCGTGAGGGCGGCCAGCACGGCGAGGGCGGGGCCCCAGACGTCGGCGTACGACGGGAGGGCGACGACGGTGACGAGGATCAGCCCGGAGAAGCCGACCGCCTTGCCGACCACGGAGAGGTAGGCGGCGACGGGCAGGGGGGCGCCCACGTAGGTGTCGGGGACCCAGAAGTGGAAGGGGACGGCTGCCGTCTTGAAGGCGAAGCCGACGAGGGTGAGGACGACGCCGGCCTGGGTGAGGGTGTGCAGCTGGGCGTCGACGTCCTGGACGCGGTCGGCGATCTCGGTGAGGTAGAGGGTGCCTGTCGTGGCGTAGACGAAGCTGATGCCCAGGAGGCTGACGGCGGTGGCGGTGACGGACGACAGGAAGAACTTCAGGGCCGCCTCGGAGGACCGCCGGTCGCCCTGGCGGATGCCGACGAGGGCGAAGGCGGGCAGGGAGGCGACCTCCAGGGCGACGACGAGCGTCGCGAGGTCCCGGGAGGCGGGCAGGAGCGCGGCTCCCGCCGCGGACGACAGCAGCAGGAACCAGAACTCCCCTTCGGGGAGGTTCTTCCGGTCGTCCCTGAGGGCCGTCATGGACAGCAGGGCGGCCAGGAGGGCGCCACCGAGGACGAGGAACTGGATGACGAGGGTGAACCGGTCGGCGGTGTAGCTGCACACGCCCGGGTCGCCGGTCAGGCAGAAGGTGGCGCGGTCGGCGTCCAGGAGGGGCAGCAGGGCCAGCAGGGAGACGGCGAGGCCCGCGACGGAGACCCAGCCGAGCAGGGACTTCCTGCGGTCGTCGGTGAAGAGGTCGGCGACGAGCACGGCGAGGCCGACGACGGCCGCGACGGTGGGCGGCGCGATCGCGAGCCAGTCGACGGACTGGACGACCGGCTCGGCCAGGTTCTGGGCTGCCTGGGCCGGGACCGGCGGCTGGGCCAAGGGGCTCAACGGGTGCCTCCTGCGAGGAGCTGCTGCACGGCCGGGTCGGTCAGACCGAGGAGGGCCGCGGGCCAGAGGCCGGCGAGGACGGTGAGGGCGACGAGCGGGGTCCAGGCCGCGAACTCGTACGTCTGCACGTCCGCGAGGGCGTACGTCTGTTCGTCCGTGCGGCCCGGCCCCTCCTGAGGTCCCTTCGGGACCGCGCCCATGCAGACGCGGCGGACCACGATCAGCAGGTACGCGGCCGTGAGGAGCGTGCCGAACGCGGCGATCGTCATGAAGGTGAGGAAGGCCGGGCGGCTGAGGCCCTCGGCGGGCTCGAACGCGCCGAACAGGGCCAGCATCTCGCCCCAGAACCCGGCGAGTCCGGGCAGTCCGAGGGAGGCCACGGCGGCGAAGGCGAGGAGGCCGCCGAGGCGGGGCGCCCTGCCGTAGAGGGCGGCGCCGGTCTCCTGCGCGAGGGCGTCGAGGTCGGTGGTGCCGGTGCGGTCCTTCAGGGCGCCGACCAGGAAGAACAGCAGGCCGGTGATGAGGCCGTGGGCGATGTTGGCGAAGAGCGCGCCGTTCACGCCGGTCGGGGTCATCGTGGCGACGCCGAGCAGTACGAAGCCCATGTGGCCGACGGAGGAGTACGCGATCAGGCGCTTGAGGTCGCCCTTGGCGCCCTGCTGGGCGAGGGCGAGGCAGGCGAGGGAGCCGTAGATGATGCCCACGACCGCGAAGGCGGCGAGGTACGGCGCGAAGGTGCGGAAGCCGTCCGGGGTGATCGGCAGCAGGATGCGGACGAACCCGTAGGTGCCCATCTTCAGCAGGACGCCGGCCAGCAGGACCGAGCCGACGGTCGGGGCGGCGGTGTGGGCGTCCGGCAGCCAGCTGTGCAGCGGCCACATCGGGGTCTTGACCGCGAGCCCGATCCCGATCGACAGAACGGCGATGACCTGCACGGATGTGGTCAGCGCGGGGTGATTGTCAGTGGCGAGTGCCACCATGTCGAATGTGCCCGCCTTGATTCCGATCAGGAGCAGGCCCAGCAGCATGACCACGGAACCGAGCAGGGTGTAGAGGATGAACTTCCAGGCGGCCCGCGTGCGTTGCTCACCGCCCCAGCGGGCGATGAGGAAGTACATCGGGATGAGCACCGTCTCGAACGCCAGGAAGAACAGCAGCAGATCGAGGACGGCGAAGGTCGCGAGGGTGCCGGACTCCAGGACGAGCAGCAGGGCGACGAAGGCCTTCGGGGACGGGCCCGCGGGCATCTTGAAGTAGGAGTAGAGCGCGCAGAGGAAGGTCAGCAGCGCGGTCAGGACCAGGAGGGGGAGGGAGATGCCGTCGATGCCGAGGTGGATGCGCACGTCGAGTGCCGGAATCCAACTGATGTCCGTGCTGGCCTGCATCTTCGACGGCTGGTCGTGGTCGAAGCCGAGCGCGAGGACGATCGCGGCGATGAGCACCGCACCGGTCACGGTGATCCCGTGGCGGAGCACGGCCTGCTCGGGTGACTTCCCCTTCAGTCCGGGCGGGGCCGGCAGGAGAGCGGCGGCGGCGCCGAGGAGCGGGCCGACGACGATCAACGCCAGAAGGACCTGCATCACGGACTCGTTGATATCGATCACGCCTGCTCACGCTCCCGTGGCGACGACGAGGGCGGCGACCACCAGGACGACGGTGCCGGCGAGCAGCGCGCTCACATAGGTCTGGACGTTGCCGGTCTGGGCCTTGCGTACGGCCGCGCCCAGCAGGCGGGGCAGGGCGCCCGCGCCGCTCACATAGGTGTCGACGACCTCGCGGTCGAGGAACCGGACGAGACGCGCGCCGGCCAGGACCGGGCGGACGAAGAGGGCCGAGTAGACGGCGTCGAGGTGGAAGCCGGCGGCGGCGTGGCGGTGCAGCGGGCCGAGCAGGAGGCGGCCCGGGTCCGCCGGGTCGGGTGCCGAGGCCACGTCGCCGTAGGCGGGGGTGTGGCTGGCGATGGCCTCCGCCTCGACGGTGCCGGCGTCCGCGTCGGGGTGGGCCGCGACCGCGCCCAGCGGTGGGTGGGCCACGGCCGTGGTGTACCGCCAGGCCGCGTAGGTCGCCAGAGCGCCGATCAGGGCGGCGCCCGTGCCGAGGACGGACGTGGTGAGGGTGGGGGCCAGGTCGTCGCCGTCGAACCAGTCGGGGAGCCTGCCGTAGGCGAGTGCGCCGAGGGCGAGAGACGGGACGGCGAGTACCCAGAGGACGACCGTCATGGTGAGCGGCTGACGGCCGTGGTCGGGGGCCTCGGTGCCCTCGCCGCGGAAGGCCAGCAGCCACAGCCGGGCGGCGTACGCGGCGGTGAGCAGGGCCGTGAGGACACCGGCGACCAGGACGGTCCAGCCGGCGGCGGCCGGGACGTGGTCGACGGGGCCCGTGACGGTGTGCCCGGTGGCGGCGTGCTCGGCGGCTCCGAGGACGGACTCCTTGGAGAAGAAACCGCTGAAGGGCGGGATCGCCGCGAGGGCGAGCAGCGCGACGGTCATCGTCCAGAAGGCGTCGGGGACGCGGGCGCGGAGGTGGCTCATGCGGGACATGGCGGCCAGGGAGTTGGTGCCGGACGCGTGGATGATCACGCCGGCCGCGAGGAACAGCAGCGCCTTGAAGGCGCCGTGCGAGAGGAGGTGGAAGACGGCGGCGCCACGGTCGGCGACGGCGAGGGCGCCGGTCATGTAGCCGAGCTGGCCGATCGTCGAGTAGGCGAGGACGCGCTTGATGTCGTCCTGGGCGAGGGCGGCGAGGCCCGAGCCCGCCATGGTGAGCGCGGCCATGACGGCGAGGACGATCAGGGCCGCCGCGGAGGCGGCGAAGACCGGGAGGAGACGGGCGACGAAGTAGACACCGGCGGCGACCATCGTCGCGGCGTGGATCAGCGCGGAGACGGGCGTGGGGCCCGCCATCGCGTCGGGCAGCCAGGTGTGGAGGGGGAACTGGGCCGACTTGCCGGCGACTCCGGCGAGCAGCAGGAGGGCGACGAGCGTGGGGTGGTCGAGGCCGCCGTCGGCGACGGTGGCGAGGATCCGCGTGATGCGGAACGACCCGGCGTCCGTGGCGAGGGCGAACAGACCGATCAGGAAGGGGACGTCACCGAGCTTGGTGACCAGGAAGGCCTTCAGGGAGGCGGCGCGGGCCTCCGGGGTCTCCCAGTAGTGGCCGACCAGGAAGTACGAGCAGATGCCCATGATCTCCCAGCCGACCAGAAGCACCATCAGGTCGCCGGAGTAGACGACTAGGAGCATCGCGGAGGTGAAGAGGGAGACGAGGGCGGCGTAGGAGGGGTACCGGGGGTCGTCGCGGAGGTAGCCGGTCGAGTAGATCTGCACACAGGTGGCGACCAGGCCGACCAGGACGGCGACGAGGGCGGCGAAGCCGTCGATGTACAGGGCGAGGTCGATCGGGACCGAGCCGGTGGGGGTGAGCTGGGTGGCCGCCTCGGCGGCGCGGTCGCCGCCCTGGCGCACGGCGACCAGGACGGCCAGGGCGAAGGCCGCCAGGGTCGGCAGTACGGCGAGGGGGCGGACGAAGCCGGGGGCGGTGCGGCCGAGGAGCAGGCCGGCGGCGGCGCCGAGGAACGGGAGGAGGGGGACGAGGACGGCGAGGGTGGTCGTGGTCACGCGGTGGCCTCAGCCTTCTCGCTCCGCTCGGGGCGGCCGGGCAGACCGTGCGCGCGGGTGCCGTCGGGGCCGGGGGTGGCGTCGGGGTCCGGGCCCGGGGTGCCGTCGGGGTCGTCGGGGTGCTCGGCGGTGTCGCGGAGCTTGTCGATGTCGGCGGTGCCTCGGTTGCGGTGGACCGCGAGGACGATCGCCAGGCCGATGCCGATCTCGGCGGCGGCGATGGTGATCGTGAACAGGGTCAGGGCCTGGCCGGAGTGCAGGGTCTCCTCGGCGGTCCTGCTGAGCCAGACGTCGAAGGCGACGAGGTTGAGGTTGACCGCGTTGAGCATCAGTTCGACGGACATCAGGACGAGGATCGCGTTGCGGCGGGCGAGGACGCCGTACAGGCCCGTGCAGAAGAGGAGGGCGGAGAGCACGACGGGATAGGCGAGGTGCATCAGCTTGCGCCTCCCTTCGCTGACTCGGGTCCAGTGGGGTCGGCGGGGGCCTTGGGCGGGCGGGTGGCCTTGGGCGGGCGGGTGGCCTTGGGCGGGCGGGTGGCCTTGGGCGGGCGGGTGGCTTTCGGGTCGGTGGGGGGCGCTTCCGCTTTCGCCTTGCGGGACAGGACGATCGCGCCGACCAGGGCGGCCAGCAGGAGGACGGAGAGCGCCTCGAAGGGGAGGACCCAGTGCCGGAAGAGGCTCTCGCCGGTGGCCTTCGTGGAGCCGGCGGCCGGGCCGTCCAGGTCGATCCAGGTGGCGCGGAAGGCGTCGACCACGACCCAGACGAGGGCGGCGGCCGAGGCGACGGCCACCGTGAGGGCGGCCCAGCGGTTGCCGGAGTCGGCGTCCGGGGAGCGGCCGATGGGGGCCTTGGTGAGCATCAGTCCGAAGAGGAGGAGGACGACGACGGAACCGACGTAGATGAGGACCTGCACCCAGGCGATGAACTCGGCGGTGAGCAGGAGGTACTCGACGGCGAGGCCGCCGAGCGCCACCACCAGCCACAGGGCGGCGTGCACCAGCTGCCGGGTGGTGACGGTGACGAGCGCGGCGCCGAAGGTGACGAGGCCGACGAGGACGAAGGCGATCTCGACCCCCGTCGGGGAGAGGAAGCCCTGCGGTGCCTGGGAGAGGGTCATGTGGCTTCTCCCTCGGTGTCGGCCGGCTCGCTCCGGGTGGCCTGGGTGGCCTGGGTGGCCGCGAGCTTCTCGGCGGTCTTGCGGGCGGCGGCCAGTTCCTTGGGTTCCTCGGCGGCGGGGTCGAGGGCCGGGGGCGAGGGGACGGTCCACATCCACTCGCGGAGCTTGTCGCGCTCGTGGGTGAGTTCGTGGATGTCGGTCTCCGCGTACTCGAACTCCGGGGACCAGAAGAGGGCGTCGAAGGGGCAGACCTCGATGCAGATACCGCAGTACATGCAGAGGGAGAAGTCGATGGCGAAACGGTCCAGGACGTTGCGGCTGCGCTCACGGCCGCCGGGGGCCGCGGGCGGGACGGTCTCCTTGTGGGAGTCGATGTAGATGCACCAGTCCGGGCACTCGCGGGCGCACAGCATGCAGACCGTGCAGTTCTCCTCGAAGAGCCCGATGACGCCGCGGGTGCGGGGCGGGAGTTCGGGCTGGACGTCCGGGTACTGCTCGGTGACGGTCTTGCGCGTCATCGTGCGCAGGGTGACGGCCAGACCTTTGGCGAGGCCGCTGCCGGGGATGGGGGCCATGGTTACCGGATCACCACCTTGACGATGCCGGTGAGGGCGATCTGGGCGAGGGAGAGGGGGACGAGGAGGGTCCAGGAGAGCTTCTGGAGCTGGTCCTCGCGCAGACGGGGGTAGGTCACGCGGAGCCAGATGACGACGAAGGCGAGGACGGCGGTCTTCAGGAGGGTCCAGACCCAGCCGAGGCCGTCGGCGCCCCAGGGGCCGTGCCAGCCGCCGAGGAAGAGGACGGTGGTCAGGCCGCACAGGACGACGATGCCGGCGTACTCGGCGAGGAGGAACAGTGCGAAGCGGAGGCCGGTGTACTCGGTGTAGGCACCGAAGATGATCTCCGAGTCGGCGACGGGCATGTCGAAGGGCGGGCGCTGGAGTTCGGCGAGACCGGCGACGAAGAAGACGAGCGCGCCGACGATCTGCCAGGGCAGCCACCACCACTCGAAGGCGTCGACGATGCCGACTAGGGAGACGGTGCCGGCGGCCATCGCCACGGAGGCGGCCGTGAGCAGCATCGGGAGTTCGTAGGCGAGGAGCTGGGCGGCGGTGCGCAGGCCGCCGAGGAGGGAGAACTTGTTGGCGGAGGCCCAGCCGGCCATGAGGGAGCCGAGGACGCCGACGCCCATCACGGCGAGGACGAAGAAGACGCCCGCGTCGATGACCTCGCCGACGGCGCCCTCGCCCGGGCCGATCGGGATGGCGAGGAGGACGAGGAGGTAGGGCAGGAGGGCGACGGCGGGGGCGAGTTGGAAGACCCGGCGGTCCGCGCCGGCCGGGACGATGTCTTCCTTCTGGGCGAACTTGACGCCATCGGCGACGAGTTGGGCCCAGCCGTGGAAGCCGCCGGCGTACATGGGGCCGAGGCGGCCCTGCATGTGGGCCATCACCTTGTGCTCGGTCTGGCCGATGATCAAGGGGAAGGTCAGGAAGACGACGAAGACGATGAGGAGTCGCAGGGCGACGTCCAGAGCGTCGGTCACTGCGCGCCTCCTGTGGGGGGTTCGGGGCCGAAGTCGGGTTCGGGTTCGGGCTCGGGCTTGGGTTCGGTGGTGCGGCCGGGGGCGGGCGTTCCGTTGTCGTCGGGGGTGCCGGGTGACTCGGGCTCAGGCGACTCGGGCTCGGGCCGAGGGGCGGGTTCAGGCTGTGGGGCCGCCTCGGGCTCAGCGCGTGGCTCGGGCTGGGGCGACTCGGGCTCGGGCCGAGGGGCAGGCTCGGGCTCGACCTTGGGCTCAGCGCCTGGCTCCGGCGCGGGCGCGGGCGCTGGCTTGGGCGTCTCGGTCGAGGACTCGGGCGTCGGCCCGGACGTCGGCTCCGCTCCTGTCTTCGCACCCGCCTCCGGGTCGGTCCTCGACTGCGGGTCGGTCTTCGGCTCGGCCTTCGACTTCGCCTCCGCCGCTGCTCCCGCACCCGCACCCGTCTCTGCCTTCGCCTTCGCCTCAGGCTCCGGCTCCGGCGTCGGGGTGTCGAAAGCGGGGCGGGCGTGGTGCCAGGGGGCGTCCGGGCTGCCCGAGGTGCGGCGGGGCCGGGGCGAAGGGGCAGGGATGGCGCGCTGGCTCGCCGAGCCTTCCGACGCGGTGCGGGCGCGACGCGAGGGCGTGGCGGCGGGAGGGGGGCCGGCCGAAGCGTCCGAAGCGGCGCCCGCAGCCGTTTGGCTCGCCGAACCCTCCGCCGCCGAGCGGGTACGGCGCGGGGGCTGCCCGGACGCCGGCGGCGGGCCGGTCGAAGCGTCCGGAGACGTACCCCCCGCCGACTGACTCGCCGAACCCTCCGCCACCGAACGCGTGCGACGCGCCGGGCCGACCGGAGCATCCGGAGACGTACCCCCCGCCGACTGACTCGCCGAACCCTCCGCCGCCGAACGCGTGCGACGCGACGGGCCAGCCGGAGCATCCGAAGTCGTACCCGCCGCCGACTGACTCGCCGAACCCTCCGCCGCCGAACGCGTGCGACGCGACGGGCCGACCGGAGCATCCGAAGACGTACCCCCCGCCGACTGACTCGCCGAACCCTCCGCCGCCGAGCGGGTACGGCGCGGGGGCTGCCCGGACGCCGGCGGCGGGCCGGCCGGAGCGTCCGAAGTCGTACCCCCGGCCGACTGACTCGCCGAACCCTCCGCCGCCGAACGGCTGCGGCGCGGCGGCTGCCCCGACACTGGCGGCGGGCCGGCCGGAGCGTCCGAAGTCGTACCCGCCGCCGACTGACTCGCCGAACCCTCCGCCGCCGGGCGGGGGTGGCGCGGGGGCTGTTCGGGCTGCGGCGGCGTGGGGGCGTCCGGGGTCGGGGTCCGGCCGGTCGTTGCTGTGCGTGTGCGGCGGGCCGGGCGGTCGGTGGCCGCGCCTCGGGCGGGGGGTGGGGGGAGTTGGCCCTTGAGGGGGCCCCACTCGTTGGGGTCGGGGACGCCGGGCGGGAGCATCTGGCGGCGTTTCGGGCCGGCCGCGGACTCCCCCGGTTCCTTCGCCCCGGGCCAGGCCTTGGCCACCCGGGCGGCCAGGACGAAGTCCTTGCGCAGGGGGTGGCCCTCGAAGTTCTCCGGGAGGAGGAGGTGGTCCAGGCCGGGGTGACCCTCGAAGCGGACGCCGAACATTTCGTGGGTTTCGCGTTCGTGCCAGGCGGCGCCCGCGTAGATGTCGACGGCGGTCGGGAGGACCGGGGAGGTGTGGGGGATCGTCGTGCGGAGGAGGAGGCGGCGGACCGGGGACAGGGCCACCACGTGGGCCGAGACGCGGAAGCCCGTGCCGGGCTCGTCCACCGCGCTCAGCCAGTCGAAGTACGTGCAGCCCAGGGTGGAGCGGGCCGTGCGCAGCGCCTCGGTCCAGGAGGCGGAGGGGACGTCCACGGTGAGGACGTCGTAGGACTCCTCGGCCGTGGCCTCGGGTCCGAAGAGCTCCTCGACGGGGGCGGGCAGCCAGCCGGTCATTTGTCCCCCGATTCGGCCGGTCCGGCCTCGGTCGCCGGCGGCTTCACCAGCGCGCTCCGCAGCGCCGTCGTCGAGGGGCGGGGCGTGGTGCCGTAGCGCTCGCCCAGGGACTCCCGGGCGATCTTCTCCTGGAGTTTCAGGATGCCCTGGAGGAGGGCCTCGGGGCGGGGCGGGCAGCCGGGGACGTAGACGTCGACCGGGATGATCTGGTCGACGCCCTTGGTGACGGAGTAGGAGTCCCAGTAGGGGCCGCCGCAGTTCGAGCAGGCGCCAAAGGAGATGACGTACTTCGGCTCGGGCATCTGCTCGTACAGGCGCTTCACGGCCGGGGCCATCTTGTCCGTCACCGTGCCCGAGACGACCATGAGGTCCGCCTGCCGGGGGCCGGGCGCGAAGGGGATGACGCCGAGGCGGATGAAGTCGTGGCGGGCCATGGACGCGGCGATGAACTCGATCGCGCAGCAGGCGAGGCCGAAGTTGAAGACCCAGAGCGAGTAGCGGCGGCCCCAGTTCAGGATCACCTTCATCGGCTCGGGGGCGAGGCGGGCGAGCGCGCCCAGCCGCTTCGGCTCCGGGAGGAGGACCGGCTGTGCGGCATCCGGCTCCGGGGGGTTCACTTCTGGCGTCACGTCCATGCCAGGACGCCCTTCTTGTATGCGTAGAGCAGGCCCACGGCGAGGAACCCGAGGAAGACGAACATCTCGACGAGGGTGGTCGCTCCGTAGCCGGGATCGGCGAAGACGGTCGCCCAGGGGAAGAGGAAGATCGAGTCGATGGCGAAGATGACGTAGAGGAAGGCGTAGACGTAGTAGCGGACCTGGGTGTGGGCCCAGCCCTCGCCGACGGGGTCGACGCCGCACTCGTACGTCAGGAGCTTCTCCCGGGTGGGGACCTCGGGGCGCAGCAGCCGTCCCGCGCCGAAGGCGACGCCGACGAAGAGCACGCCCACGGCGGCGAGCAGTCCGACCACCGAGTAGGACTGGAAGTAGTCCGCCGCTACGGCGACGCCCGTCTGCGCCGCTACGGCGACGGTCGGTTCCGGCACGTCCGTCCCTCGCTCCCTGGCCTGGCGATACGTACGTACGGGATGCGGACGCCGTACGTGCGTCGCTGTTCGACGATCTGTACGCACGGGAGTCTAGGCCCTGCTAAAGAGAGCGTAAGCAGCCCGTCACAGGTCGGCATGCCCGGGTGCCGCCGTGATCGGGCCGGGAGGGGGCGGGATGACACGGGGTGGGGTTTTCCCCAGGGTGGCCGGGGCGGTCCGCCTCATGGCGCGGGGCGGGACCGGGCGGGCAGGCTGGTGGGCATGACCGAACCCCTCTCTTCTCCGACCGGCTCCGGGCGGCCGTACGGTCGTCCGCTGCCGTCCAGTCACACGCCTTCGGACCCGCTGCCGCCCGCGACGTTCGCGTTCGGGGGGCAGACCTGGCGGGAGATCGCGCATCTGCTGGCCAATCTGCCGTTCGCGCTGCTCGGGTTCGTGTATGTGACGACGGTGCTGTTCACCAGCGCTCTGCTGACGTTGACGGTGATCGGTTTTCCCCTGCTCGCCGCCGCGCTGATGGGGGCCAGGCAGCTGGGGCGGCTGGAGCGGATGCGGGCGCGGGCGTTGCTGCGGGTGCGGGTGGACGAGCCGAGTCCGCTGCCGTTCCGCGGGAGCGGGCGGCGCGCGGACGAGGGCTTCTTCACGCAGGTGTGGATGAGCGTGAAGGATCCGGTCGGCTGGCGTTCGATGCTGTACGAGCTGATCCGGATGCCGTGGGCGATCACGACGTTCGTCGTCACCCTGACGGGGTTGTTCGTGGCGTGGCCGGTGCTGCCGTACATCGTGCGGGGGCTGACGAACGTGGACCGGGTGATGGTGCGGTCGCTGTTGTCGCCGTCCGACGAGCTGGAGCGGCGGATCGCCGAACTGGAGTCCGATCGGGGGGTCGTCGTCGACACGGCGGCGGCCGACCTGCGGCGCATCGAGCGGGATCTGCACGACGGGGCGCAGGCCCGGCTGGTGAATCTGGCGATGGGGCTCGGGCTCGCGAAGGAGAAGCTGCTGGAGGATCCCGACGCGGCCGCCACGATGGTGGAGGAGGCGCACGGCGAGGTGAAGCTGGCGTTGCAGGAGCTGCGGGACCTGGCGCGGGGCATCCATCCGGCGGTGCTGACGGACCGGGGGCTGGATGCCGCGTTGTCGGCGGTGGCCGCGCGGTGCACGGCGCCGGTGAAGGTGACCGTGGATCTGGCGACGCGGCCCGCCGCGGCGATCGAGGGCATCGCGTACTTCACCGTCTCCGAGCTGCTGCAGAACATCAGCAAGCACAGTGGGGCGAAGGCCGCTGCGGTGGAGGTGTGGCGGTCCGACGACCGGCTGCTGATCCAGGTGTGGGACGACGGGCGTGGGGGTGCGCGGCTCGACGGGGGGAGCGGGATCGCCGGGCTGGCGGAGCGGCTGGACGCGGTGGACGGGTTGTTCGTGATCGAGTCGCCGGTGGGTGGGCCTACGACGGTGACGGCGGAGTTGCCCTGGCGGGGGCGGTAGCGCGCGGCGGTGGGGTGGGGCGCCTACTCGTGGTGGGTGCCCCTTCTTCGTGGGCGGGCGCGGGTGAGTCGGGCTTCTCGCGCAGTTCCCCGCGCCCCTGAGAAGCAGGGGCTGCGCCCCGTGCTTTTCGGCCGCAGCTCTGAGAGCCCAGGGGGTGGGGAAAACCCCCCAGCCGAGACGCCGACCCGCTCCATGGTTCCGATGGGCCGGGGACAGCAAGGTGGGAGTACGACATCGGGACTGCGGGATCGGCGGAGGCGGGCGACGGTGATGGCCACGGAGTACGGGCACGGGTACGGGTACGGGAGTGGGGACGGGGAGCGGCGGCGTCGGATGCCGGCCGGGTTGCGGGCGCCGTTCGAGGCGCGCAGCTGGCGGGAGCTCGGGTATGTGCTGCTGGGGCTGCCGATCGGGATCCTGCTGTTCACGTACGCCGTGACGATGGTGTCGGTGGGTGCCGGGCTGCTGATCACCTTCCTCGGGGTGCCGGTGCTGGCGGCGGGGCTGGCCGGGTGCCGGGGGTTCGGCGCGCTGGAGCGGGCGCGGGCGCGGGCGTTGCTCGGGGTGGACGTGGCCGCGCCGGAGCCGCTGAGGCCGAGGGGGCGCGGGGCGCTGGCGTGGATGGGCGCCGTGCTGCGCAGCGGGGCGTCGTGGCGGCAGCTGCTGTACGCGGTCGCGCAGTTCCCGTGGTCGGTGTTCTCGTTCGTGGTGGCGGTGACCTTCTGGACGTACGGGTGGGCGCTGCTGACGTATCCGCTGTGGTTCTGGGTGTTCCCCGTGTGGGCCGGGCAGGACGGGTTGCAGCTCTACGGGGACGAGACGCGCTCCGTGTATCTGGACAACCCGTTCGAGGTGACCGTGACCGCGCTGGTGGGGCTGCTCTTCACGATGGCCACGCCGTGGATCGTGCGGGGTCTGACCATGGTCGACCGGGGCATGGTGGTCACGCTGCTGGGGCCGTCGCGGCTGGGGGCGCGGGTCGTCGAGCTGGAGTCGGACCGTGGGGTCGTGGTCGACACGGCGGCAGCCGATCTGCGGCGCATCGAGCGGGATCTGCACGACGGGGCGCAGGCCCGGCTGGTGGCGCTGGCGATGGATCTGGGGCTGGCGAAGGAGAAGCTGGCGGAGGATCCCCGGGCGGCGGCGGTGATGGTCGACTCGGCCCACGGCGAGGTGAAGACGGCGCTCCAGGAGCTGCGGGACCTGGCGCGGGGGATCCATCCGGCGGTGCTGACGGACCGGGGGCTCGACGCGGCGCTGTCCTCGGTCGCCTCGCGGTGCGCGGTGCCGGTGGTGGTGGAGGTGGACCTGCCGGCGCGGCCGGTGCCGGCGATCGAGGGCATCGCGTACTTCACCGTGTCCGAGCTGCTGCAGAACGTCAGCAAGCACGCGAGGGCGTCGCGGGCGACCGTGGACGTGTGGAAGCTCGAGAACCGGCTGATGCTCCAGGTCATCGACGACGGTGTGGGCGGCGCCGACACCGGGGCGGGGTCCGGGCTGGCGGGGCTCGCCGAGCGGATCGGGGCGGTCGACGGGATCCTCGTCGTCGACTCGCCTGCGGGCGGGCCGACCCGGGTGACGGCGGAGCTGCCCTGGCGGGCGGTCTGATCGGGGCGGGGGCCCTGCGGGGCTTGGGGCGCCTTGTCGCCGTGGGGGGCCTGGCGCCGTGGGCGGGTGCGGGTCCGGTGGGGGTTCTCGCGCCGTTCCCCGCGCCCCCCAGTCGCCGTGGATGGCTCGTCGCCATGGGCGGGTGCCGGTCCGGTGGGGGTTCTCGCGCCGTTCCCCGCGCCCCCAGTCGCCGTGGACGGCCTGGCGCCATGAGCGGGCGCCGGTCCCGTGGGGGTTCTCGCGCCGTTCCCCGCGCCCCCAGTCGCCGTGGACGGCCTGGCGCCATGAGCGGCTACCGGTCCCGTGGGGGATCTCGCGCAGTTTTCCGCGCCCCTGAAGAGCAGGGGCTGCGCCCCTTGCCCTTTCTTCCCTGTCCCTGATTTCTCGTTGGTGCGGGTCACGGGCGTTCCGATGCTGGAATGCTGGGGGCTGTCGCGGTACGGGGTGCAGTGGGGGGAACAGGCGTGGAGGACAGGGTGCGGGTGGTCATCGCCGAGGATTCGGTGCTGTTGCGGGAGGGGCTGACGCGGCTGTTGACCGACCGGGGGCACGACGTCGTCGCGGGTGTCGGGGACGGGAACGCCCTGATCAAGACGATCACCGAGTTCGCGGCGCAGGACGACCTCCCGGACGTGGTCGTCGCCGATGTGCGGATGCCGCCGACCCACACCGACGAGGGCGTGCGGGCCGCCGTGCAGCTGCGGAAGTCGCATCCGGAGCTGGGTGTGCTCGTGCTGTCGCAGTACGTGGAGGAGCGGTACGCCACCGAGCTGCTCGCCGGGTCCAGTCGTGGCGTGGGCTATCTGCTGAAGGACCGGGTGGCCGAGGTACGGGAGTTCGTCGACGCCGTGGTGCGGGTCGCGCGGGGCGGTACGGCGCTGGACCCGGAAGTGGTCGCGCAGTTGCTCGGGCGGAGCCGGAAGCAGGACGTGGTGGCGGGACTCACCCCCCGGGAGCGCGAGGTGCTGGGGCTGATGGCGGAGGGGCGGACCAACTCGGCGATCGCCCGGCAGCTGGTCGTCAGCGACGGGGCCGTCGAGAAGCACGTCAGCAACATCTTCCTGAAGCTCGGGCTGTCGCCGAGCGACGGGGACCACCGACGGGTGCTGGCAGTGCTCACCTATTTGAATTCATGATTCTGAATTCATGATTTTCTGACACCGTGCCAGAAGGGGCTCCCGATTCCTTTCGCGCCTCTTCTCGTCCGGCCTCCTCGTGGAGAAGTCGAGTCGTTCTGGAGGCGTGCCGACGTAGGGTTGGTCTTGGGAGGGCCGGCGGGACGGCCGTTCCCGGACAGCCGCCTCAAGGGAGGTCCAGTTCAGTGACCAGCCAGGTCAGCAGCCCAGCGGAGCCGGCCGACGAGGCCGCTCTGGGAGAACTGAGAGAACAGCGCGATCCGGCGAGGACGAAGGGCGTCCGCCGACTCGATCGGGTGATCATTCGGTTCGCCGGGGACTCCGGTGACGGTATGCAGCTCACCGGCGACCGCTTCACCTCCGAGACCGCCACCTTCGGCAACGACCTCTCCACCCTGCCGAACTTCCCCGCCGAGATCCGCGCCCCGGCCGGCACCCTGCCGGGCGTCTCCAGCTTCCAGCTGCACTTCGCCGACCACGACATCCTCACCCCGGGTGACGCGCCCAACGTGCTCGTCGCGATGAACCCGGCCGCGCTCAGGGCGAACATCGGGGACGTGCCGCGCGGCGCCGAGGTCATCGTCAACACCGACGAGTTCACCAAACGGGCGATGCAGAAGGTCGGGTACACGACCAGCCCGCTGGAGGACGGGTCGCTGGACGGGTACAGCCTCCATCCGGTGCCGCTGACCACCCTGACCGTCGAGGCGCTCAAGGAGTTCGACCTCAGCCGCAAGGAGGCCGAGCGCAGCAAGAACATGTTCGCGCTGGGGCTGCTGTCGTGGATGTACCACCGGCCGACCGAGGGCACGGAGAAGTTCCTGGCGGCCAAGTTCGCCAAGAAGCCGGAGATCGCGGCCGCCAACCTGGCCGCCTTCCGGGCGGGCTGGAACTTCGGGGAGACCACCGAGGACTTCGCGGTCAGTTACGAGATCGCCCCGGCGACGCAGGCCTTCCCGGTGGGGACGTACCGGAACATCTCCGGGAACCTGGCGCTGTCGTACGGGCTGATCGCGGCCTCGCGGCAGGCCGATCTGCCGCTCTACCTGGGCTCGTACCCGATCACCCCGGCCTCGGACATCCTGCACGAGCTGAGCCGGCACAAGAACTTCGGGGTGCGGACCTTCCAGGCGGAGGACGAGATCGCGGGTATCGGGGCCGCGCTGGGGGCCGCCTTCGGGGGGTCGCTCGCGGTCACGACGACCTCCGGGCCGGGTGTGGCGCTGAAGTCGGAGACCATCGGGCTCGCCGTCTCGCTCGAACTGCCGCTGCTCGTCGTCGACATCCAGCGCGGCGGGCCGTCCACGGGGCTGCCGACCAAGACCGAGCAGGCGGATCTGCTCCAGGCCATGTACGGGCGCAACGGCGAGGCCCCGGTGCCGGTCATCGCGCCGCGCACCCCGGCCGACTGTTTCGACGCGGCCCTGGAGGCCGCCCGGATCGCGCTGACGTACCGCACGCCCGTGTTCCTGCTGTCGGACGGCTACCTGGCCAACGGCAGCGAGCCCTGGCGCATCCCCGAGCTCGACGAACTGCCGGATCTGACCGTGCAGTTCACCCAGGGGCCCAACCACACGCTCGACGACGGCACCGAGGTCTTCTGGCCGTACAAGCGTGATCCGCAGACCCTGGCCCGGCCGTGGGCCGTGCCGGGGACGCCGGGCCTGGAACACCGCATCGGTGGCATCGAGAAGCAGGACGGCACGGGCAACATCTCCTACGACCCGGCCAACCACGACTTCATGGTGCGCATCCGGCAGGCCAAGATCGACGGGATCGACGTGCCCGATGTCGAGGTCGACGATCCGCACGGGGCGCGCACGCTCGTCCTGGGCTGGGGGTCGACGTACGGGCCGATCACGGCGGCGGTACGGCGGCTGCGCACGGCCGGCGAGTCCATCGCGCAGGCCCATCTGCGTCACCTCAACCCCTTCCCGCGCAATCTCGGGGCGGTGCTGCGGTGTTACGACAAGGTGGTGATCCCGGAGATGAACCTCGGGCAGCTCGCCCTGCTCGTCCGGTCGAAGTACCTGGTCGACGCCCACTCGTACAACCAGGTGAACGGCATGCCGTTCAAGGCGGAGCAGCTGGCCACGGCTCTGAAGGAGGCCATCGATGACTGACCTCGGCAATGAGCTGCTGCAACTGGTCCCCAAGGCCACGGCCCGGCAGTCCATGAAGGACTTCAAGTCCGACCAGGAAGTGCGCTGGTGCCCCGGCTGCGGTGACTACGCGATCCTCGCCGCCGTCCAGGGCTTCATGCCGGAACTGGGGCTGGCCAAGGAGAACATCGTCTTCGTCTCGGGCATCGGCTGCTCGTCCCGCTTCCCGTACTACATGGACACCTACGGGATGCACTCCATCCACGGGCGGGCGCCGGCGATCGCGACCGGGCTCGCCACCTCGCGGCGGGATCTGTCCGTCTGGGTGGTGACCGGCGACGGGGACGCGCTGTCCATCGGCGGCAACCATCTGATCCACGCCCTGCGGCGCAATGTGAACCTGAAGATCCTGCTCTTCAACAACCGGATCTACGGTCTGACGAAGGGGCAGTACTCCCCCACGTCGGAGGTCGGGAAGATCACCAAGTCGACGCCGATGGGGTCGCTGGACGCGCCCTTCAACCCGGTGTCGCTGGCGCTCGGGGCGGAGGCGTCGTTCGTGGCGCGGACCGTGGACTCCGACCGCAAGCATCTGACGGAGGTGCTGCGGCAGGCCGCCGCCCACCCGGGCACGGCGCTGGTGGAGATCTACCAGAACTGCAACATCTTCAACGACGGCGCCTTCGAGGTCCTCAAGGACCGGCAGCGGGCCGAGGAGGCCGTGATCCGGCTGGAGCACGGCGAGCCGATCCGGTTCGGGGCTGGGGGCACCTCCCGCTCGAGCGAAGCCGAGAGTGGGGGAGGCGGGCGCGGCGTCGTACGGGACGAGGCGACCGGCGATCTGAAGGTGGTCACCGTGACCGCGGAGAACGAGTCCCGGATCCTGGTCCACGACGCGCACGCGGCGTCGCCCACCACGGCGTTCGCGCTGTCGCGGCTGGCCGATCCGGACACCCTGCACCACACCCCGATCGGAGTCCTGCGCTCCGTCGAACGGCCCGTCTACGACACGCAGATGGCCGACCAGATCGGCACCGCCGTCGACCGGCACGGCAAGGGCGACCTCTCGGCGCTGCTGGCCGGCGGCGACACCTGGACGGTGGTCGGCTGAGCCGCGCCCGACCGGGGCGGACGACCGGCCGACGGGGCCCGGGGCTGCTTCAGCCCCGGGCCTCGTCGTACGTCCGCCGGGCCCGCTCCACGTCGTCCATGCGGTCCCTGGTCCAGGCCGCCAGGGCGCGCACCTGCTCGGCGGCCTCGCGGCCGAGGTCGGTGAGGGAGTAGTCGACGCGGGGCGGGATGACGGGCTTGGCGTCGCGGTGGACGAGGCCGTCGCGCTCCAGGGTCTGGAGGGTCTGGGTGAGCATCTTCTCGCTGACCCGGCCGATGGCCCGGCGCAGCTCGCTGAAGCGGTACGGCCGCTCCAGCAGCTCGATCAGGACGAGGACGCCCCAGCGGCTGGTGACGTGCTCCAGGACGAGGCGGTACGGGCACATGCCCTCGGGGCCCGTGTCGTACGTGGCGGCGGGCTGCGGCGACACCTTGCTTACGGCCATGCCAGTACCTTACTTCAAAGTGGGTACTTTCGAAGAGTTAGTGCACCCCCTAGGGTGAGTGACGCACCCCGCCCCCTGGAGGAGTTTCACCATGAGCATCGTCGTCACCGGAGCCACCGGACACCTCGGTACGTTCGTCGTCGAGGGCCTGCTGGAGAAGGTACCGGCCGAGCAGATCACGGCCGTCGTCCGCAGCGCGGAGAAGGCCGCCGGACTCGCGGCGCGCGGCGTGAAGATCGCCGTCGCCGACTACAGCGCCCCCGAGACCTTCGACGGCGTCCTCGCCGCCGGCGACAAGGTGCTGCTGATCTCCGGCAGCGAGGTCGGCGGCGACCGGGTGGGCCAGCACAAGGTCGTGATCGACGCCGCCAAGGCCGCGGGCGTGGCGCTCCTCGCGTACACCAGCGCGCCGGGCAGCCTGACGGCCGCCCTCGCCGACGACCACCGGGGCACCGAGGAGGCGCTGCTCGCGTCCGGGCTGCCCTACACCCTGCTGCGCAACGGCTGGTACAACGAGAACTACACCGAGCAGCTCGCGCCGGTGCTGGAGTACAACGCCGTCACCCACGCCGCCGGTGAGGGCCGGGTCTCCTCCGCGGCCCGCGCGGACTACGCGGCCGCCGCCGTCGCCGTGCTGACCGGTGAGGGCCACGAGAACCAGACCTACGAGCTGGGCGGCGACACCGCGTGGAGCTTCGCCGAGTACGCGGCCGAGCTGAGCCGGCAGACCGGCAAGGAGATAGCGAACAACCCCGTCCCCGTGGAGGCGCTCACCGGCATCCTGACCGGCGCCGGGCTCCCCCCGTTCCTCGCCGAGATCCTCGCGGGCGTCGACGCGTCCGTGGCCAAGGGCGAGCTGGTCGTCTCCTCCGGCGACCTCTCCCGCCTCATCGGCCGCCCGACCACGCCGATCGAGGAGTCGATCACGGCGGCGCTGAAGGCGTGACCCGCCGGGACTGAGCCCGCGCACGCCGGGGCCGCGCGCCCCGGACGGCGCCCCGGACTCCCCCTCGGGGCGCCCACCCCCGGCTGTCATGACCGTATCGCGATACGGGCATGACAGCCGGGGGTGCTCGGCGTTACCTTCGGGAGGGCTGAGGGTTCGGGGTCGCGGCGGTGCGGCCGGGCGAGGAGGAGGGGCCGTGGCGGCGCAGTCGAGGGGCGAACACCGGATAGGACTGCTGAACGGCTTCGCCGCGTACGGGATGTGGGGGCTCGTCCCGCTCTTCTGGCCGCTGCTGAAGCCCTCGGGCGCGGTGGAGATCCTCGCCCACCGCATGGTCTGGTCCCTCGCGGTCGTCGCCGTCGTCCTGCTGGTGCTGCGGCGCTGGTCCTGGGCCGGTGAGCTGCTGCGGCAACCGCGCAAGCTCGCCCTGATCACGGTCGCGGCGGCCACGATCACCGTCAACTGGGGCGTCTACATCTGGGCCGTCAACACCCACCAGGTGGTCGAGGCCTCCCTCGGGTACTTCATCAACCCGCTCGTCACCATCGCCATCGGCGTCCTGCTGCTGAAGGAACGGCTGCGGCCCGTCCAGTGGACGGCGGTCGGCGTCGGCCTCGCGGCCGTCCTCGTCCTCACGGTCGGCTACGGGCGGCCGCCGTGGATCTCCCTCTGCCTCGCCTTCTCCTTCGCCACGTACGGGCTGGTGAAGAAGAAGGTCAACCTGGGCGGCGTGGAGTCGCTCGCCGCCGAGACCGCGATCCAGTTCCTGCCCGCCCTGGCCTATCTGCTGTGGCTGGGCTCGCGCGGGGACGCCACCTTCGGTCCGCACGGAACGGGCCACGCGCTGCTGCTCGCCGCGACCGGACTGGTGACCGCCCTGCCACTGGTCTGCTTCGGGGCGGCCGCGATCCGGGTGCCGCTGTCCACGCTGGGGCTGCTGCAGTATCTGGCGCCGGTGTTCCAGTTCCTGCTGGGCGTCCTCTACTTCGGTGAGGCCATGCCGCCCGAGCGGTGGGCGGGCTTCGCCCTGGTGTGGCTGGCGCTGTCCCTGCTGACGTGGGACGCGCTGCGGACGGCTCGGGCGGCGCGGCGGCGACTGGAGGAGCTGAGCGTGGTCAGGGAGGCCGTCGAGGCGCGAACTCCGCTGGCCAAATAGCACCCTTGACGGAGAGTCAGTCCCGCCCGCACCATCCAGGCACCTCATTCACCGGGTTCGCCATGGACACATCAACAGTGTCGTCCGGGGCGGACCCATGGAATTCGGAGCCCCCCACCATGAAGCTCTCCGTTCCAGTCACGGGACGTGCCGCCGTCGCCACCGCCGTCACGGTGGCCACGCTGTTCACCACCGGTTCCATAGCGGGGGCGGCCCCCGCACCCGACCGGGCGGCCGCCGCTCCCGCCGCGACGATCGCCGCGGCGCCGGACCTGCCCGTGGCCAACGTCAAGGCCCACCTGGCCCAGCTCCAGTCCATCGCCACCGCCAACGGCGGCAACAGAGCCCACGGCCGGGCCGGCTACCTGGCGTCGCTGAACTACGTGAAGGGCAAGCTCGACGCGGCGGGCTTCACCACTGCCGTGCAGTCCTTCACGTCCGGCGGGCGCACCGGCTACAACCTGATCGCTGACTGGCCGGGCGGCGACACGAATCAGGTTGTCATGGCCGGTTCACATCTGGACAGTGTCTCCTCGGGCGCGGGCATCAACGACAACGGCAGCGGATCCGCCGCCGTGCTGGAGGCCGCGCTGACGGTGTCCCGCACGAACTACCAGCCCACGAAGCACCTGCGGTTCGCCTGGTGGGGCGCGGAGGAGCTGGGCCTCGTCGGCTCCCGCTACTACGTCAACAACCTCTCCTCCGCGAACCGGGCCCGCATCAGCGGCTACCTCAACTTCGACATGATCGGCTCGCCGAACCCCGGCTACTTCGTCTACGACGACGACCCCGTCATCGAGCAGACCTTCAAGGACTACTTCACGGGGATCGGCGTCCCGACCGAGATCGAGACCGAGGGCGACGGCCGCTCCGACCACGCGCCGTTCAAGAGCGCCGGGGTGCCCGTGGGCGGGCTCTTCACGGGGGCGAGCCGGACGAAGACCGCCGCGCAGGTCACCAAGTGGGGCGGTACGTCCGGCCAGGCCTTCGACCGCTGCTACCACTCGTCCTGCGACACCACGGCCAACATCAACGACACGGCGCTCGACCGGAACGGGGACGCGCTGGCGTACGCGGTGTGGGAGCTGTCGGAGTGAGGTCGCGGTGAGGTGTGACGCCCGGTAGGTGACGCGCCGGGTGGATGTCGTTCCGGGGTCGGCCGGCGGTGGGGAGCGCCGCGGTCGGCCCCGGGTGCGTGCGGGGTGCGCGGTGGCTGCCTACCGGGTGGTGCTCGGTGGTGCCGGGTGGGTGCGGTCCGGGTCAGCGTGACGGACGGTGGTCGGGGGCGGAGGCAGGGGTCGGCGGACGGTGGGTCGCGGCCGCGGCGTGGCGGGTCGTGAGGGCGTGGGTGTGTGCCGGGGTCACCGTCGTGGACCTGAGGCGGGACGCGACCGAGGTGGGCAGACCGGTGCCGTGGCCGAGGTCGGCGGCCACGGCGGAGCGGAGCGCGCCGAGCCGGGCCAGCCGGCCGCCCCGACGCTCCGGGGTGAGCGCCCCGACGTCGACGCCCAGCGCGGCCCGTACGACAGCGGGGTGCGTCGGGATGGGGGCGGCGCCCTCCTCGGGGGCGGGCGAGGGGCCGCGGCCGGCGGAGCGCAGGACCGCGGCACGGGTACGCCAACTCACGGTGCCGGTCAGCTCGTTGACGGTGACCTCTACTCGAGGGCGGGGCGGGGGGTGCGGTTCGTGGGACGACGGGGAGGCGGAGGGGGAACGGTGGCGGGCCGCGTGGGAGCGGGGGGTGGAGCTGTCGGGGGCGCGGCCGTTGCGTGCTTGGCCGAGGCCGTCGGCTGCGGCGGCGCGGTCGGGCGCGGCGGCGCCGTCGGGTGGGGCGGCGCCGTCGGGTGGGGCGGCGCCGTCGGGTGGGGTGCCGGGGCGGTGTCGGTGGCCTCGGATGGGGTTACTGGCCATGGGCGTACGGAGCGGAGTCGAGGGCGCGGGCCCGGTCGGTGAGGCGGGTCATGCGGGTGCGGGCCTTCTCCAGTTGCTCCAGGTCGTCGGCGGCGGGGCCGGCGTCCGCGGCGAGATCGGTCCAGACGGCGATCAGGTCGCGGCCCAGGTGCAGGCCCTGCAACGGGTCGCGGACCGCGCGCCAGGCGGCCGCCGCGCTCTGGATGTTGCCGTACGCGGCACGCTGGTCGCGCATACGGTGACGCAGACCCGCGAGGTCCAGGGAGAGGTGGAACGAGCGGAGCGCGTCACCGGCCAAGTAGGCGATGTAGGCGGTGAGTTCACGGAGCTTCAGGACCTCGGCGTGCTGGGGGCCCAGCGCCGCCGTCGCCTGGGCGACCGTCTGCTCGGCCATCTCCGCGGCTTCCTGGATGCGGCCCAGCTTCACGGCCTCGTTGATGCGGGTGACGGACTCCGCGAACGGTGACGGGGTGCCGCCGTCCTCCTCCGCCGGGTCCAGCACCGACTCGGCCACCGCGTCGAACTCCCGTACCGGCGCGGGCTTCGGCGCGTTGTCCTCCTCCAGCACCTTCCACTCGGGGGCGGAGTAGGCGTCGGACGCGGTCTCCTCCGGAGGGGCCAGGGTGGTGGGGGATACGGGCTCCGGGGCGGGGGCGTCGGTCGGGGCCGGGGGCCACGGCTGCGGGTTCAGGGAGGCCGGGGCCGGGCGGGGGGTGCCGGCCGGGGGCTGCGCCGGGGTCGCGGCCCGGTCCGGGTGCCAGGAGAGGGAGTCCGTCCCGGCCGGGGGCAGGTCGGGGTCCGTGAGCGGACCGAACTCGCCGGTCGGGGGCGAGACGGTGCCCGCGGCCGGGGCGGCGTCCTGGACGGGCTCGGGTGCCGAGGGTCGGGCGTCGGCGTCCATCGGGATGCCCGGCATCGTCAGGGGGAGCCCCGGGGTGCGCGGTGGCTGCGCCAAGGGCCCCTCCTTCGGTTCCGGCACCGCGCGCAGCACGAAGGTCGACGGAGCGACTCCGCCCGACGCCGACTGCGACGCGTCGCCCCGGTCGCCGCGCCCGTCCTGCTGCTCCTTCGCCGCCGTGAGGGGCATGGTCCGCGGCTCCGGCTTCACGGGCCGCGCCGCGGGCTGCGCATAGGGGGCCGCGGCCGGGTCGGGTGTCGGCGCGGTGGTGGAGGACGGCGCTGGCCCGGACTGCGGGTCGTACGCGGGCTCGGGAGAGGGCGCGTGGGTGGGTGCGGGCGCGGGTGCGGGCGTCGGGTCGGCGAAGGGCCCCGATGTGGCCTTCGCCGCCGTCAGCGGAAGGGTGCTGGGCTCCCGCTTCGGGCGCTCGGGCTCCGGGGTGGGGCTGACCGGCTCCGCCGAGGGCGCCGGGCTGCCCGCCGCCAACCGCATCGTGCTCGGCTCCCGCTTCGCCTGCGGCTGTGCCTGCGGCTGCGGCTGCGGCTGCCACTGCGGGCGCGTCTCGGGCCGGGACGGCACCTGGGCCGGGGCCTGCCCGACCGACGGCGCCTGCCACTCGGCCGACCGGGACCGCGGCTCACCGTCCGCCTGCGGCTCCAGCCCGGACTCGCCCTGCTGCTGCCAGCCGGCGCGCTGCTGCTCTCCGCCGCCCTGCGGCTGCCACTCGGCCGCAGCCCGCCGCTCGGCGTCCGTCTGCGGCTCCCGCCCGGGCTCGGCCTGCGCGTGCTGTGCGGGGCGGGGCTGCCAGTTCGGGTCCTGGTGAGGGTGAGGGTGAGGGTGTGCAGGGGCGTGAGCCTGCGGGTGAGCGGCGTGCGCACCGCCCTGCTCCTGCCGGTGAGCGGCGTGCGAGCCGCCCTGTTCCTGCTGTTCCCGCGGGAGTTGGCCCGTGGCCGCCGACTCCGGTACCGCGCGCAGGACGTGCGTCGACCGGTCGCGGCGCGGGGTGGGGGCCGGTGCCGGGGACGGGGCCGAGGTGGGCGGTTCCGGTGCCGTCCATGCGGCCGTGCCCTCGCCGGGGTGGGCCGGCGCGGCCGTGCCCGGCGTCACTCGTCCCTCCCCCTCGCGCGCGGCCGCCGGCACTGCCACGAACCCCTTCGGCTCGCCCACCCGCACCGGCTCGCCGGCGTAGTGGCTGGAGCCGTCGACGTGGACCTGGAGGGGGACGACGTAACCGATGCGCTCGTCGTGGACGGTGGCCAGGACGGGGTGGCCCGTCGCCAGGGCCAGGCGGTGGAGATAGTCCAGGGCGGCGCTCTGGAGGGACTCCCCGGCGGCGGGCGGTACCGGCATGCCGCCGACCGTCGCGCCGGTCTCGGCCGAGACCCGTACGTCGATCGGGGTGAGCCCGGCCGGCACCCGCCCCGCGCGCTTGAGTTCCCGCTTCTGTTCGCGGCTGAGTCGAGTCATCGTTCCCTCACTCGGGTCGGTCAGAAGGAGAAGGAGAAACAGCGGTTGCGGCGGCCGAGGCCGTGGTGGACGGGTCCGGTGCCGGTATCGCTGCCTCCACCGTACGCACCTCGTCCACCCGCCACGGCTCGCCCTTGCCCGGGCGCACCAGCTTCACGTACACCGTGGCCTGAGGACCGGTGCCCGTCCAGCCGTCGCGGCCGTGTGCCGTGCCGTCGACGAAGAGGGCGCGGTAGGCGTCCCTGGCCGAGTCGGCGGGACCGTCCCCGTCGTCGTCCGGTTCGACCTCGACCGTGGTCCACGCGTCGTGCGCGGCCCAGGAGTTCCACTGTTCACCGGCGCCGCTCGCGGGGCGGTACGACCGCTCGGCCTTCGCCTTGGCGGGGGTGAACCAGCGCGCGGAGCGCAGTACGGCGTCGTGCGGGCCGGTGTCGTACTTGGTGTCGTAGCCGTAGGCGACCTGGGTCCAGGCCTCGGCGACGGCGGTCGCGTCCGTCTCGTCGACGCCGGTGGGCTTCGGGACGTGGGCGTCCGGACCGAGCGACTTCCCGGAGGGGAGGGGGGCCTTGGGGGTGAAGGGCGGTGCGGACGTGGCCGTGGAGCCGCCCGCGGTCTCGCGGTGGTCCTCCAGCCCGCAGGCGGTGAGGACCGCCACCCCGGTCACCGTCACGAGCACGGCCGCACCCGCCCGGCGGACCACACCCGTCCGCCGGACCGGCCCGGCACCGGCTCCGTGCCGCCCGCCGGGCAGCTGCGGTGTGCCCGGCACCCGCGCTCCCCCGCGCGCGTCACGCTCCTCGCGCCCGCCGCGTGCCTCGCGCATCGTGTTCACTCTCGTTCCCCTCCTCACCTCAGTGTCCTGCCCCGTCGAGCCGGTCGTCCACGCCGAACGACGCGCTGCTGTAGCCCACTTCGCCCTCGTCGTCACTACAGCCCCAGCCACGGCGCCGGATTCACGTACGCCCCGTTCTGCTGCACCTCGAAGTGGAGGTGCGCACCGGTCGAGTAGCCGGTCGAGCCGACGAGACCGACGCGCTGGCCCACCTTGACCTGGTCGCCGACGCCGACGCTCAGGCCGGACAGCATGTGGTTGTAGGTGGTGGAGATGGTGTCGCCGTCGATGGTCCCGTGGGAGATGACGACACGGTTGCCGTAGCCGTTGCTCCAGCCGGCGAAGGTGACCACGCCGTCGCGGGCGGCGAGCACCGGTGTGCCGGAGCCCGCGCCGAAGTCGATGCCGGTGTGGAGTTTGCGGACCCCGAGCGTGGGGTGCATGCGCCAGCCGTACGGGGAGGTCACGGGCGGGTTGCCGGAGAGCGGCATCGCCATCTGCCGGCCGGCCGGGAGCTTGCCGGGCGGGTCGTCGACCGACTCGTACTTGGAGATCAGGGACTTGATGCGGGTGACGTAGTTCTGCGTCTCGGTGTAGGGCGGGATGCCGCCGTACTTCTGCACGGCGCCCGGACCGGCGTTGTACGCGGCGAGGGCCAGGTCGAGGGTCTCGCCGGTCGCCTGGCCGCTGTCCTTGTAGCCCTGGACCTGCTTGGCGAGGGCGCAGTCGTAGCGGCCCTGCGCCATGATCGCGTCGCCGGGGTCGTACGGGGAGACGCGGCCGTTGCCGTCGTCGTCCTTGCCCCAGCTCGGCCAGGTGCCGGGCATGAACTGGCTCAGCCCCTCGGCGCCGACCGGGGACCTGGCGTTCGGGTTCCAGCCCGACTCGGCCTCGATCTGCGCGGCGATCACCGCCGGTTTGATGACGTCGCACATGGCGCCCGCCTTGAGCACCCACGGCACGTACTCGGCCGGTACCTGGCCCGACTTGAGGCCTCCTCCGACGCCCTGCTCCTCGGCGTCGGCTTCGCCGCCGCCGCTCACCGCGACCATCATGACCACCGGCATCAGCACGGCCGCCACGCAGCCGCCGACGACCCAGGTCGTGACGGACCCTCCCCCGTTGGACATCTGCTCCCCTCAGCGTCGAAGCGGCGGGACGACGGAATCCGGTGACGCTGTTCCGTCATGTTCCTGCCACTTGGGTCCAGTCAGACGAGTCTCTCCGCTCGCCCCCGCTCCCCGCGTCACCGGTGCGTCACAGGCTCGTCGCAGGAACTCACGTCCCGATTCCCAAGGCGCCCGCGCGCCGTGAAGATCGGGGGTGGGCGTCGCGCCGGGCACACGACGGCGGCGGGCACCCCGCCGGGTGCGACGGGCGCCACGGGCTCAGGAAGACTGCGACGGGCGGACCGCGACGAGCGGGCCGCCGCGATCAGCGGTGGAAACCGCGTTCAGCGGTGGAAACGGGGAGTGGTGGAGAGCGGTGATGCGGTGATGCGGCCGGAGACAGGACAGGCGGCGGCCGGGCCGGAGATCTGGGTGCGGGGCCCGGTGACGGAGCCCGAGGCACGGCCGCCGGATCCGGCGCCCCTGGCGGCGGCGAGCACACGACGGTTCTCCTGGGTCGCCACGCACGGCGGCGCCGGGTCCACCACCCTCGCGACGGTCTTCGGCGGTCATGACGCGGGCCGCAACTGGCCGCGTCCCGACCAGGGCGAGCCGGGCTCGGTGCTCCTGGTGGGGCGCACGCACGCCGCCGGGCTCGACGCGGTCTCGCACACCCTGGACATCTTCCGGCGGGGCGACGCGCCGCCGGGGCTCGACCTCGACGCGATCGTGCTGGTCGCGGACGCGCCCGGCCGGCTGCCCCGGCAGCTGGTGCAGCGCGTGAAGGTGATCGGTTCCGTCATCGACGTCTACCGCGTGCCCTGGGTGCCCGCCTGGCGCACCGGCGACCTCACCGGCCCGCCGCCCCGGGAGAGCGCGGCACTGGCCCGTCTGACCGGGAGGACCCCATGAGCAGCACCCTGTACGCCGCCGCCTCGACGCTGGCCGGGCCTCCGGCCGTGGTCACCAGCGAACTCAACTACGTGCTGAACATCCTCGCCTGGCTGGTCACGGCGGCCGGTGTGTGCGGGCTGCTGCTCGTGGGCTCGCGGATGGCGATCTCGCTGCGGTCCGGGGAGGGCGACGAGCATCTCAGCCAGTTCGCGATGGTGATGGGCGCCTGCATCATCGGCGCGACGGCCGGGCCGATCGTGGGGTTCGTGCTGTAGGGAGGCGCTCGGCAGAGCGGCGCGACGGCCCGCCGGTTCCTGGTGAACCGGCGGGCCGTCGTCATGCCCCCGGGCAGGTCCGGCCGCCCCACCCGGGCAGCATCCGCCGCCGCACCTGGGCGACTTCCCGTCGCCGTACCTGGGCCGCTTCCCGTCGCACACCGGTGCGAGACATTCCGCTCAGCCGCAGGTCCCGTTGTTTCTGACGCTCCGTCACTGTCCCGGACATGACGAGGAGTTCCCGTCTGTCACGAGCGCGTCACCGACAGGTGCTGGATCACTACATCGCTTGGTTTCGGCTCACAGCAGTCGCCAAGCTCACAGGGCGACCGGGAACCCGGGCACATCATGCCGGCCCCGAAAGCGACCCAATGTCCCATCCGCTCACATCGGTCGACGCCGGCCCGCCGCCCACGGCGGGACGGCCGGCACCACGGGGAGAAACCACATGCTGCACGCGATAGCCGCCAAGGCTCATCAGTCCGTCCTCCTGGCCGACGGCACGGTCCCCAACCCCAACCGCGACGCACCCGCCGAACTCACCGGCAAGGTCGACACCGTCCTCGGCATCGTCGCCTGGGCCGGCACCGCCGCCGGCGTCGCGGGTGTCCTGATCTGCGGCGCCATGATGGCGATCTCCATGCGCCGCGGCGAGGGCTCGGAGCACATGGGCCGACTCGGCATGGTCCTCGGCGGCTGTGTCCTGGTCGCCACCGCCGGCCCGCTCGTGAACTTCGTCTTCTAGTCGTCCGAGCACGTCGAAAGGGGGAGCGACGATGCTGAACTCCGGCCGGGCCCACGAGGGCAGCGGAGAGTGGGAGCAGCCGTTCTGGCAGCAGCGGGGCTGGATCCTGTCGGCCGGGTTCCTGGCGGTCCTGCTCGTCCTCGCCGTGCTCTTCGCGGTGACGGGCAACGGCGGCGAGGGGTCGTCCGGCGCGGCCGGCGATCCGGACCCGGCACCGACCTCGACCTCGACCTCGGACCCGGGCTCGGACAAGGGCGCGGACTCCGGGGGCGGTGACGGCGGTTCGGACAAGCGGCCCGCCGGCTGCCGCACCGACGACCGCGACCAGGCCGAGCCCACCGAGGCGCCGCGCGACTTCCACTGGAAGGCCAACGGCACCGGCCTGGTCCCGGTCTCCAAGAGCGCGGGACCGCGCACGTACGACGGTCCGGTCTGGTCCTGCTTCGCCCACACCCCGCTGGGCGCCGTGATGGCGGTCCACTCCATCACCGACCACCTCAGCTACGACGGCTGGCGCGAGGTCGTCGACCGTCAGGTCGTGCCGGGCGCGGGCCGTGACGCGCTGATCGCGAGCCGGTCCCAGGAGGCGGACAAGTCGACCACGGGCTCGCCGGACGCCGGTGGCTACGCCGGGTTCACGGTCCTGTCGTACGACGAGACCCAGGCGACCGTGATGGTCCTGGTGCGCGGCATGGGGGACGGCGGCTTCGGCTCCGCCTCGGTCACCGTGCGCTGGCGGGACGGCGACTGGAAACTTTCGCCGGACCCGGACGGCTCGGTCTACAGCGGAGTGTCGCAGGTCAGCGGCACCGACGGCTTCGTCACCTGGGAGGCGTGAGATGGCCTGCTCCTGGAAGCTCTACGACTGTGTCATCGAAGAGGGCGGCAAGCAGTTCACCGAGGGTGCCGTGGTCGTCTTCGCCAAGGCGATCGGCGACGGCGCGGCGGAGGTGCTCAAGGCGCTCAACGGCGTCTGGCTGAACATCGACGTGGACGACCCGGCGGGGAACGGCGGTGGGCACGGCCAGGCGGCCGCGGGCAGCGCGATCGGAAAGATCATGGCGGAGGTCGACTGGATCGTCGCCTACGTGGCGGTGGCCTCGTTGCTGCTGGCCGCGATCCGGATGGCCGTGGACCGAAAAGGCCAGTCGATGCGACAGGCGTTCATGGGGATGTGGAAGGTCATCCTCGTCGGCGCGGCCTCCGTACCCGTGGTCACCGCCCTGATGAAGGCGTCGGACGCGTACGCCAAGGACGTGTACGCCAGATCGGACCTCGGTGACAAGGCCAACGAGATGCTGGGGGTGCTGACGCTCAACCAGCCCGGTCTGGTGCTGATCTTCGGTCTGCTGGTGATGCTGTCGAGTTTCGTGCAGATCGTGCTGATGTACATCCGCATCGGTGTCCTGATCATGCTGGTCGGCACGCTGCCGCTGGCCGCCGCCTCCTCGATGACCGGGTGGGGCGAGGGCTGGTGGAAGAAGCACATCGGCTGGCTCGCGGCCTGGCTGCTCTACAAGCCGGCGGCGGCCCTGATCATCTACTCGGCGACCTCGATGACCGAGGACACCAAGAACCTGGACCAGGTCATCGCGGGCATGGGCATGCTGATCCTGGCGGTCTTCGCCCTGCCCGCCCTGCTCAAGCTGATCGTCCCGGCCACGGCCGCCCTCGGCGGCACGTCGGGCGGCACGGTCGCCATGGGCGTCGCCAACAACATGGCCTCCGGCGCGGTCAGCATCGCCGGCAGTGCCGTCGGCGCGGCCGGTCAGTCGGGCGGCGGCGGGGGCGGCGGTTCCACGGGCCCCCAGGGTTCGCCCTCCTCGGGCGCGGGCTCCTCGGCGGGCGCCGGCGCGGGCGGTGCCGGTGGCGCCGGCGCGGCGGCCGGTACCGCCGCCGCGGGAGCGGCCACGGCGGGCGCGGCCGTCGCGGTCCAGGCCGCCGCGGTGGTCGTCCAGACCGGTATGCAGGCGGCCTCCGAGATCGCGGGCTCCCTGGACGACAACGACGGCATGAAGGGCCACAACCAGTAGTGGTACCCCCGCGCCCCATGGAAAGCAGGGGCCGCAGGCCCCCTGCCTTTTCAGGGGCGCGGGGAACTGCGCGAGCAACCACGCACCACCCGCAGCAGCCGTCCGACCCCAGCGCCCCGAGTTCGTAGGCACTCGACCCCAGCGACCTCAGCCGGAAGAAGGAACCCCATGTCCACCGACGCCCTCACGCGTCCCACCTACGGAAACTGGCGCCGCCCCCGCCGCCCCGGTCTCGGCCCCCTCGGCCTCCTCGGCACCGTCGTCGCCTTCGGCGGACTCCTGGTCGCCCTGCTCGCCTCGCTGGTCTCGCTGCTGGCCGCGATCTTCGTCCTCATCCCCCTCGGCCTCTTCCTCGCGCCGCTCGCGCTGCGCACGGTGGACGGCCGCAACATCTACCAGGTGGTCGCGGTGCGTATCGGTTGGCTCAGGCGCAAGGCGAACGGCTCCACGACGTATGTCTCCGGCCCTCTCTCCAAGCGCCCCGGCGGCCGCTACCAGCCGCCCGGTCTGCTGGCCCGCACCAAGATGTACGAGGGCCGGGACGCCTACAACCGCGCCTTCGGCGTGATCCACCACCCGGGCCGCAACCTGTGCACGGTGGTCCTGGCCTGCGAGCCGGACGGCGGTTCGCTGGTCGACCCCGAGCAGGTCGACATCTGGGTGGCGTCCTGGGGCGACTGGCTCTCCCGGCTCTCGCACGAGCCGGGGCTGCGCGGTGCCCAGGTCGTCGTGGAGACCGCGCCGGACACCGGGACGCGGCTGGCGGCCGAGGTGCTGCCGCGCATCGCGCCGGACGCGCCGGCGGCGGCCCGCGCCGTGATGGAGGAGGTCGTCGCGCGCTACCCGTCCGCCTCCTCCGAGATGCACACCTACATCGCCCTCACCTACGGCCCCACCGGCGGCCCCAAGCGGGACGTCGAGGACGTCATCACCGACCTGTCCATGCGCCTGCCGGGTCTGCTGTCGGGCCTGGTCGCGGCCGGCGGCGGCTCCGCCTACCCGCTCTCCGCCGACCGGCTCGCGGAGATCGTCCGGGTGGCGTACGACCCCGCCGTCGCCCCCGACGTGCTGAGCGCGCGGGCCGAGCAGACGACCACGGGCCTCGACTGGACGGACGCGGGCCCGGCGGCCGCCGTGGAGTCGGTGAAGGCGTACAAGCACGACTCGGGGGTCTCGCGGACGTGGATGCTGACGCTGGCGCCGCGCGGCACCGTCCGCTCCAGCGTGCTGCGGGGCCTGCTGGAGCCCGCGGCCGGCACCCGCCGCAAGCGGGTCTCGCTGGTCTACCGGCCGATCGACCCGGCGACCTCCGCCCGCATCGTCGAGGCCGACCGGCGTGCCGCGCACTTCATGGCGGGCTCCAAGCGGGGCCTGGTGCAGGCGCGGGCCAGTTCCGAGATGCAGGCGGCCGAGCAGACGGCGGCCGAGGAGGCGGCGGGCGCCGGGCTCGTGGAGTTCTCGCTGATGGTGACGGTCACCGTGGACAGCGAGGAGCAGCTGCCGGACGCGGCGATCACCGTACGCAACCTCCAGGCGTCCTCCCGCATCCTGATGCGGCCCGCCGACCGTATGCAGGCCTCCGCGTTCACCTGCACGCTCCCCGTCGGCCTGCTGCCGTGGGAGCACACCCTCGTTCCGTACCAGATCCGGGAGGCGCTGTGAGCAAGCGCGCTGCAACATCACGTCCGCAGACCGCACCCCCGCGGGGGTGGTTCGGCCCCGGCGGCGGGCAGGTCGGGCATGTCGACCCGCCCGCGCTGTGGCGGGCCACGACGGTCCAGGCATGCGGTCTGTGGCCCTTCGCGGCGGGCTCCGGCGCCCCCATGACGGGCGTGCCGCTGGGCCAGCACCTGCACACCGGCGCGACCGTCTGCGGCGACCCCATCTCCTGGTTCACCCGCGCCCGTTACATCTCCAACCCCTCCCTGTTCATGCTGGGCATGCCGGGCCTCGGCAAGTCCACGCTGGTCAACCGCATGCTGATCGGCATGGCGGCCACCGGTATCACCCCGCTGGTCCTCGGCGACCTCAAGCCCGACTACGCCGACACCGTCCGGGCGCTCGGCGGTCAGGTGATCTCCATCGGGCGCGGGGTCGGCGGCATCAACGTGCTCGACCCGGGCGCTATGGGCGAGGCGGCGCTGCGGATCGGCGGCGAGCGGGGCCGGATCCTGGCGGCGGAGGCGCACGGCCGGGTGCTGAACATGGTCGCGGCGCTCATCACCATCGTCCGGGGCCGCCCGATGGACGACCACGAGCAGTCGGTGCTGTCGGCGTGCCTGCACCACCTGACGGAACGCGCGAAGCCGGGGCGGGCGCCGCTCCTGCCCGACCTGCTGAAGGTGCTCGACGAGGGTCCTGACCGGGTGCGCGCGGTGACCCTCGACCGGGGCGACGTGGCGCGCTACCAGGAGGCGGTGGACCCGCTGCACCGCTCCCTGCTCGGTGTGCTGGACGGCCCGCTCGGCGACACCTTCGCCTCCGAGACCTCCACCCGTATCGACCCGGCCTCGCCCGCGGTCTGCGTCGACATCTCCCGGATCGGCGAGGCGGACACGCAGCTCACGGCGGCGGCGATGCTGGCGGCGTGGTCGGACGGCCTCGGGACGGTCGCGGCGGCCCACGCGCTCGCCGACGCGGGGCTCGCGCCGCAGCGCTGGTTCTTCACGGTCCTCGACGAGCTGTGGCGTCCTCTGCGGGCCGCCTCCGGCATCGTCGAGCGGATCGACGCGCTCACCCGCCTCAACCGGTCCCTCGGCCTCGGCGACGCGAAGATCACGCACACGCTGAAGGACGCGGAGGCGCTGGGCAGCGAGGCGGACCGGGCGAAGGCGCGCGGGTTCGTGGAGCGGGCCGGGATGGTGGTGTGCGCGGGCCTTCCCCGTACGGAGATGAGGGAGCTCGGCGAGATCGTCGGTCTGTCGGAGCGGGAGATCGACCTGGTGTCGTCGTGGTCGTCGCCGCCGGGCTGGGCCAGCACCGGGGGGAACGAGGAGCCGCCGGGGCGTGGGCGGTTCCTGATCAAGGTCGGGGGGCGGCCCGGGATTCCGATCAAGGTGTCGATCACGGACACGGAGCGGGAGCTGCACAACACGAACACGCGGTGGACGCCGTCGCTTGTGAAGGCCGGGCGCGGGTGAGTTCGGGCCGGGCGCCTATGAGCTCGGGGGTGCGGGTGGGTTGGCGGGTGCGGGTGCGTGGGGGTTGCTCGCGCAGTTCCCCGCGCCCCTGAAAAGCAGGGGCTGCGCCCCGTGCTTTTCTTCCCGCGGCCCCGCCGCTTTCCAGGCCCCGCAGGGCCTGGCCTTCAGTGGCGCGGGGAACTGCGCGAGAAGCCCCACCGGGCCCGCGCCCGACAACGCACCGCATCGCACGAAAGCCCAGTCAACTCACCGGGGGAAACAGATGGCGACACGCAAGCCGCAGCACACCACCAGCGACGACCTCCTGCCCTGGGTCATCCCCGGCGTCGCCCTGCTCGTCGGCACCCTCTTCCTCACCACCTGGCTCGGCGGCACCCTCGCCGCCGCGCTCACCGGTGCCGGCTGGGACCCACCCCCCTTCACCCTCACCACGATGAAGACCCTCGTCACCGACGGCCCCACGGCCGTATGGCCGACGACCTCCGCCGCCGGCCTCACCGCCGGCGTGGGCACGCTCCTCGGCGCCGCCCTCGCCCTGCTCGTCACCCCCGTCGTCCTCGTCCGCCGCCGGCTCAGGAACCCCAGCGGCCTGGCCGGCCGCCGCGAACTGTCCACCCTCCTTCCCAAGGGCGCCGCCGCCCGCGCCCGCCAGCTCCGCCCGTCCCTCCCCAGGTCCGGCAAGCTCTCCCCGGACGACACCGGCAACCTCCTCGGCAACCTGGAACCCGGCGGCCCCGAACTCCGCAGCAGCTACGAGGACGTGGAGCTGGACCTGATGGCACCGCGGGCCGGCAAGTCCACCGGTGTCGCCGTCCCCCGTGTGCTGCGCGCCCGCGGCAGCGTGCTCCTGACGTCGAACAAGGCGGATGTCTACAGCGTGACCCGGGCGGAACGCGAACGCGCGGGCACGGTCTGGACGTTCGACCCGCAGGGCATCGCGCACACCTCGCGCGGCCTGTGGTGGGACATGCTCGCCGACGCGGCCACCATCGAGGGCGCCCGCCGTCTGGCCGGCCACTTCGTCGGCGCCGTCAACGACGACGCCTCCAAGCGGGACTTCTGGATCTCGGCGGCCCAGAACACGCTCACCGCGCTGTTCCACGCCGCCAACCGGGGCGGGCGGCAGGTCGGCGAGGTGCTGTCCTGGCTCGCGGACCCGGCCGACCGTACGCCCGTCGACCTGCTCCGCGACGCGGGCATGACGGCCCTCGCCGACCAGTTGCAGGGCACCGTCCAGGGCGCCGTGGAGACCCGCGACGGCATCTACGAGACGGCCCGCCAGTGCGTGGCGTGCCTGCTCGACCCGACGATCGCGGCCTGGGTGAGCCCGGACCCGGAGCTGCCGCAGTTCCTGCCCGAACGTCATGTGCTGTCCGCCGACACGCTCTACCTCCTCTCCAAGGACGGCGGCGGCTCGGCGGCCGGTGTCATCGCCGCGTGCGCCGACTCCGTCCTGCGCGCGGGAGTGGTGGCGGCCGAGCGGATGGGCGGCCGGCTGGACCCGCCGATGACGGCGGTGCTGGACGAGGCCGCCAACGTCTGCCGGATCTCCGACCTGCCCGACCTCTACTCCCACTTCGGCTCACGCGGCATCAACGTCGTGACCCTGCTGCAGAGTTACCGCCAGGGCACCCGGGTGTGGGGCGAGGCCGGGATGGACGCGCTGTGGGGCGCCGCGACCATCAAGCTGCTCGGCGCGGGCCTCGACGACGCGGACTTCGTCGAGAAGGTCTCGCGGCTGGTCGGCGAGCACGACGTGTCCACGGTGAGCTACTCCCGCAGCAAGGACGGACGGTCCCGCTCCACCTCGTACCGCCTGGAACGCATCCTGCCCGCCGACCGCATCCGCGCCCTGCCCAAGGGCACCGCCCTCCTGCTCGCCACCGGCGTCAGGCCCGCCCTGGTCCGCCTCCGCCCCTGGTACGCCGAACCCGGCGCCGACCGTATCGCGCTGGCGGCCCAGGCCGAGGTCAAGGCCATCACGGCGAGGGCGACGGAGCGCATCACCCGATGAGGCCGCACGCGTTCCGGCGTGTTCCGGAGAAGCTCTGTGAAGGGAGCAGTCGATGACCACCACCACCGTCGAACAGCACAGTCCGGAACAGCCGCTCCCCGCCGTGGGGCCGCCGTTCATCCTCTACCTCGACGGCGCCGAGTACGCCGAGGAGATGCGGGGCCTGGCCGTCTGGGTCGCGGATCTGCTGCTCCCGGTCTACGGCCGCGAGGTCACCTCGCAGCAGCCCTGGTGCCCACGCTGGTGGGAGCACCTGGAGGCGGTGGCGCGGCTGCACGCCCTGTGGCTGGCCTGGCAGGAACTCACCGACCCGACTGCGGGCCCGACGGGTCCGGCGGTGTGGCACCGCGACCACCTCGGGCCGATCATGGCCGAACTGCGCTCCCCCGGCGGCCCGTTCGCGGGCTGCAAGGCGGGCGGCCACCGCGCGAAGCAACCGCCGGCCGTGGAGCCGTACGGGACGGAGGACTGAGCGGGGGCGGCGGACGGGCGGGGGCCCGCCCCGGGGCGAGCCCTCATACCCTGAACCGACGCGCAGCCGATCACAAGGCGGCCACCAGCGGAAACGGACCGGGAGCGGTAGGCGTCCGCGGCCGACGGGAGAGACAACCATGGACAACTCGACCCTGCAGTACTTCGAGGACGTCGTCGACTGGCGCCACCGCCGGGCGGGGCGCGCGCACACGCTCGTCCGGGCCATGCGCTCCACCGTCACCGGCCGGGTCGTCGCGGTGGTGTCGGAGCTGGCGAGCAACCCCGACGACCGGGGCATCACCGACGACTTCGGCAGCGTCGCGGACGCCGTCCTGCCCGCGCTGCGGCGGGCGTTCGGGGCGGAGCCGGTGGAGGTCTTCTGGATCGCCCACTTCGGGGCGTTCTCGTACCACGACCCGACCGGGCCGGAGTCCTTCACCCTGATCACTCTCACGGCGGGCCCCGACGGGCACACCGACGACCTCACGGGCGACCGGACGTTCACCGCGCGGGACGTGGAGGAACTCCTGGGCCACGGGCTCGAACCCGTCCCCCAGGTACTCGCCCGCATCGACCACGAAGCGACACAGGGGTGAGCCGACGATGACCGAGCAGTTGTCGGGACGGGACGTACTGCGGCAGGCCAAGGACCTGTACGCCCCCTACCGGGACGCCGTGGCCCCGACGGGACAGCGGGTGACGATCATCCGCTTCCAGCCCGCGGAGCACGATCCGCCCGAGTGGAAGGTGAAGCTGGAGGCGTCGAAGGTCTCCGCCGAGCAGAAGGTGAAGAGCTTCGAACACCTGGGCTTCGAGGCGAACCACGTGGTGATGCCGCCCGGCACGACGCGTGCGCAGTTCGCGGCGGTGCTGGAGCAGGCCAACCAGGATCCGGCGACCCGGGCGATCATCGTGCAGTTCCCGCCGCCGGCCGAACTCCAGCCGCTCGTGCAGCGCATGGATCCCGCCAAGGACATCGACGCGCTCACCAAGGGCCGTTCCCCGTACACCGCGTGCGCCACGGCCGAGGGGATCTGCCGGGTCGTGGAGCCCTTCGCCCAGGACGACCCGGTGATCGCGGTCGTCGGCAGCAAGGGGTTCGTCGGGCAGGGCGTCGTCAGCACGCTGCGCGCGCAGGGGCACCGGCTGATGGAGCTGGACGCCGGGGACGACCTGGGGCGGGTACACGACGCCGACATCGTCGTCTCCGTCACCGGCAGCGCCGGCATCCTCGGCCCCGACCACCTCCGGCCCCATCACCGGCTCGTCGTCGACTCCGGGTTCGTCCCGCAGGCGGACGGCACCGTGCGGGGTGACGTCCAGCAGGCGGCGTACGACATCCCGCAGCACCTCACGCCGGTGCCCGGGGGCATCGGCCCGGTCGAGATGGCCACTCTCATGGAGCGTGTCGTGCGCCGCGAGGTGGACCCGAACGCGCCGTCCTGGCACGTCGAGCCCCGCCCCTACCTGACGAAGGAACAACTCGCCGCCCAGCAGGCACCGGAGGGGGCACGGGCCGCGATGGCCTCGACGCGGGCCGCGTCGACGCCGCCGGGGGCCGAGGAGGGGCGGGCGCGGGAGACGGGGCGGCAGCCCGGCCCCGGCCCCGGGCCGGGGCCGGCGAGTCTGCAGGCGGCGGCCGGGCAGCGGTCGTCGACCGGCCCGGGGGTGCCGGGTGTGCCGGGGCAGCAGGGCCAGGCCACCGGCAATCCGGTCGCGGACGCGGCGAAGCGCCGTACCGGCGGGATGAGCGGAGGGGTCGGCGGGGTCACACCCGGCACCACAGGACCCACACCAGGCCCGTCCCGCCCCCACGTCCCCGCACCACCGAAGCCGCCGCTGCCGCCGACACCGGGCGGACCGGGCGGACCGGGCCGCTGAGGGCGGGCCGTGAGGACGAGCGAGAGACCCCGTCAGCCCACCGACGTCCCCGACAACCACCAAAACCCCCGAAAGACCATGGAACCGCACACCCCACCGCACCCCGACGCACCACCCCACCCAGCCGCGTCACCGCACCCCGACCCCTCACCACCCCTCGCCTCACCACCGGCACCCGACGCCCTTACGCCCACTTCCCTCACCCCCACCCCCCTCCCCGCGACGCCCCTCCCGCCCGGCGGTCTTCCCTCTCTCTCCGCCGTGCGGATCGCCGCCGGGGTGCGGGCCGGTGAGGTGCGGGCCGTCGATGTCGTCGCGGCCGCGCTCGTCCGTATCGAGCGGGCCGAGCCGACGCTGTGCGCGTTCGTGGAGGTGTGGGCGGAGGAGGCCCTGCGGCGGGCCGGGGAGGTGGACGCGCGGGTCGCGGCGGGCGAGTGGTTGCCGTTGGCCGGGGTGCCGATCGGGGTGAAGGGGCGGACCGGAGTCCGTACGGCGGCGGCACGCGCGCTGGTCGCCGCCGGGTGCGTCCCCGTGGGCGCGACCTCGGTGCCCGGCCGCGGCACCCCCTGGCAGACCTGGGGGCTCGGAGCCTACGGCCGGACCGTCAACCCCTGGCGTGCGGACCGGACGCCGGGCGGCTCCTCCGCCGGGTCCGCGGCGGCGGTGGCGGCGGGCCTCGTACCGATGGCGACCGGGACGGACGGCGCCGGGTCGGTGCGGATCCCGGCGGCGTGGTGCGGGGTCGTCGGCCTGAAGACCACGAACGGACGGCTGCCGTCCGCCGACCGCACGGGCCTCGCGGCGGCCGGCGTCCTCACCCGCCATGCCTCGGACGCGGCGGCGTACTGGCGGTGCGTGGCGGGCGAGGCGGACGAGACGGGCGAGGGCTCGCGCCCTCCCCTCACCGCTGTCTGGTCGGCCGACCTCGGTTTCGCCGACACCGACGCCGAGCCCGCCTCGATCGCCCACGCCGCCGCGCTCCGCCTCGAAGACACGGGGCTCGTACGGCTCGTACGGCACCGACGCCGGGACGACCCCGTACGCCTGGAGGACCCGGCAGCGGCCTGGCTCGCCCTCCGGGGGGCGCCGGACGCCGACCCGGCGGCCGTGCGGGCCGCCCGGGAACTGCGCGCCGGGAACGACCGGCGGCTCGCCGCGCTCTTCGCCGAGGCCGACCTGATCCTGACCCCCACCACGCCCAACGCCCCGCACGGCCACGACGGGCCGGGTGAGCGCTACTCCACGGCGCTCACCTGGGCGTTCAACCTCAGTGGCCACCCGGCCATGAGTGTCCCGGCCGGCTTCGACGCCGACGGCTGCCCGGTCGGCCTCCAGCTGGTGGCCCGGCGCGGCGAGGAGGCGGCGCTCCTGCGCACCGCGTGCGCCGCCGAGGCCGTGCGGACGCACCCGGAACGAGAGAGCGCGGACCCGGCATGAGATGGACCGTCCACGGTGAACGCACGATCCACGACACCCCGTGGGTGCGGCTGCGGTCGCTGGACGTCGAGCGGCCCGACGGTACGCGCGGCGACCACCACGTCGTCCGGCTGCGGGACCTCGCGGTCACGGCGGCCGTCGACGACCGGCACCGGGTCCTGATGATGTGGCGCCACCGCTTCGTCACGGACACCTGGGCGTGGGAACTGCCCATGGGCCTGGTCGAGGACGGGGAGTCGCCCGAGGAGGCGGCGGCGCGGGAGCTGGAGGAGGAGACGGGGTGGCGACCGGGGTCGCTGCGGGAACTGGTGTACGCACAGCCGGCGGCCGGCATCACCGACACCCAGCACTTCGTCTTCCGTACGGACGACGCCCGGCGGATCGGCGCGCCGACGGAGCTCAACGAGTCCGACCGGGTGGAGTGGATCCCGCTCACCGGGATCCCCGGCATGATCGCCCGCCGGGAGATCGTCAGCAGCGCGACCCTCGTCGGGGTGATGGCCCTGCTTCTGGAGCCGTCCTCGCCCGCCTCCCGCGACAGCACCCCTGGCGCGGCCTCTCCCTGACGCGCTCCCACCGGTGACTCCCCCACTGGAACTCTCATGCGCATGCATTTATTGTTTACGCATGTAATCGCCGCACGCTCCGCAGGGCCGTGCGCGGATGCCACGCACCCAGGGGGACCCCATGACCCGCCGCTTCCTCTTCGTCCTCGGCAGCAGCCGGTCCGACGGCAACACCGAGATGCTGGCCCGTGCGGCGGCGGAGCAGTTGCCGGACGATGTCGAACAGGTGTGGATCGATCTGGTCCGGCACCCGCTGCCCGACTTCGAGGATCTGCGGCACGACAGCGACCATGTGCGGCCCGAGGGCGACAACAGGGCGCTGCTGCTGGACGCCACGCTCGCGGCCACGGACATCGTGATCGCGTCGCCGCTGTACTGGTACTCGGTGTCCGCGCACGTCAAGCGCTACCTAGACCACTGGTCGGGCTGGCTGCGCACCCCCGGTGTCGACTTCAAGAAGAACATGGCCGGCCGCACCCTCTGGGGCGTCACCGCGCTCGCCCACCACGAGGAGGAGGTCGCCGAGCCCCTCGTCGGGACCCTCAACAACACCGCCGCCTACCTGGGCATGCGCTTCGGCGGAGTGCTGCTGGGCAACGGCAGCAAGCCCGGCGACGTACTCCGGGACACCGCCGCCCTCGCCCGGGCGAAGACGTTCCTCACCGCGCGGCCGCCGTTCGCGCGTTTCCCGTACGACGACACGGAGGAGTCCGCCGCCTGAGTGGCGTCAGGCGGTGATGTCCTTCGCCGTGAACCTCGCCCACGCCGCCGAGCCGAACACCGCCGCGTACAGGGCCTGGAGGCCGAGGTTGCGCTGGAGGTCGTCCCAGTAGACCGGCTCGCGCATGAGGTCGGCGAAGGAGAGCCAGTAGTGGGAGAAGAAGTACGGGTGGAGGGCGTCGAGCTGGGGGATCTGGTCGAGGATCTGGACGGTGATCAGCAGGCCGACCGTGGTGGCCATGGCCGCGATCCCGCTGTTGGTGAGGGTGGAGACGAACAGCCCGAGGGCCGCCACCCCGATCAGTGACGCGGCCACCGCCAGCGCGATCAGCAGGGCCCGCAGCAGACCCTCGGCGAAACCGATCCGCGTCCCGGAGATCGTCGTCAGGTCCCCGAGCGGGAACAGCAGCGCCCCGACCGCCAACGCGGAAGCCGCCACGACCAGGGTCGCGACCAGGCAGAACGTCATGGTCGTCGCGTACTTGGTGAGCAGCAGCCGGGTCCGGCCGGCGGGCGAGACCAGCAGATAGCGCAGGGTGCCGGCGTTCGCCTCGCCCGCGATCGCGTCCCCGGCGATCACGCCGACGGCCATCGGCAGGAAGAAGGGGAGCGTCGCGGCCAGCGCCGTGAACACCAGGAACAGGCCGTTGTTGGTGATCTGCGCGATGAACGCGGGCCCGCCACCGCCGCCGCCCCCTCCGTCCGGTCCGCCGCCCATCGACGATCCGTCACCCGTCTCGATCCGCACCGCGATCCCCACGAGGACCGGCACCGCCGCGAGCACGCCCAGGAGCGCGAGGGTCCGCCACCGCCGGAAGGTCGTCACCAACTCGCTGCGGAACAGCCCGAAGGTCCACAGGAGGCCGGGCGTACGGACGGGGGCGCCCGGCGTGGGGGCCGGGTGCGCGGCGGACTCCGGCAGGGCTCCCTCCGGCGGGGCCTGCGCCCCGGGTGTGTCAGCCCGCGACATCGAAACCCTCCCCCGTGAGTGCCACGAACGCGTCCTCCAGGGAGGCGCGTTCGAGGGCGAAGCCGCGGACGCGGACGCCCGCGGTGACCAGTGCGGTGTTCAGGTCGGCGAGGTCGTGGTCGGGCGGCGGCGGTTCCGCCGTCACCCGGGCTCCGTCCTCGTCCACGATCACGTCGGAGATTCCCTGCTCCTTGAGCACCCGGACCGCGTCCGCCGTGTCCGGGGTGGTGACGGCCAGGCGACCGCGTGCGCCGGCGGCCAGTTCGGCCACCGGGCCCTGGGTGACGAGCCTGCCCCGGGCCATGACGGCGGCATGGGTGCACACCTGCTCGATCTCGTCGAGGAGATGGGAGGAGAGGAAGACGGTGGTGCCGTCGGACGCCAACTCCCGTACCAGGGTGCGGATCTCGCGCATCCCCTGCGGGTCGAGCCCGTTCGTCGGCTCGTCGAGGACGAGGAGCCGGCGCGGCTGGAGCAGGGCCGCCGCGAGGCCCAGCCGCTGTTTCATGCCCAGCGAGTACGCCTTCGCCTTCTTGCCGGCGGCGGCCGCGAGCCCCACCCGGTCGAGGGCGGCCGCGACCCGCGTACGCCGGGTGCGCGGGTCGGCGGTGGGGTCGGCGGAGTCGTAGCGGATCAGGTTGTCGCGGCCGGAGAGGAACCCGTAGAGCGCGGGTCCCTCGATGAGCGCGCCGACGTGCGGGAGGACGGTCCGGGCGGAGCGCGGCATGGGCCGGCCGAGGACCTCGGCCGTGCCCGAGGTCGGCTCGATCAGGCCCATCAGCATGCGGATGGTGGTGGTCTTGCCCGAGCCGTTCGGGCCGAGGAAGCCGAAGACGCTGCCGCCGGGCACCGTCAGTTCCAGGTGGTCGACGGCCACCTGTCCGCCGCGGAAGGTCTTGGTCAGCCCCTGGGTGTGGATGGCTGCGTCGCTCATGGCTCCCCTCGGGTACGGCCGGTGGGCCGGGACGGCGGGTCAGCCGTCCCGGCCCACGGCCGGACGTCGTACTTCACCGCCCCGGCGGACCGGATCGGCGTCACCGCCGTGGCCCACCGGATCGGCGTCACCGCTCCGCCGCTTCGGTCCGCCGAACCGGCGTCACCACTCCACCGCCCCGGCCGGTCAACCAGGCATCGCAGGCTCACCACCCGGTCCACCGAACCGGCGTCGCTACTTCGCCGCGTCGGCCGCCTTCACCAGGGCGTCCTTGGTGACGGCGCCCGCGTACACCGTGCCGTCGTCGGTGAAGAGGACGTTGATCAGCCGGGTCTTGAAGACCGTACCCGAGCCGAACTCGCCCTTGACCTGGTCGCCGAGGGAGTTCAGGAAGCCGTCGACCCGGGCGTCGCCGGACGACTCGCCGCCACCGGTGGGCAGGCCGGCCTCGGATCCGCCGTCGATCACGGCGATGGTGCTCCAGCCCTCGCCGATCGTCTTCAGCCCGTCGAGCCCGCCGGCGAACTCCTCCTCGGAGCCCTTGAGACCCTTGCCGTCCTTGAACTCCCCGTTCTTGCCGGGCCCCTCGAACACGGAGTCGCCGGAGCCGGACGCGTGGCCGCCCACCTTCCCGGCCTCGTCGGCCTCGTCGGCCTCGGTGACCTTCGCGCCCTTCGGCGGGGTGAAGTCGAACGTCGAAGCGCTCGGCCTGCCGAAGTCGACCTTCGTGAAGCCCGCGTCGACGACGGCCGCGCCGCCGCTCGCCGGGGTGAGCGTGAACTTCAGCGGCAGCCCCGTCTTCGCGTCGACGGCGATGGAGATCGCCCCGACCGTGGAACCGGACTGCTTGGGCTTGACGACCAGCTTGTACGCGTCCCGCCCGGCGACCTGCGCGGTCCCGTCGACGGCCACGGACGTGGTGTCGTCGACCGCCTTCAGGGCCTCCTCGGCGAGCTGCTGCGGCGTGGCGGGCACGTCCTCTGCGGTGTCCGGGACGTCCTTGCCGCCCTTGCCCCCGCTCTCGCCCTCCGGGCCGGCGCCGGTCGCGTGGTAGACCTCGTTCGAGGCGCTGTCGTACGCCCAGAGGTCGTCGCCGTTGTGGATGACGCTGTACTCGGCCGCCTCGTCCAGCAGCGACAGCTTCTGCTTGTCGGGGCCGTCGGCGGCGATCCGCAACGTGTGGGTACCGGTGGCCAGTTCGAGCAGCTTGGCCGAGGGGTCGGCGGTGGAACCGCCGTCGCCGCCGGGCGCGCCCTGTGCTCCCAGGCTGTCCGCCAGACCGCCCAGGTCGGGCAGGCCCAGGTCCGTGGTGATCTTCACCGTGCCGGACACCTGCTGGACGTCCGAGGCGGCGATCTTCTCGATGAGTTCCTGCGCGCTGATCTTCGGCAGATCGGGGTCACCGGAGCCGGCGAAGGCCGGGACGAGCCCGATGGTCGCGGCGGCCACGCCCAGCACGGTGACCGGGACGACGTACCGCGCGGCCTTGCGTCGCCGTGCCGAGCGCGCCTCGTCGGCCTCGGCGGCGAGCGCGGCCGCGTCGCCGGACCGGGCGCTGTCGTCGGTTTCGTACGGTGCCATGTGTGCCTTACCTCCGTCGTCGGCGGCGGCGTCTGGTCGGAGCCGCCATTCTCACCCGAATCGGTGAGGAGTGGTGATACCCATCTGACCAAATCGGCCGGAGGCAGTCGTCAGACTCCGGACTCAACTCCATGTACTGCTACGGGATGACATGGCGGACCGTCAGGGATGACATGACGAGGCGGCGCCTCCCCACGACCCGTAGGGGACGCCGCCGACGACCGGTCCCTGGTGACTTCTCCGCTGGCTATCCGGCGCGGTGCACCACGGCGTCGCACAGCTCCACCAGCGCCGCCTTCGCGTCGCACTCCGGGAGGGGGGCCAGCACCGCGCGGGCCTCCTCCGCGTAGCGGATGGTGTCGCGGCGGGCCTGCTCCAGGGCGGGGTGGACGCGGAGCCGGGCCAGGGCCTCGGCGTGCCGGGCGTCGTCGGTGAGGTCGGAGTCGAGCAGCTCGCACAGGGCGATGTCGTCCGCCAGCCCCAGCCGGCCCGCGCGCTCGCGCAGCCGCAGCACCGGCATGGTCGGCACGCCCTCGCGCAGATCCGTGCCGGGGGTCTTGCCGGACTCGTGCGAGTCGGAGGCGATGTCGAGGACGTCGTCGGCGAGTTGGAAGGCGACACCGAGCCGCTCTCCGTACTGGGTCAGCACGTCGACCACGGTCTCGTCGGCGCCGGCCATCAGCGCGCCGAGCCGTCCGGCGACCGCGACCAGCGAGCCGGTCTTGCCGCCCAGCACGTCGAGGTAGTGCTCGATCGGGTCGCGTCCGTCGCGCGGCCCGGCGGTCTCCAGGATCTGTCCGGTGACCAGCCGCTCGAAGGCCTCGGCCTGGATGCGGACGGCGTCGGGGCCGAGGTCGGCGAGGACGTGGGAGGCGCGGGCGAAGAGGAAGTCGCCGGTGAGGACGGCGAGGGAGTTGTCCCAGCGGGCATTGGCGCTCGGCACGCCCCGGCGCACCTCGGCCTCGTCCATCACGTCGTCGTGGTACAGCGTGGCCAGGTGGGTCAGCTCGACCACGACCGCCGAGGGCACGACACCCGGCGCGTACGGGTCGCCGAACTGTGCCGCGAGCATCACCAGCAGCGGGCGGAACCGCTTGCCGCCGGCCCGCAGCAGATGCTGGGCGGCCTCCTGGATGAAGGGGACCCCGCTCTTGGTCGCCTCCAGCAGACCCTCCTCGACGGCCGCCATTCCGGCCTGGACATCGGCTTCGAGAGCCTGGTCCCGCGCGCTCAGCCCAAACGGCTCGACGACGGTCACGAGGGTTCTCCTGTCTGCTGACGTCTACTGACGGTCACACGGTCACACGGTCGGTCTGGTTCGCTCTCACGGTCGATGACACAGTTTGTCGATCTGTCGCTGCCATCACCCGAGTCAGCGTATCCGGTCACCTTTCGATCACCACGAGCGCCCACGGGTCGACGCGCGTACGGCACCCGCGCGAGGCCCCTCGCAGGCCCCCGGGCACCCCCGGGGACGAGCGCACACACCCGGCCCGAGTTGACCGATTTGCCGTATACCAGAACTTCACCCGACTCCTCCCGTGAGTTGAGTCACCCGGGCCGGGCGCCGCAAACCTCCGCCACCGCGCCGACTTTCCCTTTGCGGTAGGCAAGTTGACCCCGGAACGCGCATCGGAAATTGCTACCGAATCACACCAAAGTCAAGGTCAACTAGACCTACCGGCCAAACCGGGACTTGTTCCGATCGTGTGCTCTCGCATACGTTCACACCCCGTCCGGACGGACCGCCGAATCCTGCCGCCGCCCGGACTCCCCACCCATCACCACTCATCCACGCACGGCAGGAGCGGGGGACCCAGGTAAGCGCCGGTCCGGCATTTCCCCCATCGGACCGGCTAGGGGTGAAGCCACGCGCAGCACGACCGGTGGACGCGGCACGCACAGCGACCGCCGGGAGGACGCGCGCGGCCGGGCATCTCCAGCCCGAACCCGACAGCTCACCTCGCAGGCGACGGAGAGGAATCCGCCATGCCCGCACGAGGCAAACACCGCCGTCCCAGAAGCAACGCGTTCACCCGTGGCATGCTCGCCGCCGGAACGGGCGGGGCCGCCCTGGCCCTCCCGCTGACGGTCGCCACGACCGCGAGCGCCGCCACCCCGGCCCAGGCCGTCGGCTCCGTCCAGTCCGCCGCGCAGTCCGCGCCGGCCGCGACGCTGCCCAAGTCCACGAACTACACCGTGGTCTCCGGCGACACACTCTCCTCCATCGCCCGCAAGCACGGCACCAAGGGCGGCTGGCAGCGGCTCTACAAGGACAACCGCGCCGCCGTCGGCGACAACCCGGCCCTGATCCGTCCGGGCCTGAAGCTGAAGGTGACCGGGACGAAGGCGCCCGCCGCGAAGAAGGCGTCGACGAAGCCCAAGGCCTCCACGGCCACGCAGGCGTCGGTCAAGACGTACCCGGACAACCTCGACGGCTGGATCCGCGAGTCGCTGGACATCATGGCGCAAAACGGAATTCCCGGGACGTACAACGGGATCCACCGCAACATCATGCGCGAGTCGTCGGGCAACCCGCTGGCGATCAACAACTGGGACTCCAACGCCGCCGCGGGCACCCCGTCGAAGGGCCTCCTCCAGGTCATCGACCCGACGTTCGCCGCGTACCACGTCTCCGGCACCCCGTACGACCCGTACGACCCGGTCGCCAACATCACGGCGGCCTGCAACTACGCCGCCGACCGGTACGGCTCGATCGACAACGTCTTCGGCGCGTACTGAGCCCCACCGGCTCCGCACTCGTTCCCCTGGGCCGGCGGGCCCAGGGGAACGCTTGTCTCAGCGGAAGAGCCGGTCCAGCACCACGGCGATCCCGTCGTCCTCGTTGGAGAGGGTCACCTCGTCGGCGACGGCCTTGAGTTCCGGGTGGGCGTTGGCCATGGCCACGCCGTGCGCGGCCCAGTCGAACATCGGGATGTCGTTGGGCATGTCACCGAAGGCGATGGTCTCGTCCGGCGTCAGACCGAGGTGGTCGGCGGCCAGCGCGAGCCCCGTCGCCTTGGTGATGCCGCATGGCTGGAGTTCGACCGTGCCGGGCCCCGACATGGTGACCGTCGCCAGCGAACCGACCGCCATCCGCGCCGCCGAGGCCAGCTCGTCGTCCGACAGATAGGGATGGCGCAGCAGCACCTTGCTGATCGGCTCGCACCACAGGTCGTCCCGGCGCGGCACCCGCACCGCGGGCAGCGTGGGGTGCGGCATGAGGTAGCCGGGCTCGATCAGGGTGAGGCCGTCGACGCCGTCCTGGTCGACGGCCGCGTACACCTGTCCGACCTCCGCCTCGATCTTGCCGAGCGCCGTCTCGGCGAGTTCCCTGTCCAGGGTGACCGACCAGAGCAGCCGGTCCGCGCCGGGGTCGTACAACTGCGCGCCCTGCCCGCACACCGCGAGCCCCCTGCTGCCGAGGTCGTCGAAGAGGGGGCGCACTCTCGGCGCCGGCCGTCCCGTCACCACGAGGTGCTGGGCACCGGCCTCCGTGGCCCGCGCCAGCGCGGCGAGGGACCGGTCGGAGAGCGTGTCGTCACTGCGCAGGAGCGTTCCGTCCAGGTCAGTGGCGATGAGTGAATATGCGGTGGGAGCGGCCATGATCAGAGAATACGGATGCCACGCCCCATCGGTTCGCCCCGAACCGGACGACGTCCGGCATCCCGACGCTCCAGGACGCCCTGACGCGCCCCGGCGTCAACCTCCCTTGCCCGAACGGAAGTTCCTGGAGACGGGGTGGGGCGCCGCGCCCCTTGAGACGGCCGCAGGCGTCGAAAAGGGGCGCGGGGCTGTATCGACATGCGGCTCCGCCGCGTGGGCGCGAGAAGCCCCACCGGGCCCGCACCCCGCGACGCACCGCACCCCCCGAGCTGAACCCGGCCACCTCACTCACCCATGCGCCGCAGCCAGATGCCGAGCCAGCCGGGGCGAAGCGAACTCCGTCCCGCACACGAACCGCATCACCGGCCCGTACGACGCCGCCGCCGGCAACCCCGTGAAGTACAGCCCCGGGATCGACGACCGGAACCCGGCCCCCAGCACCGGCGTCCCCCGGCTCACCCCCAGCTCCGTACGGAGTTCATGGCCGAGGAACCCCATCGCCCCGAGGTCCACCCGGTACCCCGTCGCCGCGATGACATGATCGGCGCCCAGCTCCGCCGTACGGCCGTCGTGCTCGCGCACCACGAGGAGCGGACGCCCGTCGACGGCGCCGGCCCGCACGACCCGCTCCACCTCCCGCACCTCCACCCGTCCCTCGAACCGCTCCCGCAGCCACCACGCGCCCAGCGGCCCGAGCACCCGGCGGACCAGGTGGTGCCGGGTGGTGGCCGGCAGATACCGGTAGGGGTGCGGGTAGTAGCTGAGCGCCCACAGCGACCAGGCCCGCCCGAACGGCGACTCGGGGCGCAACCTCGGCTGCCGCCACGGGGGCGCGCCGAAGGCCACGGCCCCCCGCCCGCGCGCGGCGACCCGCACCCGCGCGCCGGCCTCGGCCGCCAGCACCGCCGTCTCCAGGGCGGACTGCCCCGCGCCCACGACGATCAGGTCCTTGTCCTTGAACCGGCCCAGGTCGGCGTGTTGGGAGCTGTGCGAGACGGGCCCCATCGGGGTCGGGCCGTCCGCCGCCGCGCCCGCCAGCTCGGGCGGCAGGTGCGCCAGCCCGAACAGGCCGCTCGCCACCACGACGGCCCGCGCCGTGAACGACTCCCCCGAGTCCAGCTTCAGCTCGAAGCCGCCGCTCTTGCTCCGGTCCACCGAGACCACGCGCACCCGTTCCAGGTCGGGCACGAGCTGCTGCTGGAACCACTCGCCGTAGGAGATGAAGGTCTCGACGGGGATGATGTCCTCGTCCGTCACGAGGCGCCGGACGCCCGCCGCGTCGCAGTAGTCGGCGAGGGTGTGGCCCTGCTGGGGCGCGTCGATGCTCGACGCCGCCGGTGTGGACTTCAGCAGCATCCCGGCGGGCATGTTGTCCCGCCAGCTCACCATGGGTTCGCCGAAGACACGGACCGGAATGCCCTGCGCCCGCAGATGCGCGGCGGTGGACAGACCGTACGGCCCGGCACCGATGACTGCTACCGGTTGAATCACGAAGTCCCTCCCCAGGACGCTGCATGTCTACTTCGTGTGGTCCCGTGCGCCGACGGCCCCGCGGGCTAGGGGCGCACGGGGGTGTTGCCGAGGCGGTTGGCCCGCCACATCTGGTACAGATGCTTCGCACCCGGCCGTACGAAGCGCGCGAGCATCGTGAGGAACGGCAGCGGGTCGTCACCCGCGAGCCACGCCAGCTCCGTCCCGCTCGCGCGCGGCGGCGCGTGCGGTGTGGTGTAGCCGCTGCGCCGGTAGGCGAGCAGCGCCGGCAGATCGATGTTCTCCACGATGTACCGCCGCCCGGCGAGCTGTTCCCCCTCCGGCACCGGGCGTCCGGTCAGATCGAGGTGCATGGCGCGTACGACGTCGATCCCGGCCTCGTTCTCGAACAGCCGGAACTGCGCGCCCATCCGCGGGTTGAAGTCCAGCAGTTTGTACCGGCCGTCCCGCCGGTCGAACCGCAGATCGAGGTCGATGACCCCCGTGAACCCGATCTGCTTGATGAACCGGCCCGCGATGTCGGCGAGTTCGGGGTTGTCGACGACGTACGCGTTCGCCGTCATCCCCGCGTGCGGCGGCCACGACCGCACCTTCACCCCGGTGAACATCGCGAGCGGGGTGGAGTCGGTGTCGAAGTAGGCGTGCACGATCCAGTCCTCGGCGTCCTCCCGGGGCAGGTACTCCTGGAGGATCACCCCGGGCCGCTCGCCCCAGCCGCGGGCCAGCCGCAGCAGGCACTCCCGGTCGGCGATGCGGGTCGTCCCGTTCACCGCGGGCTGCCTGCGCCGCTCGAACGCCTCCCGGTTCTTGGCCACCACCGGGAAGCGGGCCCGTGCCGCGAACCGTTCCACGTCCTCGTACGACTGCGGGAACGAGCTGACGGGGCTCGCGATGCCGTGCTCCACGCAGAGTTCGTGCAACCCCTGTTTGCTGGCGAGGCGGCGCGGGAGCTTCGCGTCGACGCGGGGGAAGAGGAAGCGGGTCGCGAGTTCCTCCTGGTGCTCGGCGACGAGCACCGCGGCTTCCTCGTCGGTGGGGATGAGGACGGCGGGCCGTCCTATCCGCCGGCCGATGCGCAGCAGCCCGTCCACCAGCCACTCGGGCTCCTCCGTCCCGGTGGTCGGCCACACGAACGCGCGCCGCAGATAGCGCGAGGCTGCGGCCGGTGTGAACCGGTCCTCCGTGATCGCGTACATCGGCACGCCGAGCCGGCCCAGGCTGCGGATGGCTCCGACGCCGCCGTGGTGCAGCGGATAGTCGCCGAGCTTCACGACGAGCCCCGGAACGCCTCGGTCCGCCTGTACCGGCGCACCCCAAGTACCCATGGCCACGGGTCCCCCCACGTGTCCCCCCTACCGGACCCGGACCCACCCCGTCCGCGTCCCCCAGAGGACGCTAAGCCGGAACCTTTCCTTCCGACCCTCCCCTATCAGGACATTGCGAACTCTTTAGACACTCCCGGATCTTCGCCCCTCCCCGTAACGTGGCCGCGACCAGAGGTACGACGGAACGCACGAGAGCGAGGCAGCACCCGATGCCCCCCTTCGATGTCACCGACGATGTCCCCGAGGGTCACCCCTTCGACGTCCCCGAGGGCCACCCCTTCGGGCCGCACAACCTCCCCTACGGTGTCTTCTCCATCGGCGCGCCCGGAGCCCCTCGTACCGTCGGGGTCCGGCTCGGCGACCATGTCCTCGACGCCGCGGCGGCGGCGCACGCCCTCGGCTCCCCGTACGCCGCGCTGCTGGCGCACCCCACGCTGAACCCCCTGCTCGCGGCGGGCCGCACGGCCTGGTCGGACCTCAGGCGGGCCCTGACGGCGTGGGTGACGGTGCCCTCGCACCGGGAGACGATCGCGCCGCACTTCCACCCGCTGTCCTCGGTGACCCTGCACCTGCCGTTCGAGGTGGCCGACTACGTCGACTTCTACGCCTCCGAGAACCACGCCCGGAACGTCGGCAGCATCTTCCGCCCCGACGCCCCGGATCCGCTGACGCCCAACTGGAAGCACCTGCCCATCGGTTACCACGGCCGGTCCGGCACGGTCGTGGTGTCCGGCACGGAGGTGGTGCGGCCGGCCGGGCAGCGCAAGGCGCCGGCCGATCCGGCGCCGGTGTTCGGGCCGTCCGTACGGCTCGACATCGAGGCGGAGGTCGGGTTCGTGGTGGGGGTGCCGTCCGAGCGGGGGCGGCCGGTGGGGCTGGACGAGTTCCGCGACCACGTCTTCGGGGTGTGCCTCCTCAACGACTGGTCGGCGCGTGATCTCCAGGCCTGGGAGTACGTGCCGCTCGGACCGTTCCTCGGGAAGTCGTTCGCCACGTCGGTCTCGGCCTGGGTCACGCCGCTGGAGGCGCTGGAGGAGGCGCGGGTGTCACCGCCGGAGCGCACGCATCCGCTGCTGCCCTACCTGGACGACTCCGCGCCGGACGTCGACCCCGGGGGGTACGACCTGCGGATCAGCGTCGCGGTCGACGGGCATGTCGTCTCGGAGCCGCCCTTCGCCACGATGTACTGGACGGCCGCGCAGCAGTTGGCCCACATGACGGTCAACGGCGCGTCGCTGCGCACGGGCGATCTCTACGGCTCCGGCACGGTCAGCGGGGCCGCCCCCGACCAGCGCGGCTCACTGCTGGAACTCACCTGGAACGGGCGCGACCCGCTCGACCTTCCCACCGGCAGGCGGACGTTCCTGGAGGACGGCGACGAGGTGACGCTCACGGCGTGGGCCCCGGGGCCGGGCGGCACGAAGGTGGGGCTGGGCGAGGTCAGGGGGAGGGTGGTGGCGGCCCGGGAGTAGACCGGCACATCCCAGCCACCGGAGCCGCATTCCCACCCCTTGGACAAGCCGGTGGCAGATCTTGCGCCCGCCCCCACGTAAGCGCAGGTCAGCACCGCCTTCGACACCTCCTCAGATGGCGCAACACTCCGGCAACATTTCTTTCCCCACCGTTTCGGTATGGTTCGAAACATGCCATCCACCGACCGCATCCGGGACCACGCCGGGCAGGGCGCGACCACCGTCGCCGCCCACCGCGCGCGGCGTCGGCTGCGGGCGGACCAGGCACGGCAGCTCGCCGATCTGCTGCGCCGTCAGCTCCTCAGCGGCGGCTTCGCGGACGGCACCCTTCCCCATGAGTCCACCCTCGCCACCGACTACCGCGCCACCCGCAACACCGTGCGCGAGGCCCTGGACCTGCTGCGCGCCGAGGGCCTGGTGGAACGGTTCCCGGGCGTCGGCACCGTCGTCGTCGCCCGGAAGTACCCCCATGGCCTGGACCGTCTGATGGGCCTCGCGGAAACCCTCCGCGAACACGGCACGGTCACCAACGAGGTCCGCACCATGGGCCCCGCCCCGGCCCCCACCCCCGTGGCCGACCGTCTGCACGTCCCGCCCGGCACCGACGTCCTCTACATCGAACGTCTGCGCCGGCTCAACGGCCTCCCCCTCTCCCTCGACCTCACCTACATCCCGCTCACCCTCGGCCCCCTCGACCTCGGCACGGCGCTCCTCGGCGCCGACCTGGAGAACACCGACGTCTTCCGCCTGCTGGAGGCGATCACCGGCCTGCCCCTGGGGCACGCCGAGATCACCCTGGAGGCGGTGAACGCCGACACCCACTCCGCCGCCGTGCTCGAAGCCCCGCGCGGCTCCGCCGTCCTGATGCTGGAACGGCTCACGCACCTCGCCGACGGCCGGCCCGTCGACCTGGAGTTCATCCGCTTCCGCGGCGACCGCATCTCGATGAGCGGCCTGCTGCACCGCTCACGGTGACTCCGTGATCCCCTGTTCCGCCCCTCCCTGGAGACAGCCATGGCTTTGGCGCCCCAGCGGGCCGACGTGCCCGTGACCATCGACGAGTCGAAGTGCATCGACGGCTGCACCCTCTGTGTGGACATGTGCCCGCTGGACTCCCTGGCCATCGACGAGAGCAACGGCAAGGCCTACATGCACGTCGACGAGTGCTGGTACTGCGGCCCGTGCGCGGCCCGGTGCCCCACCGGCGCCGTCACGGTCAACATGCCCTATCTGCTCCGCTGAGATCGCCGAGAGGTCCGCACTCCCATGAAGAACAGAGGATTCGTCCTGCCCGCCGCCCTCCTGCTGCCGCTGGCCCTGGCCGGCTGCGGCACGGGCAGCGGCAGCGCGGCGGACGGCGGGACCGTCACCGTGACCGTCGGCTACCAGTCGAAGACCATCAACACCGTCACCGCCGGCACCCTGCTGCGCTCCCTCGGCTACTTCGAGGACGAGCTGAACGCGCTGGGCGGGAAGACCACGTACAAGGTCGACTGGCAGGACTACGCGACCGGCGCCCCGATCACCGCGCAGATGACCGCCGGGAAGATAGACATCGGCTCGATGGGCGACTTCCCGCTGCTGCTCAACGCCGCCCGCGGCAAGCAGCTCGGCAAGCCCACCCGGCTGGTCGCGGCCACCGGCTACAACCTCCGGGGCGGGCTCAACACCATCGTCACGGCGCCCGACTCCCGCTTGAGCACGCTGGCCGACCTGAAGGGCAAGAAGGTCTCGACGAGCGTCGGGTCGGCGGCCGACGGCACCCTCGTACGGGCGCTGCGGGACGCCGGTCTCGACGCCGACAAGGACATCGAGAAGCTCAACCAGCAGCCGGCGGTCGGCGCCTCCTCGCTCACCGCGGGCAGTGCGGACGCGCTGTCGCAGTTCGTGGCGTGGCCCGGACTGCTGACGTACCAGGGCAAGGCGAAGGCCCTGTACGACGGGGCGCAGCTGGATCTGCCCACCTTCCACGGTGTGACCGCGCGCGAGGACTTCGCGCAGCAGCGGCCGGTGGTGCTGGAGGCCTTCCTCAAGGCCCAGGCCAGGGCCACGGACTATCTCGGCGAGCACCCCGTCGAGGCCGCCGAGAAGGTCGCCGACGCCACGGGCCTGCCGGCCGAGGTCGTCTACCTCTACAACGGCGCGCACGGCATCGCGACCTTCGACCCCTCGCTCAAGCCCGCGCTGATCGCCGCCCTGAAGAAGGACGTGCCGATCCTCAAGGCCGCGAAGCTGACGGGCGACGTGGACGTGGACGCGTTCGTCGACGACCGGTACGTACGCAAGGCGCTGGGCGCGTCCTACACCAAGAGGCTCGCCGCCTCCCCCGCGCCCGCCGCCGCTGAGGTCTGGCCCAAGGGCGCCACGAAGACCGTGGACTTCAAGACACCCACCGAACTCCTCGCCTACGTCGCCGGACACAAGGACGGGATCCGCGCCGCGTACGTGCCGGACGCCACGACCGGCACCCAGTGGTTCGCCGACAAGGCGGTGTGGGTCGCGGACGGCGACCGGCTCCTGCCCTTCGTCGCCCCGGCCACGGCGAAGGCGTACGTCGCCGGGCACGACGGCGCCGAGGTCGTCACCTACGCCGCCGCCCTGGAGCGGGCGTCGTGAGCCGCCCCGCGAAAACCGGCGCCCGGCGCGTACGGAGCCCCGGCTCCCGGCCCGCCGTCCGCTACGCCCTGCGCGCGCTGTCCCTGATCGCCGCCCTCGGCCTCTGGCAGCTGCTGACCAGCCTGGACGTCGACGTGTGGCTGCGCTTCTCGCAGTTCCCGACGGTCACCGACGTGGCGCACGCCTTCGCGGACCGGGTCACCGGGCCGGACTACTGGACCGACCTGACCGACAGCCTCACCCGCATCCTGACCGGCTTCCTGCTGGCGGCGGTGGCGGGGGTGGCCGTCGGGATCCTCGTCGCCCGCTCACGCCTGGCCGAGGACCTGCTCGGGCCGGTCCTGGAGGTGGTCCGGCCCATCCCGGCGATCGCCCTGGTCCCGGTGGCGATCCTGCTGTTCCCCTCCAACGAGCAGGGCATCGTCTTCATCACCTTCACCGCCGCGTTCTTCCCCGTGCTGGTCTCCACCCGCCACGCGGTGCGCGCCCTCACCCCGGTGTGGGAGGAGGCGGTCCGCACCATGGGCGGCGGCCGGTGGCGGGTGCTCGGCTCGGTGGTCCTGCCGGGCGCGCTGCCGGGCATCTTCGGCGGGCTGTCGGTCGGCATCGGGGTCTCGTGGATCTGTGTGATCTCCGCCGAGATGATCTCCGGGCAGTACGGCGTCGGTTACCGCACCTGGCAGGACTACACCGTCGTCAACTACCCCGGTGTCTTCGTCGGCATGGCCACGATCGGGGTGCTGGGCTGGCTGACATCGACCGCCGTGGAGCTGGTCGGCCGCCGGCTGACCCACTGGCTGCCCCGTACGTCGGCCGCCCCCGCCGCCCGCCCCCGGGTGCCGCGGACCACCGCACCGCAGGCCGCTCCCACGGCCACCGCCCCTGCCACGGCCGAGCCCGAGGAGGCACGTGATGAGCACCTCGTCTGAGACCCGGGCCCAGGTCCGCGCGCAGATACCGGCGCCGACGCCGGCCGTCGAGGAGCAGCGGACACCCGCCCCCGGGCGCGGCACCCGCCTCACCCTGCGCTCCGCCGACCTGGGCCGCCCCGACGCCGTCGCCCTGACGGACGTCGGCCTGGACGTGGCCCCCGGCGAGATCCTCACCGTCGTCGGACCGTCCGGCTGCGGCAAGTCGACCCTGCTGCGCACCCTGGCGGGCCTGCTGCCGACGCTCGCCGGAGAGATCACCCAGGACGGGGCCCCGCTGACCGGCCCGTCCGCCGAACGCGCCCTCGTCTTCCAGGAGGATGCCCTCCTGCCCTGGCGCACCCTGCGCGCCAACGTCGAACTCCCGCTCGCCATCCGTGGTCTGCCCCGCGCCGAACGCCGTACGCAGGCTGAGGCATGGCTGTCCCGGGTGGGGCTCGCCGAGTACGCCCGGCAGCTGCCGCACCGCGTCTCCGGCGGACAGCGCCAGCGCGCACAACTGGCCCGCGCCCTCGCCGGACGCCCCCGCGCCGTCCTGATGGACGAGCCGTTCGGCGCGCTGGACGCACAGACCCGCGCCGGGATGCAGGACCTGCTGGTGGAGGTGTTGCGGGGCACGGGCGCGACCGTCGTCTTCGTCACCCACGACGTGGACGAGGCCCTGTTCCTCGGCGACCGCGTGGCCCTCCTCGGCTCCGGCCGGCTCACCGCCGTACGGGACGTCCCGCGCCCCCGCGACCGCGCCGCCCACGACGACCCGGCCCGCGCGGCCCTGCGCCGCGACGTCCTGACCTCGCTCGGCGACTGAGCGACCGAGCACCCGCGCATCAGCACATCAGAGCACCCGAAAGGCACCCCGGTGGACACGGTGGAGACCCCCCTCACGATCCCGGCGCTCTCCGACGCCGAGGAGCTGACCTGCGACGTCCTCGTCATCGGCGGCGGCACCGCCGGCACCATGGCGGCCCTGACCGCAGCCGAGCACGGCAAGGACGTCCTGCTCCTGGAGAAGGCCCACGTCCGCCACTCCGGCGCCCTCGCCATGGGCATGGACGGCGTGAACAACGCCGTCATCCCCGGCCGCGCCGAACCCGACGACTACGTCGCCGAGATCACCCGCGCCAACGACGGCATCGTCGACCAGTCCACGGTCCGCCAGACCGCCACCCGCGGCTACGACATGGTCCGGCGGCTGGAGTCGTACGGAGTGAAGTTCGAGAAGGACGAGCACAACGAGTACGCCGTCCGCCAGGTGCACCGCTCGGGGTCGTACGTGCTGCCGATGCCGGAGGGCAAGGACGTCAAGAAGGTCCTCTACCGCCAACTCCGGCGCCGGGAGATGCGGGAGAGGATCCGCATCGAGAACCGGGTGATGCCGGTGCGCGTGCTGACGGCCGGCGAGGGCGAGGACCGGCGGGCGGTGGGCGCCGCGGGCTTCAACACCCGCACCGGCGCGTTCGTCACCGTGCGCGCCGGAGCCGTGATCCTCGCGACCGGCGCGTGCGGCCGGCTCGGTCTGCCCGCCTCCGGCTACCTCTACGGCACCTACGAGAACCCCACCAACGCGGGCGACGGCTACGCCATGGCCTACCACGCGGGCGCCGAACTCACCGGCATCGAGTGCTTCCAGATCAACCCGCTGATCAAGGACTACAACGGCCCCGCCTGCGCCTACGTCGCCAACCCCTTCGGCGGCTACCAGGTCAACCGGCACGGCGAACGCTTCGTCGACTCGGACTACTGGTCCGGCCAGATGATGGCCGAGTTCGCCGCCGAGATCGCCTCCGACCGCGCCCCGGTCTACCTCAAGCTGAGCCACCTCCCGGAGGAGTCCGTCTCCGCCCTGGAGTCGATCCTGCACACGACCGAGCGCCCGACCCGGGGGACCTTCCACGCCGGTCGCGGCCACGACTACCGCACCCACGACATCGAGATGCACATCTCGGAGATCGGCCTGTGCGGCGGCCACTCCGCCTCGGGCGTCCGGGTGGACGACCACGCCCGCACGACCGTGCCCCGCCTCTACGCGGCCGGCGACCTCGCCTGCGTCCCCCACAACTACATGATCGGCGCCTTCGTCTTCGGCGACCTCGCGGGCGCGGACGCCGCCCGGTACACCCCCTACGAGGGCGACCTGCCGCTCGACCAGCTCCGGGATGCCCACGAGCTGATCTACCGTCCGCTGCGCAACCCCGACGGTCCCCCGCAGCCCCAGGTCGAGTACAAGCTGCGCCGCTTCGTCAACGACTACGTGGCGCCCCCGAAGTCCGGCTCCCGCCTCTCCCTCGCCCTCGACGCCTTCGAGCGGATGCGCGGCGACATCGCCGAGATGGGGGCCCGCACCCCGCACGAGCTGATGCGCTGCGCCGAGGTCTCCTTCATCCGCGACTGCGCCGAGATGGCCGCCCGCGCCTCCCTGGCCCGCACCGAGTCCCGCTGGGGCCTCTACCACGACCGCCTCGACCACCCCCAGCGCGACGACGCCTCCTGGTTCCACCACCTCGACCTGCGCAAGTCCCCCTCCGGCGCCATGGAGTTCACCGCCCGCCCCGTCGCCCCCTACCTCGTCCCCATCGAGGAGTTCACCCCCGTCGGCGGCCCCTCCCGCCACCTGGGCGAGGTCCACGCGGAGAACGTGGCCACGGCGGGTTCGCGGGAGGTGGCACCGGTGGCGGTCACGGCGGAGGGGGCGGGTGCGGGTGGCGGTGTAGGGGACGGTGTGGGTGTGGGTGCGGGTGGCGCTGCGGGTGCGGGTGCGACCGAATCCGGGAGGGGGGCCCTCCCCCTCCCCTCCCACCCCACCCCCCAAGCCTCCTCCGCCCGCCTCCTCGAACTCGTCGCCCTCGCCGAGGAGCAGCCCGAACTCGACGCCCTGCGGCCCTACTTGGCCGACCCGGCGCCCGCCGTCCGGCGCGAGGCGGTCGCCGTCCTCACGGAGACGCTCCCGCCGGGCACCGGCTCGGCCCTCGCCGAGGCGCTCCGCGACAGCGCCCCCGAAGTCCGGTCCGCCGCCGCGGCCTCGCTCCGCGAGCTCGTCGAGACGCTCCCGCCCGACCCCGCCCTCCGCGACGGCCTCGCCGCGGCCCTGACCGAGCCCGACCCGGTCGTCCGCGCCGCCGCCCTGGACCTCCTGCGCGCCCTGGGCCTAGGCGACACCGCCCTGTACGCCGCCTCCCTGACGGACGCCGACCTCACCGTCCGCATCGAGGCCGTACGCGCCCTCGTCTCGGTCGACGCGACCGCCGAACTGGCGCACGCGGCCACCACCGACCCGTCCCGCGAGGTACGCGTCACCCTCGCCAAGGCCCTGGCCACAGTGTCCGCGGCCCGCACCGCCTCCCTTCCCTCCGCCGCGGTACTGACCGCGCTGACCACCCTCACCACCGACCCCGACGCCCTGGTCCGCGCCGCCGCCTACGGCGCGCTGGGCACCGTCGGCTGCCCGCCCGCGCTCGCCGCCGAGGCCGTGACCGCCCTCGACGACCCCGCCTGGCAGGTCCGGGCCGGCGCCGCCACCGCCCTGTCCACCGCGACCACGGCCGTGGCCGTCCCCGCCCTCACGGAGGCTCTCTCGGACCCCAACGCCGACGTCCGCAAGGCCGCCGTCCTCTCCCTCACCCGCCACACCACCACCGAAGCCGCCCGCACCGCCCTCACCACCGCCACGAAGGACTCCGACGCCGACGTCAGGGCGTACGCGTCCCGCGCGCTGTGAGCTTGTCGTTCGACGTCGACTCGGAGCAGATGTGCGTGACTGGCCGGGGTGGCATGCTCCACGACATGGAGTCGGACACGAGTCATACGAAGGGCTTGCCGCGTCTGGGGGATGTCTGTCCCGATCTCGTGAAGGACGTCGTAAGACTGCTGCGTGAGGCGTCTCCAGGAGATCCGATCGCAGACTCGGTCGCGGACTTGCCCTTCCACGGTGTCTGCCGTGGCTATGTGTTGACCGCTCCGAAGGGAACGCCTACTCCGTCAGTCATGGAGCTGGAGCAGGAAGATGAGGCGGTCTTCCTGGTGGGCCTTGACCCGTCCCACTCAGTCGTCACCTGGGTGGATGTCCTGGACGGACGCGACTTGCCCCTCGCCTTGCTGGGATAGTCGTGCTGCGTCGCCCCGACCCGGGCCGGGGCGGTTTCGGTGCGCCGGCCGGGGAACCGGTCTTCGCGCGGATTTTCGAGACCATGGCACCATGTGCCGCATGACGACGAACCGAAAGGTCCATGCCGCGTAGACGGCCAGGACAGATCCGTGTCGGCGCCCCCGGCAGCCACCGGACAACGGGTGCAAGGCTGGTCATCGACGGCCTGTCCTCGCGTGCGCTGTCCGAGATCATCCGTCTCGAGCGCTCCCGCAACTATCTGCAACCAGGCGACGTCAGCGCCGCCGTGGGCCTGTGGAAGCGTAGATCGCGGCCGAGTCCTCTCCGACGGGCAGTTCGTTGCTCGCCGTGATGGCTCCGATCAGGGGGCAGTGGATCGGCTCGCCGCCGTTCTCGGGGTGGTAGATCCGCTCGTTGAGGTAGCCCAGCGTCTCGTTGAGCGCCGCCGTGGAGCACTTGAAGATCTCGTCGATGAACGCGACATGCGCCGTCGTGGCGCGGCCCTCGTACACCTGGCGGTACTCGCCCCGGGTCAGCGCGCGACGTCGATGGGGCCGAACACCCTGGTGGGCGCGGTGAACTTCGACAGCAGGATCTCCCAGTAGGTGGCTCCCTCGAACCTGCCGGTGAGTTCCCTGGCCATCTCGGACTTCGCCGTGCCGGGCGGGCCGAGCAACAGCGAGTGCTGCCCGGCCAGCAGGGTCACCACCAGGGTGCGTACGACGTCGGCCCGCTCGTAGAAGCGTTCCGACAGCTCCTCGGTGATCGTCCGCAGTTTCTCTGCCGTGCCCTGCGCGTCCATGGTCGTCCCTCCCCTCCGACGCACTGCCGGGCGCCATCCCCTGCGACGGACCCTCGGCACCCGGTCCCGGCGGCGGGTCGCTCCCCCGTGCGTCCCTGATCTGCCCCTACGCCCAGTCCTCCGGCTCCGGTTCCGGTTCGTCGGCCGGCCAGTCGTAGGCGGACGCGTCGGCCGAGTCGTCGTGTGCCGGGGCCTTCGCGCCGGCTGGGGCGGCGGCCGTGGAGCCGCTGTCGGAGGCGGCGGCGGAAGCGCCGCCGTCCCGGGGCGCGCCCGTCGACGCCAGCACCGCGAGCACCCCCTCCCCGTACGTCGCGAGTTTCTTCTCGCCGATGCCGCTGATCGTGCCGAGTTCGGCGACGGAGGCGGGCGCCGTGGCCGCGATCTCGCGGAGGGTGGCGTCGTGGAAGATGACGTAGGCGGGCACGCCCTGTTCGCGGGCCTGTTCGGCGCGCCAGGCGCGCAGGGCCTCGAAGACGGGGAGCAGGTCGTCGGAGAGTTCGACGGCCGCCGCCTTGGGCTTGCGGTCGCCCCGGGCGGAGCCCGACGAGCCGGAGCCGCCGGACGTCGACCGTGTCGTGGCCGGCTTCTTCGGTTCCTTGCGCAGCGGCACGTCCCGCTCCCGCCGCAGCACCGCCCCGCTCTCCTCGGTGAGCACGAGCGTGCCGTACTCGCCCTCGACCGCGAGGAGTCCCTGCGCGAGCAACTGCCGTACGACGCCCCGCCATTCGCCCTCGGCCAGGTCCTCGCCGATGCCGAAGACGGAGAGCTGGTCGTGGTCGAACTGGATGACCTTCGCGGTGCGCCGCCCCAGCAGGATGTCGACGATCTGCACGGCGCCGAACTTCTGCCCGCGCTCGCGCTGGAGCCGCACCACGGTGGAGAGCACCTTCTGCGCGGCGACGGTGCCGTCCCAGGTCTCCGGCGGGACGAGGCAGGTGTCGCAGTTGCCGCAGCCCTCGTCCCGGGGTTCCTGGCCGAAGTACTGCAGGAGCTGGCCCCGGCGGCAGCGCGCGGTCTCGCAGAGGGCCAGCATCGCGTCCAGGTGGGCGGCGGCCCGGCGGCGGAACGCCTCGTCGCCCTCGCTGCCCTGGATCATCTTGCGCTGCTGTATGACGTCGTTCAGGCCGTACGCCATCCAGGCTGTGGACGGCAGTCCGTCGCGGCCGGCGCGGCCGGTCTCCTGGTAGTAGCCCTCGACGGACTTCGGCAGGTCGAGGTGGGCGACGAAGCGTACGTCGGGTTTGTCGATGCCCATGCCGAAGGCGATGGTGGCGACGACGACGAGCCCTTCCTCGCGCAGGAAGCGTGACTGGTGGGCCGCGCGGGTGCCCGCGTCGAGGCCGGCGTGGTACGGCACCGCCTCGACGCCGTTCTTGCTGAGGAACTCGGCGGTCTTGTCCACGGAGTTGCGGGAGAGGCAGTAGACGATGCCGGCGTCGCCCGCGTGTTCCTGGCGCAGGAAGGACAGGAGCTGCTTCTTCGGGTCGGCCTTGGGCACGATGCGGTACTGGATGTTGGGCCGGTCGAAGCTGGCTTCGAAGTGTCTGGCCCGGGGCATGTCCAGCCGCTCGGTGATCTCGCGGTGGGTGGCGCGGGTGGCGGTGGCGGTGAGCGCGATGCGCGGCACGTCGGGCCAGCGTCGGCCCAGGAGGGAGAGGGAGAGGTAGTCGGGCCGGAAGTCGTGGCCCCATTGGGAGACGCAGTGGGCCTCGTCGATCGCGAAGACCGAGATCTTGCCGCGTCCGAGCAGATCGAGGGTGGCGTCGAGCCGCAGGCGCTCCGGTGCGAGGTAGAGCAGGTCCAGCTCGCCCGCGAGGAACTCCGCCTCGACCACGCGCCGCTCGTCGAAATCCTGGGTGGAGTTGATGAAGCCGGCGCGCACACCCAGGGCCCGCAGGGCGTCCACCTGGTCCTGCATCAGCGCGATCAGCGGGGAGACCACGATGCCCGTACCGGTCCTGACCAGGGACGGGATCTGGTAGCAGAGGGACTTTCCGCCGCCGGTCGGCATGAGGACGACGGCGTCGCCGCCCGCGACCACATGTTCGATGACCGCTTCCTGCTCGCCCCGGAAGGCGTCGTACCCGAAGACCCGGTGGAGCACGGCCAGCGCCTCGCTGTCCGCTCCGGTGGTCCTGTCCTCGTCCGCCATCACACTCGTCCCGCCTGTCCCGATCATGGCCCCGTCCCCCGCACCCTTGCGTCCAGTGCCGTCGTGGTTCCTCCAGCCCCTGCCACGATAGGCGCCCGCACCGACAGCCTCAGAGTTATCCACAGGCTCCACCCGGATGCGGCGGCTCCGGGCCGGAGAACAAGGGCGGGACCCGGCTCCTTTCGAAACCGGGTCCCGCCATCCTCGAACAACCGAGCGGAGCGCTACCGCACGAAGACGCCCGCCTGCCCCGCCAGGTCCAGGAAGTACTGCGGGGCGACACCGAGCACCACGGTGACGGCGACCCCGACCGCGATCGCGGTCATGGTCAGCGGGGACGGCACGGCGACCGTCGGCCCCTCGGGGCGCGGCTCGCTGAAGAACATGAGCACGATGACGCGGATGTAGAAGAACGCGGCGATGGCCGAGGAGATCACACCGACCACGACGATCGCGCCCGCGCCGCCCTCGGCCGCCGCCTTGAACACGGCGAACTTGCCCGCGAACCCGGAGGTCAGCGGGATGCCCGCGAAGGCCAGCAGGAAGACCGCGAAGACGGCCGCCACCAGCGGGGACCTGCGGCCGAGCCCGGCCCACTTGGACAGGTGGGTGGCCTCGCCGCCCGCGTCCCGCACCAGGGTGACCACGGCGAACGCGCCGATGGTCACGAAGGAGTAGGCGCCCAGATAGAACAGCACCGAGGAGACGCCGTCGGGCGAGGCCGCGATGACACCGGCGAGGATGAAGCCGGCGTGGGCGATCGAGGAGTAGGCGAGCAGTCGCTTGATGTCGGTCTGGGTGATGGCGACGATCGCGCCGGCCAGCATGGTGACGATGGCGACGGCCCACATGACCGGCCGCCAGTCCCAGCGCAGACCGGGCAGGACGACGTACAGCAGCCGGAGCAGCGCGCCGAACGCGGCCACCTTGGTCGCGGCCGCCATGAAGCCGGTGACCGGGGTGGGCGCGCCCTGGTAGACGTCGGGGGTCCACATGTGGAACGGCACCGCGCCGACCTTGAACAGCAGGCCCATGACGAGCATGGCGGCGCCGATGAGCAGCAGCGCGTCGTTGCCCATGGTGTCGGCGAGGGTGGGGTTGATGTCGCCGATGGTGCCGTCGACGACCCGGGCGATCGTCGCGTACTTCACCGAGCCCGCGTAGCCGTACAGCAGGGCGATGCCGAAGAGGGTGAAGGCGGAGGCGAAGGCGCCGAGGAGGAAGTACTTGACGGCGGCCTCCTGCGACATGAGCCGCTTGCGGCGGGCCACGGCGCAGAGCAGGTACAGCGGGAGGGAGAAGACCTCCAGGGCGATGAAGAGGGTCAGCAGGTCGTTGGCCGCCGGGAAGATCAGCATGCCGCCGATCGCGAAGAGCAGCAGCGGGAAGACCTCGGTGGTGGTGAACCCGGCCTTGACGGCGGCCTTCTCGCTGTCGCTGCCGGGCACGGAGGCGGCCTGTGCGGCGAAGGAGTCGACCTTGTTGCCGTGGGTCTCGGGGTCGAGGCGGCGTTCGGCGAAGGTGAAGACGCCGAGGATGCCGGCGAGGAGGATCGTGCCCTGGAGGAACAGGGCCGGTCCGTCGACCGCGATGGCGCCCATGGCGGCGATGCCGGCCTTGGTGGTGCCGTAGCCGCCCGCCGCGAGGGCGACGACGGCGGCGAAGGAGGCCGCGAGGGCGACGACGGAGACGAAGACCTGGACGTAGTAGCGGGACTTGCGCGGGACGAAGGCCTCGACCAGCACTCCGATGATCGCCGCGCCGATGACGATCAGGGTGGGCGACAATTGCCCGTATTCGATCTTCGGCGCTTCGATCTTGGAGATCGGGTCGGCCGCGGTTGTCCACAGGCTGTGGACGGCTGATGCGCTCACTTGGCCGCCTCCACCTCGGGCTGGGGGTCCTTCTTCTGGACGTCGGACATGGTGTGCTCGACCGCCGGGTTGACGATGTCGGTGAGCGGCTTCGGGTAGACACCCAGGAAGATCAACAGCACGACGAGCGGGGCGACCACCACGAGCTCGCGCACCCTGAGGTCGGGCATCCCCTCGACCTCGGCCTTCACCGGGCCCGTCATCGTCCGCTGGTAGAGGACGAGGGTGTAGAGCGCGGCGAGGACGATGCCGACGGTGGCGATGATCCCGACCACCGGGTAGCGCGCGAACGTGCCGACGAGGACCAGGAACTCGCTGACGAACGGGGCGAGTCCGGGCAGCGACAGCGTCGCGAGGCCGCCGATCAGGAAGGTGCCGGCGAGGACCGGCGCGACCTTCTGCACTCCGCCGTAGTCGGCGATGAGCCGGGACCCGCGCCGGGAGATCAGGAATCCGGCGACCAGCATCAGGGCGGCCGTCGAGATGCCGTGGTTGACCATGTAGAGCGTCGCGCCGGACTGGCCCTGGCTGGTCATCGCGAAGATGCCCAGGATGATGAAGCCGAAGTGCGAGATCGACGCGTACGCCACCAGCCGCTTGATGTCGCGCTGGCCGACGGCGAGCAGGGCCCCGTAGATGATGCTGATCAGCGCCAGGACGAGGATCGCGGGCGTCGCCCATGTGCTGGCCTCGGGGAAGAGTCCGAGGCAGAAGCGGAGCATCGCGAAGGTGCCGACCTTGTCGACGACGGCCGTGATGAGGACGGCGACCGGGGCGGTGGACTCCTGCATGGCGTTGGGCAGCCAGGTGTGCAGCGGCCACAGCGGCGCCTTCACCGCGAAGGCGAAGAAGAAGCCGAGGAAGAGCCACCGCTCGGTGGTGGTGGCCATCTCCAGCGTGCCGTTGGCGCGGGCCTCGGCGATCTCCGGGAGCGAGAAGTTCCCCGCGACCACGTAGAGGCCGATGACCGCGGCCAGCATGATCAGGCCGCCGACCAGGTTGTAGAGGAGGAACTTCACGGCAGCGTACGAGCGCTGGGTGGCCGCCGTCTCCTCGCCGTGCTCGTGGGCACGGTCGCCGAAGCCGCCGATGAGGAAGTACATCGGGATGAGCATGGCTTCGAAGAAGATGTAGAAGACGAAGACGTCGGTGGCCTCGAAGGAGATGATCACCATCGCCTCGACGGCCAGGATCAGCGCGAAGAAGCCCTGCGTCGGCCGCCACCTCTTGCTGCCGGTCTCCAGCGGGTCGGCGTCGTGCCAGCCCGCGACGATGATGAACGGGATCAGCAGGGCGGTGAGCCCGATCAGCGCCACCGCGATGCCGTCGACGCCCAGTTGGTACCGCACGCCGAAGTCCGCGATCCAGGCGTGGGACTCGGTGAGCTGGTAGCGGTCGCCGCCCGGGTCGAAGCGGAACGCGATGATCGCGGCGAGCACGAGCGTGCCCAGCGAGACGATCAGCGCCAGCAGTTTCGCGGCGTTGCGCCGCTGGGCCGGGACGGCGGCCGTGGCGATCGCCCCGAGGGCCGGGAGCGCCGCCGTCGCTGTCAGCAGAGGAAAGGACATCGGTATCAGACCGCCCTCATCAGCAGGGTCGCGGCGATGAGGATCGCAGCGCCGCCGAACATCGAGACCGCGTACGAGCGGGCATAGCCGTTCTGGATCCGGCGCAGCCGCCCGGAGAGGCCGCCCATCGAGGCCGCCGTACCGTTGACGACTCCGTCGACCAGGGTGTGGTCGACGTAGACGAGAGAGCGCGTGAGGTGCTCTCCGCCACGGACGAGGACGACGTGGTTGAAGTCGTCCTGGTAGAGGTCGCGCCGGGCGGCCCGGGTGAGCAGCGATCCGCGCGGGGCGACGACGGGGACGGGCCTGCGCCCGTACTGGAGCCAGGCGAGGCCGACGCCGATGACCATCACGGCGACGGTGGCCGTGGTGATCGCGGCGGCGCTGATCGGCGGGTGTCCGTGCGCGTGGTCGGTGACGGGCTCCAGCCAGTGGATGAAGCGGTCGCCGATGCTGAAGAACGCGCCGCCGAAGACCGAGCCGACGGCCAGGACGATCATGGGGATCGTCATGACCTTGGGGGACTCGTGCGGATGCGGTTCGGCGTGGGCGCCGTGGTGCTCGGCGGCGGGCTCCACGTCCGGCTCGGCCGGGGAGGCCGTGGACCGGTTGCGCCAGCGCTCCTCGCCGAAGAACGTCATCAGCATCACGCGCGTCATGTAGAACGCGGTGATGGCCGCGCCCAGCAGGGCCACGCCGCCGAGGATCCAGCCCTCGGTGCCGCCCTTGGCGAACGCCGCCTCGATGATCTTGTCCTTGGAGAAGAAGCCGGACAGGCCCGGGAAGCCGATGATGGCGAGGTAGCCGAGGCCGAAGGTGACGAAGGTGACCGGCATGTACGTCCGCAGGCCGCCGTACTTGCGCATGTCGACCTCGTCGTTCATGCCGTGCATGACCGAGCCGGCGCCGAGGAACAGCCCGGCCTTGAAGAAGCCGTGCGTCACCAGGTGCATGATCGCGAAGACGTAGCCGACGGGGCCGAGGCCGGCCGCCAGCACCATGTACCCGATCTGCGACATCGTCGATCCGGCGAGGGCCTTCTTGATGTCGTCCTTCGCGCAACCGACGATCGCACCGAAGAGGAGCGTGACCGCGCCCACGACGGTGGTGACGAGCTGGGCGTCCGGGGCGCCGTTGAAGACGGCGGCGGAGCGGACGATCAGGTAGACGCCCGCGGTGACCATGGTCGCGGCGTGGATGAGGGCGGAGACCGGGGTCGGGCCCTCCATCGCGTCCCCGAGCCAGGACTGCAGCGGCACCTGGGCGGACTTGCCGCAGGCGGCGAGCAGCAGCATCAGGGCGATCGCGGTGAGCGTGCCCTCGCTCGTCTCGCCGACTGCGCCGAGGACCGGCCCGAAGGCGAAGGTCCCGAAGGTGGTGAACATCAGCATGATGGCGATGGACAGCCCGACGTCGCCGACGCGGTTGACCAGGAACGCCTTCTTCGCCGCGGTGGCGGCGCTGGGCTTGTGCTGCCAGAAGCCGATCAGCAGGTACGAGGCGAGGCCGACGCCCTCCCAGCCGACGTACAGCAGGAGGTAGTTGTCGGCGAGGACCAGCAGCAGCATCGCCGCGAGGAACAGGTTCAGATAGCCGAAGAAGCGGCGGCGGCGCTCGTCGTGCTCCATGTACCCGATGGAGTACACGTGGATGAGCGAGCCGACTCCGGTGATCAGCAGGACGAACGTCATCGACAGCTGGTCGAGCTGGAAGGCGACGTCCGCCTGGAAGCCCTCGACGGGGATCCAACTGTACAGGTACTGGGTCATCGCCCGGTGTTCGGCGTCCTTGCCGAGCATGTCGGCGAAGAGCACGGCACCGATGACGAAGGAGGAGGCGGCGAGGGCCGTGCCGATCCAGTGGCCGACGGCGTCCAGGCGACGGCCGCCGCACAGCAGGACCGCCGCTCCGAGCAGGGGCGCCGCGACCAGCAGCGCAATCAGGTTCTCCACGATTCTTCCGACCCCTTACAGCTTCATCAGGCTGGCGTCGTCGACCGAGGCCGAGTGGCGGGACCGGAAGAGCGACACGATGATCGCGAGTCCGACCACGACCTCCGCGGCGGCGACGACCATCGTGAAGAAGGCGATGATCTGGCCGTCGAGATTGCCGTGCATCCGGGAGAAGGCGACCAGGGCGAGGTTGCAGGCGTTGAGCATCAGCTCCACGCACATGAACACCACGATCGCGTTCCGCCTGATCAGGACGCCGGTGGCGCCGATCGTGAACAGCAGGGCGGCGAGATACAGGTAGTTGACGGGATTCACTTCGATGCCTCCCCGCGCTTGGGGCCGTTCCCGCTGTTGGTGCGCTCCAGGCGGTCCTCGGCGCGCTGCTCCAGGGCCTTGAGGTCGTTCAGCGCCTCGGTCGACACGTCACGGATCTGGCCCCGGTCCCGCAGGGTCTTGCTGACGGTCAGCTCGGACGGGGTGCCGTCCGGCAGCAGGCCCGGGATGTCGACCGCGTTGTGCCGGGCGTAGACGCCGGGGGCCGGCAGCGGCGGGAGGTGCTTGCCCTCGCGCACACGCTGTTCGGCCAGCTCGCGCTGGGTCTTGGCGCGCTCGGTGCGCTCACGGTGGGTGAGGACCATGGCGCCGACGGCGGCCGTGATGAGGAGGGCGCCGGTGAGTTCGAAGGCGAACACGTAGTCGGTGAAGATGAGGGCCGCGAGGCCCTCCACGTTGCCGCCGGCGTTGGCCGTGCCCAGGCCGTTGAACTCCGTCAGCGAGGCGTTGCCGATGCCCGCGATCAGGAGGATGCCAAAGCCGAGGCCGCACAGGAGGGCCAGCCAGCGCTGGCCCTTGATGGTCTCCTTCAGGGAGTCCGCCGCGGTGACGCCGACGAGCATCACGACGAACAGGAACAGCATCATGATCGCGCCGGTGTAGACGACGATCTGCACGATGCCCAGGAAGTAGGCGCCGTTGGCGAGGTAGAACACCGCCAGGACGATCATGGTGCCGGCGAGACAGAGCGCGCTGTGCACGGCCTTCTTCATGAAGACGGTGCACAGGGCGCCGATCACGGCGACGGTGCCGAGGATCCAGAACTGGAAGGCCTCACCGGTCGAGGTGGTGTACGCGGCGAGCTGCTGCGTCATCGGCGGATCACCTTCTCCGACGCCGGCTCGTCCTCACCGGTGGTGGCGGCCGCGTCCTGCGGCTTCTCGCCCTTGGAGGCGGCCACCTGCTGCTCCGTGCCGGGCGCGGCCTCGGTGACCAGGCCCCGGTAGTAGTCCTGCTCGTCGGTGCCGGGGTAGATCGCGTGCGGCGAATCGACCATGCCCTCTTCCAGACCGGCGAGCAGCTGCTCCTTGGTGTAGATGAGGTTGGCGCGGCTGGAGTCGGCCAGCTCGAACTCGTTGGTCATCGTGAGCGCGCGCGTGGGGCACGCCTCGATGCACAGGCCGCACAGGATGCAGCGGGCGTAGTTGATCTGGTAGACGGCGCCATACCGCTCGCCCGGCGAGTAGCGCTCCTCGTCCGTGTTGTCGGCGCCCTCCACGTAGATGGCGTCGGCGGGACACGCCCAGGCGCACAGCTCACAGCCGACGCACTTCTCCAGGCCGTCCGGATGGCGGTTGAGCTGGTGCCTGCCGTGGAACCGCGGGGCCGTGGTCTTCTGCTGCTCCGGATACTGCTCGGTCAGCCGCTTCTTGAACATGGCCTTGAAGGTCACGCCGAAGCCGGCGACGGGGTTCTGGAACCCCTGCTTGTTCTCTTTCGGCTCCTCAGCCATCGGACGCCTCCCTCCCATTCGAAGATCCGTCACTCTCAGTATCGGACCCACCACTGACAATCAGCTCCCGCTCCCGGCGCGGGCGCCTGCGGGGCACCGGCGGGAGGGTCTGTCCGGGCAGGGGCGGTACGGGGAATCCGCCGGCCATCGGGTCGAAGCCGACCGGTTCGGCGGGCGCTTCCTGTGCCTCGCGGCGGTCGCGGAACATGTCGGCGACGACGGAGAGCAGGAAGAGGACGATGACGGCGCCGAGGACGTACAGCGCGATCTCGGCGAAGTCGTAGTTCTCGTTCCTGAGGGTCCGCACGGTCGCGACGAGCATCAGCCAGACCACGGAGACCGGCAGCAGGACCTTCCAGCCGAGCTTCATCAGCTGGTCGTAGCGGACGCGTGGGAGGGTGCCGCGCAGCCAGATGAAGAAGAACAGCAGCAGCTGCACCTTCAGCACGAACCAGAGCATCGGCCACCAGCCGTGGTTGGCGCCCTCCCAGAAGGTGCTGATGGGGTAGGGGGCCCGCCAGCCGCCGAGGAACAGCGTCACCGACACGGCGGAGACGGTCACCATGTTGACGTACTCGGCGAGCATGAACATCGCGAACTTGATCGACGAGTACTCGGTGTTGAAGCCGCCGACGAGGTCGCCCTCGGACTCCGGCATGTCGAACGGGGCGCGGTTGGTCTCGCCGACCATGGTCACGATGTAGATGACGAACGAGACCGGCAGCAGCACGATGTACCAGCGGTCCTGCTGCGCCTCGACGATCGCGGACGTCGACATCGACCCGGAGTAGAGGAAGACGGAGGCGAACGCGGCGCCCATGGCGATCTCGTAGGAGATCATCTGCGCGCAGGAGCGCAGGCCGCCCAGGAGCGGATAGGTGGAGCCGGAGCTCCACCCCGCGAGGACGATGCCGTAGATGCCGACCGAGGCGACCGCGAGGATGTAGAGCATCGCGATCGGCAGGTCGGTCAGCTGCATCGTGGTGCGCTGGCCGAAGATCGAGATCTCGTTGCCGGCGGGCCCGAAGGGGATCACCGCGATCGCCATGAAGGCCGGGATGGCCGCGACGATCGGCGCGAGGACGTAGACGACCTTGTCCGCGCGTTTGACGATGACGTCTTCCTTGAGCATCAGCTTGATGCCGTCGGCGAGCGACTGGAGCATGCCCCAGGGGCCGTGCCGGTTGGGGCCGATGCGCAGCTGCATCCAGGCGACGACCTTGCGCTCCCACACGATGGAGAACAGCACGGTGATCATCAGGAAGGCGAAGCAGAACACCGCCTTGACGACGACCAGCCACCAGGGGTCGCGGCCGAACATCGAGAGGTCTTCCGCGGCGAGGTACAAGGGGCTCATGCCTCCACCTCCTCGGGGGCCTCGGCGGCGAGCGTCGCGGGGCCGATACGGACGAGTGCGCCGGGCAGCGCCCCGGTGTCGGAGGCGACGCCCGAGCCGGTGGAGTTCAGCGGCAGCCAGACGACTCGGTCGGGCATCTCGGTGATCCGCAGCGGCAGTTCGACGACCCCGGTGGGGCCGCTGACCGCGAGGACGTCGCCGTTCTTGACGCCGGCCTCGGCGGCCGTGGCGGCGGACACGCGCGCGTGGGCGGCGTGCCGGGTCCCGGCGAGTGCCTCGTCGCCGTCCTGGAGACGGCCCTGGTCGAGCAGCAGCCGGTGTCCGGCGAGGACGGCCTCCCCGGCGGCCGGGCGCGGCAGCGCGGCCCCGACCTCCGCCGACTCGTTGGCCCGCCCGCCGTCCCACGCCCCGAGGCGGTCCAGCTCCGCGCGCGTGGTGCGCAGGTCCGGCAGCCCCAGGTGGACGTCCATGGCGTCGGCCAGCATCTGCAGGACGCGGCCGTCGGTGGGTGCCACCGGGCGGGTCATCTGGTCGGGCTTCAGCGCGGCCTGGAACATCCGCACGCGCCCTTCCCAGTTGACGAAGGTGCCCGCCTTCTCGGCGACGGCGGCGACCGGGAGGACGACGTCCGCACGGTCGGTGACCTCGCTGGGCCGCAGTTCCAGCGACACCAGGAAGCCCACCGCGGACAGCGCCTCACGCGCGCGTGCCGGGTCGGGCAGATCGCCGACTTCCACACCCGCCACCACCAGGGCCCCGAGCTCTCCGGTGGCGGCGGCCTCGACGATCTGCCCGGTGTCCCGGCCGTAGCGCGCGGGGAGTTCGCCGACGCCCCAGGCGGCGGCGACCTCCGCACGTGCGCGTGGATCGGTGGCCGGGCGCCCGCCCGGCAGCACGGACGGCAGCGCGCCCGCCTCGACGGCGGCGCGCTCCCCGGCCCGGCGCGGGATCCACACCAGCTTCGCGCCGGTCAGCGACGCGGCCCGGACGGCGGCGGTGAGCCCGCCCGCGACAGCGGCGAGGCGCTCACCCACGACGATCACGGCGCCCTCGGCGCGCAGCGCCTCGGCGGCCCTGGTGCCGTCGTCGTCGAGGCCGAAGCCGCTGGCGAGGGCGTCCAGCCACTCGGTCTCGGTGCCGGGCGCGGCGGGCAGCAGCGTGCCGCCGGCCTTCGTGAGGCCCGGGGTGGCGTGCGTCGCCAGCGAGAACACCCGCTGCTTGTGCTTGCGCCAGGCCTTGCGCAGCCGCAGGAAGACGCCGGGCGCCTCCTCCTCGGCCTCGAACCCGACCAGCAGGACGGCCGGCGCCTTCTCCAGGGAGGCGTACGTGACGCCCGTACCGTCGAGGTCGCGGCCGCGTCCGGCGACGCGGGCGGCCAGGAAGTCGGCCTCCTCGCCGCTGTGCACGCGCGCGCGGAAGTCGATGTCGTTGGTGTCGAGGGCCACCCGCGCGAACTTGCTGTACGCGTAGGCGTCCTCGACGGTGAGCCGGCCGCCGGTCAGGACGGCGGCCCGGCCACGCGCCGCCGTCAGCCCCCGGGCCGCGGCCTCCAGAGCCTCCGGCCAGGACGCGGGCTCCAGCACGCCGTCGGCGTTGCGGACGAGCGGCGTGGTCAGCCGGTCCGGGCGCTGCGCGTAGCGGAACGCGAAGCGGCCCTTGTCGCAGATCCACTCCTCGTTGACCTCGGGGTCGTCGGCCGCGAGGCGGCGCATGACCTTGCCGCGCCGGTGGTCGGTGCGGGTGGCGCAGCCGCCGGAGCAGTGCTCGCAGACGGACGGCGAGGAGACCAGGTCGAAGGGGCGGGAGCGGAATCGGTACGCCGCCGAGGTCAGCGCGCCGACGGGGCAGATCTGGATGGTGTTGCCGGAGAAGTACGACTCGAAGGGGTCGCCCTCGCCGGTGCCGACCTGCTGGAGCGCGCCCCGCTCGATCAGCTCGATCATCGGGTCGCCGGCGATCTGGTTGGAGAACCGGGTGCAGCGGGCGCACAGCACGCACCGCTCGCGGTCGAGGAGCACCTGCGTGGAGATCGCCACGGGCTTCTCGTACGTCCGCTTCCTGCCCTCGAAGCGGGACTCGGAGTGGCCGTGCGACATGGCCTGGTTCTGCAGCGGGCACTCGCCGCCCTTGTCGCAGACGGGGCAGTCCAGCGGGTGGTTGATGAGCAGGAGCTCCATCACCCCCTTCTGGGCCTTCTCCGCGACCGGGGAGGTGAGGTGCGTCTTGACGACCATCCCGTCGGTGCAGGTGATCGTGCAGGACGCCATGGGCTTGCGCTGGCCCTCGACCTCGACGATGCACTGGCGGCACGCGCCGGCCGGGTCGAGGAGGGGGTGGTCGCAGAAGCGGGGGATCTCGACGCCGAGCTGTTCGGCGGCCCGGATGACCAGGGTGCCCTTGGGCACGCTGATGTCGATGCCGTCGATGGTCAGCGAGACGAGATCTTCCGGCGGGACCGCCGCCTCGCCGCCCCCGGAGGGAGCGCTCGTGGTCACGGTCATGCGTTCACCTCCGCGTGCTTGTCCTTGTCGGCCCAGGCGGTCGACCTGGCCGGGTCGAAGGGGCAGCCCCGGCCCGTGATGTGGTCCTCGTACTCCGCGCGGAAGTACTTGAGGGAGGAGAAGATCGGCGAGGCGGCGCCGTCGCCGAGGGCGCAGAAGGACTTGCCGTTGATGTTGTCGGCGATGTCGTTCAGCTTGTCGAGGTCGCTCATGACGCCCTTGCCGGCCTCGATGTCGCGCAGCAGCTGCACCAGCCAGTAGGTGCCTTCGCGGCAGGGGGTGCACTTGCCGCAGGACTCGTGGGCGTAGAACTCGGTCCAGCGGGTGACGGCCCGTACGACGCAGGTGGTCTCGTCGAAGCACTGGAGCGCCTTGGTGCCGAGCATGGAACCGGCGGCGCCCACGCCCTCGTAGTCGAGGGGGACGTCGAGGTGCTCGTCGGTGAACATCGGCGTCGAGGAGCCGCCGGGCGTCCAGAACTTGAGGCGGTGGCCGGGGCGCATGCCGCCGCTCATCTCCAACAGCTGGCGCAGGGTGATGCCGAGGGGGGCCTCGTACTGGCCGGGGGAGGCGACATGGCCGCTGAGGGAGTAGAGCGTGAAGCCGGGGGACTTCTCGCTGCCCATCGACCGGAACCATTCCTTGCCCCGGTGCATGATGGCGGGAACCGACGCGATCGACTCGACGTTGTTCACGACAGTGGGACAGGCGTAGAGGCCTTCCACGGCGGGGAAGGGGGGACGCAGTCGCGGTTGACCGCGGCGGCCTTCGAGCGAGTCGAGCAGTGCGGTCTCCTCACCGCAGATGTACGCCCCGGCGCCGGCATGCACGGTGATGTCGAGGTCGAGTCCGCTGCCGAGGATGTTCTCGCCGAGGTAGCCGGCCTCGTAGGCCTCACGGACGGCCTCGTGCAACCGCCGCAGGACGGGGACGACCTCACCCCGCAGATAGATGAAGGCGTGCGAGGAACGGATGGCGTGGCACGCGATGATCATGCCCTCGATGAGGCTGTGCGGGTTCGCGAAGAGGAGCGGGATGTCCTTGCACGTTCCGGGCTCCGACTCGTCGGCGTTGACAACGAGATAGTGCGGTTTTCCGTCGCCCTGCGGAATGAACTGCCATTTCATTCCGGTCGGGAACCCCGCGCCGCCGCGGCCGCGCAGACCCGACTCCTTGACGTACGCGATGACGTCGTCCGGTGACATGTCCAGCGCCTTGCGCAGGCCCTCGTACCCGTCGTGCCTGCGGTAGACGTCGAGCGTCCACGACTTGTCCTCGTCCCAGAAGGACGACAGCACGGGTGCGAGCAGCTTCTCCGGGCTGCTGCCCTTGATCTCGGGTGCCAAGGTCATCACTCCCCCTCCTCGGCGGCGGGCCCCGACGGGTGGTGCGGGTCCGAGGCCGACGTGTCCTGCGGCGCGTCGTGCGAGCTGAGGTGCTCGCTGGGTGACGGCTCGTGCACGCGGCCCTGCGGCTCGTCGTGCGGGCCGCCGTCCCGTGGGTGGACCACGCGCGCGGGTCCGGCCTCTCCCCTGGCCAGGCGGAGGCCGACCAGCGACGCGGGTCCGGCGCCGCCGCTCGCCTCGACGGCCCCGGGCCGCTCGTCGGGGAAGCCGGCGAGGATCCGCGCGGTGTCCTTGAAGGTGCACAGCGGCGCCCCGCGCGTGGGCCGGACCTCGGCTCCCTCGCGCAGGTCGTCGACGAGTCGCTTGGCGCTGTCGACGGTCTGGTTGTCGAAGAACTCCCAGTTGACCATCACGACCGGCGCGAAGTCGCAGGCCGCGTTGCACTCGATGTGCTCCAGGGTGACCTTGCCGTCGTCGGTGGTCCCGCCGTTGCCGACGCCGAGGTGGTCCTGGAGCGCCTCGAAGATCGCGTCGCCGCCCATCACCGCGCACAGGGTGTTGGTGCAGACGCCCACCTGGTAGTCGCCGGAGGGCCCCCGGCGGTACATGGAGTAGAAGGTGGCGACCGCGGTGACCTCGGCCGTGGTCAGACCGAGCACCTCGGCGCAGAACCGCATGCCGGTGCGGGTGACATGGCCCTCCTCCGACTGCACGAGGTGAAGCAGCGGCAGGAGGGCGGACCGGGAGTCCGGGTAGCGGGCGACGACCTGGGCCGCGTCCCGCTCCAGCCGGGCCCGGACGTCGTCCGGGTAGTCGGGCGCGGGCAGTTGGGGCATGCCCAGGCTGACGCCCTCGGGGGTGGTGGTCACCGGTCGACGCCTCCCATCACGGGGTCGATGGACGCGACGGCGACGATGACGTCGGCGACCTGGCCGCCCTCGCACATCGCCGCCATGGCCTGCAGGTTGGTGAAGGACGGGTCGCGGAAGTGGACCCGGAAGGGGCGGGTGCCTCCGTCGGACACGGCGTGCACCCCGAGTTCGCCCTTGGGCGACTCGACCGCCGCGTACGCCTGTCCCGGCGGGACGCGGAAGCCCTCGGTCACCAGCTTGAAGTGGTGGATCAGGGCCTCCATGGAGGTGCCCATGATCTTCTTGATGTGGTCCAGGGAGTTGCCGAGTCCGTCCGGTCCCAGGGCGAGCTGGGCGGGCCAGGCGATCTTCTTGTCGCCGACCATGACCGGGCCCGGCTGCAGCCGGTCCAGGCACTGCTCGACGATCCTGAGGGACTGGCGCATCTCTTCGAGGCGGATCAGGAAGCGGCCGTAGGAGTCGCAGGTGTCGGCGGTCGGGACGTCGAAGTCGTACGTCTCGTAGCCGCAGTACGGCTGGGCCTTGCGCAGGTCGTGCGGGAGGCCGGCGGAGCGGAGGATCGGGCCGGTGGCGCCGAGGGCCATGCAGCCGGACAGGTCCAGATAGCCGACGTCCTGCATACGGGCCTTGAAGATGGGGTTCCCGGTGGCGAGCTTGTCGTACTCGGGAAGGTTCTTCTGCATCTTCTTCACGAACTCGCGGATCTGGTCCACCGCGCCGGGCGGCAGGTCCTGGGCGAGTCCGCCGGGCCGGATGTACGCGTGGTTCATGCGCAGGCCGGTGATCAGCTCGTAGATGTCGAGAATCAGTTCACGATCGCGGAAGCCGTAGATCATGATCGTGGTCGCGCCCAGCTCCATGCCGCCGGTGGCGATGCACACCAGGTGGGAGGAGAGCCGGTTCAGCTCCATCAGGAGCACCCTGATGATCGTGGCGCGGTCGGGGATCTGGTCCTCGATGCCGAGGAGTTTCTCCACGGCGAGGCAGTACGCCGTCTCGTTGAAGAACGGCGTCAGGTAGTCCATGCGCGTCACGAACGTGGTGCCCTGCGTCCACGTGCGGTATTCGAGGTTCTTCTCGATGCCGGTGTGGAGGTAGCCGATGCCGCAGCGGGCCTCGGTGACGGTCTCGCCGTCGATCTCCAGGATCAGCCGGAGCACCCCGTGCGTGGAGGGGTGCTGGGGGCCCATGTTGACGATGATGCGTTCGTCGTCGGACCGGGCGGCGGTCTCGGCGACCTCGTCCCAGTCGCCGCCGGTGACCGTGTAGACGGTGCCCTCGGTGGTCTCGCGCGCGGAGGCCTGGGACTCGGGGGATGCGTGCTGCGTGCTCATGAGTACGACCTCCGCTGGTCCGGAGCCGGGATCTGGGCGCCCTTGTACTCGACGGGGATGCCGCCGAGGGGGTAGTCCTTGCGCTGCGGGAAGCCCTGCCAGTCGTCCGGCATCATGATCCGCGTCAGTGCGGGATGGCCGTCGAAGACGATGCCGAAGAAGTCGTACGTCTCGCGCTCGTGCCAGTCGTTGGTCGGGTAGACGGGGACGAGCGACGGGATGTGCGGGTCGGCGTCGGGGGCGGAGACCTCCAGGCGGATCAGCCGGTTGTGGGTGATCGAGCGCAGGTGGTAGACGGCGTGCAGCTCGCGGCCCTTGTCGCCGGGGTAGTGGACGCCGGAGACGCCGGTGCACAGTTCGAAGCGGAGGGCCGGGTCGTCGCGGAGGGTGCGGGCGACGGTCAACAGGTGCTCACGCTCGATGTGGAAGGTCAGCTCACCGCGGTCGACGACGGTCCTGTCGATCACGTTCTCGGGGACGAGGCCCTGTTCCTCCAGGGCGCCCTCCAGCTCGTCGGCGACCTCGTCGAACCAGCCGCCGTAGGGGCGGACGGCCTCTCCGGGGAGCCGGATGGAGCGGACCAGGCCGCCGTAGCCGGAGGTGTCGCCGCCGTTGTTGGCGCCGAACATGCCGCGCTGGACGCGGATCTCCTCGCCGCCGTCGCCGCGCTGGCCGGGGAGATTGGAGGCGGCGAGATCCTTCTCGGGGTTCACCCCGTTCGAACCGTTGGAGCCGCCGGCACCGTTCTTGCCGTTCGCGTCGCTCATCGCAGCAGCCCCTTCATCTCGATGGTGGGCAGTGCCTTGAGCGCGGCTTCCTCGGCCTCGCGGGCCGCTTCCTCCGCGTTCACGCCGAGCTTGGACGTCTGGATCTTCTGGTGGAGCTTGAGGATCGCGTCCATCAGCATCTCGGGCCGTGGCGGGCAGCCCGGGAGATAGATGTCGACCGGGACGATGTGGTCGACGCCCTGGACGATCGCGTAGTTGTTGAACATGCCGCCGGACGACGCGCAGACCCCCATGGAGATCACCCACTTCGGGTTCGGCATCTGGTCGTAGACCTGCCGCAGCACCGGCGCCATCTTCTGGCTGACCCGGCCGGCCACGATCATCAGGTCCGCCTGGCGCGGCGAGCCGCGGAAGACCTCCATGCCGAAGCGCGCCAGGTCGTAGCGGCCCGCGCCCGTGGTCATCATCTCGATGGCACAACAGGCGAGGCCGAAGGTGGCGGGGAAGACGGATGCCTTGCGTACCCAGCCCGCGGCCTGCTCGACGGTGGTCAGCAGGAAACCGCTCGGCAGTTTTTCTTCGAGTCCCATGGCTTAAAGGCCCCTCAGTCCCATTCCAGGCCGCCGCGGCGCCAGACGTACGCGTAGGCGACGAAGACGGTGAGCACGAAGAGCAGCATCTCCACGAGCCCGAAAACACCCAGGGCGTCGAAGGTGACGGCCCAGGGGTAGAGGAAGACGATCTCGATGTCGAAGACGATGAAGAGCATCGCCGTCAGGTAGTACTTGATGGGGAAACGCCCGCCGCCGGCCGGCGTGGGGGTGGGCTCGATCCCGCACTCGTAGGCCTCGAGCTTGGCCCGGTTGTAGCGCTTCGGGCCGATCAGCGTGGCCATGATCACGGAGAAGATCGCAAAGCCTGCCCCGAGGGCTCCCAGTACGAGGATGGGCGCATAGGCGTTCACCGCTCCTCGCTCCTCTCAGTCGGCACTGACTGCTGGCGGATTGCGTGGGTCCTGCTCTCCCGCCCCACCGGCCACACGAACCCCGTCCGTCTCGACGAAGATCGCGAACATGTGAAGCAGGTCACAAGCCCAACTGCCCCGCATCCTATGCCTGCCGGTCTGTGATCTGCGACACGGGTGCAGCACCGAGTTTGTGATCTCCACCACCTGACGAAGGATCATGAAGTCGGATGAGCGACGATCTTCATACACGAAGCGCCAGACTGATCACCAGAAGTGACATTTTTGCTCGTTACCGCTGGTCACGTAGGGCGTCTCCATATCAAGAGAGTTCCTCTGCATGCAAATTGGTGCTGGACGAGCCCCCTTGATAGAGCACCCCGTTCACACCCCGGAGGGAGGTCCGGCGACGGATGTGGACGTGTGCACGCATTCACGAGCGCCGGGTGGAGTCGCTCCCGCGCGGGACGCCGTCGGAGCGGGTGACCGTTCCGTGACCTGCGCCACATCGGACCGAGATCAAATCAACGGGCCTTGGCCACTCGCTGCGATCGGTGGTAAGCGCAGGGCAATTCGGGCGTAATCACGAAAGCGCATGATCAAAGGCCTGTTCGACCGTGTCCGCTATGCCCGTTACGGCGTCAATAAAGAGTGACGCGGGAGGAATTTGCGGCCTCCGTTGAACAACTGTGGCGCAGCACACGTTTCTTGAAGGTATGGAGGAGTCGCTGGTACCGCTTGTACCCATGTCCCACACCGCTCACATACGCAGCCACCGGAAACCCCGCCGTAACGCGTCCTCGATCGCGATGCGCGCCGGAGTCGCCGGTGGCGTTCTCAGCACCGTGGCAGTGGCCGGCGCGTCGACGGCGGCCTTCGCGGCGGAGCCGGTGACGCAGACGCTCGAACTGCCCACCCTCACGGCCGACCTGGCCACGCAGGCCGCGCAGTCCGCGGACGCCACGCAGGCGATGGCGGCCGACTACCAGCTGCAGGCCGAGCGTGACGCGGCCGCCGAGGCGGCGGCCAAGCAGGCCGACAAGGACCTCGCCAAGGCGAAGAAGGAAGAGGCCCGGAAGAAGGCCGCCGAGGAGGCCGAGCGCAAGGCCGCCGCCGAGCGCGCCTCGCGCGACAGTGAGCGGACCACCCTCACGACCAACTCGTCGACGGCGACGGCCACGACGGCGCCCGCCTCCGGCAGCGTCGGCACGGTCATCTCGTTCCTGAAGGCGCAGCTCGGCGACGCCTACGTCATGGGCGCCACCGGCCCCAACGCGTGGGACTGCTCCTCGCTCGTGCAGGCCGCGTTCAAGCAGGTCGGCGTGGACCTCCCCCGGGTCTCGCAGGACCAGTCGATGCAGGGCACCGAGGTCTCGCTGTCGAACCTCCAGGTCGGCGACATCCTGTACTGGGGCGCCAAGGGTTCGGCGTACCACGTGGGTGTCTACGTCGGGAACGGCCAGTACCTGGACGCGGCGAACCCCTCCAAGGGCGTCGTCATCCAGGATCTCTCCGGCTACCCGGCGACGGGCGCGGTGCGCGTGCTCTGACCCTCGCGGTCGCCCAGGGCGTTTTCGAAGGGCCGCTCTCCCCGTAGGGGACAGCGGCCCTCGGGCTGCCCACGGAAAGGCCACAGGCGCCGCACAGGGCGCCTTTCACCCCACCCCCAAGGTGTTCCGCGCTCCGGGACGGCGGCGGACCCCCAGGGGGCGTACAGGGGTTCAGGCCGCGTGGGCGGGGCGCGGTGGCCGCCCCGCCGGGCGGGGGTCAGGCCTTCGGGGCCACCTTGCTCAGGCCGTTGATGATGCGGTCCATCGCGTCGCCGCCGGTGGGGTCGGTCAGGTTGGCCAGCATCTTCAGGGTGAACTTCATCAGCAGCGGGTGGGTCAGGCCCCGCTGCGTGGCGAGCTTCATGATCTTCGGGTTGCCGATGAGCTTCACGAAGGCACGGCCCATCGTGTAGTAGCCGCCGAAGGTGTCCTTGAGGACCTGCGGGTAGCGCTGGAGGGCGAGTTCACGCTGCCCGGGGGTGGCGCGGGCGTGGGCCTGGACGATGACGTCGGCGGCGATCTGGCCGGATTCCATCGCGTAGGCGATGCCCTCGCCGTTGAAGGGGTTCACCATGCCGCCGGCGTCGCCGACCAGCAGCAGGCCCTTGGTGTAGTGCGGTTGGCGGTTGAAGGCCATCGGGAGGGCGGCGCCGCGGATGGGCCCGGTCATGTTCTCGGGGGTGTAGCCCCACTCCTCGGGCATGGACGCGCACCAGGCCTTCAGGACGTCGCGCCAGTCCAGCTCCTTGAAGGCGGAGGAGGTGTTGAGCACGCCCAGACCGACGTTGGACGTGCCGTCGCCCATGCCGAAGATCCAGCCGTAGCCGGGGAGCAGCCGGTCCTCGCCGGGGCCGCGCTTGTCCCACAGCTCCAGCCAGGACTCCAGGTAGTCGTCGTCGTGGCGCGGCGAGGTGAAGTACGTGCGGACCGCGACGCCCATCGGACGGTCCTCGCGGCGGTGCAGGCCCATCGCGAGGGAGAGACGGGTGGAGTTGCCGTCGGCCGCCACCACCAGCGGAGCGTGGAAGGTGACTTCGCGCTTCTCCTCGCCGAGCTTGGCGTGCACACCGGTGATCCGGCCCGTGCGGTCGTCGATGATCGGCGCGCCCACGTTGCACTGCTCGTGGAGGCGGGCGCCCGCCTTCTGCGCCTGACGGGCGAGCTGCTCGTCGAAGTCGTCGCGCTTGCGGACGAGTCCGTAGTTCGGGTAGGCGGCGAGATCCGGCCAGTCGAGCTGGAGACGGACGCCGCCGCCGATGATCCGCAGGCCCTTGTTGCGGAGCCAGCCGGCCTCTTCGGAGATGTCGATGCCCATCGCCACGAGCTGCTTGGTGGCGCGCGGGGTGAGGCCGTCGCCGCAGACCTTCTCCCTGGGGAAGCTGGTCTTCTCCAGGAGCAGTACGTCCAGCCCGGCCTTGGCCAGGTAGTACGCGGTGGTGGAACCGGCTGGCCCGGCCCCGACGACGATCACATCGGCGGTGTGTTCGGTAAGGGGCTGGGGCTCGGTCACGACGGGTTCTCCCCGAGATCTAGAAGGATCGGAGCAAAGCCTGCTGGTCGCCGGGCGACCGGACGGCCGGAAAACATGTGCCGACAGGCGTCGGACATGGGCAGTCTATTCAGCGTCATCGATCACCGGCTGAAGGGCTGCCCCTGTGACCAGAGCTCTGCCCGACGTACGGCTGCGTGTCCCCACCGACGAGGACGCCTTCGCCTGGCACCGGATCTTCGACGATCCCGATGTCATGGAGTTCCACGGCGGCCGGTCGGCCGAGCTGTCCGTCTACGAGGAGCTCACCGCGCGCCAGCGCCGTCACGACGCCGAGCACGGGTTCTGCCTGTGGACGCTGCTCGACGAGGAGGGCCGGGCCATCGGCTTCACCGGTGCGCAGCCGTGGCCCCGCGCGTGGGGCCCGACCGGCGAGATCGAGATCGGCTGGCGGCTCGCCCGCGACCACTGGGGCAAGGGGTACGTGACCGCCGCCGCGGCCCAGACCCTGGAGCGGGTGCGGGCGGCCGGTGTCGGCAGCGTCGTCGCCATGGTCGACGCGCGCAACGAGCGGTCCATCGCCGTCACGCGGCGGCTGGGGATGGAACTGGCGGAGACGTTCACGACCCCCGTCTCGGGCCGGCCGGGGCACTGCTACCGGCTGACGCTGTAGCCGTCCGACGGTTCCGCGTCCGGCGGTTCCGCGTCCGGCGGTTCGGCGATCCGGCCGTTGGACGATCCGGCCGTTCGGGATTTCGGCAACTCGTCACCCTGCGTAGCGATTTGGCGCAGATTGCCACGCAGTGCTTCCGGGTGAGGGCGCTCGGCGGTTACCCTGCCGGTACCGCTGGGGGTGAACATCTGTGCACATAACACCCAAGTCATCCGAAGTGCGTGTGCCACGGTTCGTCGGGCTGATGGCCGTGGACGCGCGCGAGACGGCCGAGGCGGGCGGGGTCCTCCTCGCCGCGCCCGACCGGCCCGACTTCGCACGCACCGTCGTGGACCACGTCGTACGGCAGTACCCGCCGCCCGGCGTACGGGTGCCGCGCGGGGCCGCCGTGACCGTGTGGTTCGAGTCGGGCGACGACGGCGGGGGCGTGCGGGAGCCCCGGCCCGGCGGGCCGCCGCCCGGCCTGCGCAGGGCGTTGGACGAGCCGGGGGACCCGTTCGCGGTTCTCCGCTAGGGCCGGCGCCTACTTCTGCCAGAGCAGGATCGCCGCCGCCCCTCCCCCGCCGATCACGAAGGCCGCCGCGATGGTGAGCACCCAGATCAGCGTGCGGCTGCGGGACTTGGGCGGCTCGGCGGGCGGCAGGTGGTGGGGGCCCAGTTCGACGAGCGGAGGCTCGTAGGGGGCCGGGGCGGTGGGCCGTGCCGGGACGCCGTGGCCCACCGTCGGGCCGCTGCTCGGCATCGCCGGGACGGGCGGTGCGATCACCGCCGTACGCGCTCCCGCCATCTGCACCAGATAGGGCGCGAGGAAGGCCGCGGCGAAGATCCACAGCAACGAGAAGAGCAGCACCTCGGCGATGTCGAGGCCCACGTCCACCTGGCCCGCGACCGCGAACTCGGCGCTGAGTTCGGCCGTCGCCGAGCCGGACGTCTCCATGCCGAGGCCGCTGACGCCGGCGAGGAGGAGGAAGAGCCCGAAGAAGACGCCCGCGGCGAGGAGTTGCTCGCCGCGGCCCGAGGAACGGCGCGCCGCGAGGACCCCGAGGACCAGGGCGCAGACCGCGCCGAGCGTCAACGCGCCCACGACCGCCCAGGAGTTGACGGCGTCGCCCAGTTCGGAGAGGCCGAACGACTCGCGCTCGTAGTCCCCGTACGGGCCGGACTCCACGAGCCCGTAGTCGCCGGAGGAGTCGTACGAGGTGTCGTCCCCGTACCGGGTACGGCCCGCCTCGCCCTGGACGGACGCGCCCCAGGAGAGGCCGAGGAGGGTGACGGCGAGGTTGGGGAGGACGAACAGCACGAGGAGGAGCGGGTTGAGGTCCTCCTCCCACTCGGCCTGCCACTCGTCGTTCGCCGCGAGGACGACGAAGGCGACGAGCGAGCAGAGGGCGAGGACGATCACCATGGCGCGTACGGCCGTTCCGGTCGCCCGGAACAGGGTCCGGGGCCCCGGGCGGACGGCGAGCCAGGCGGCCAGGTCGTCGCGTTGCAGCAGGCCGACACAGACGGCGGCGGTGAGCAGCAGCGCGCCCAGCGCCGCGCGCCAGGGGGACGTCGAGGCCTCGACGCGCGCGATCTCCGGCTGCGCGAACAGCCCCAGCAGCAGGACGGCGGCCGTCACCAGCAGCGTGACCCGGACGGCCGCTTCGAGCCCGGCGCTGCGGCCGCCGCCGGGTCCCGCCCCGGGCACTCCTCCGCCGGCGTACGCGGCGCGGGTCACCATCCGGGTGCGCAGGTGTCGTACGGCGAGGAAGAGCGCCCCGACGAACAGGACGGTCACCGTGAGCGGGACGAGGGTCAGGGTGAGGGCGGCCTCGGCGGACCGGTAGTCGCCCGCGAAGTCGCCGCCCCCGCTCCCGGAGATCTCGAAGCCGCCGCCGAGGCCCTGGAGGAGGGCGGCGAGCGCGAGGCCCAGACGGTCGCCGAAGCCGACGAAGTCGTCCTCGTCCGCGGTGCCCTGGCCGTACGAGGGGACGGCGAGCGCGAGCGCGGCGGCGAGGAGCAGCCCCACCGGCCAGAGCGCGGCCGCCGCGGAGCCGCCCCAGTCGCCCCGGAGGGCCCGGCCGAGGAAGGCGCCGACGGGCGAGGGGCGCGCGGGGGCGGGAGCGTACGGGGGGACGTACGCGGGAGGTGGCGGCGGGCCGACGGGGGGCGCGCCCGGCGGCGCCGCCGGTGGTGGTGGTGGGGCCGGGGGCGCGACGGGGGGCGTCGTCGGGGGGACCGGCATGCGTTCCCCGCCGCACTTCACGCAGAAGCGCGCCTCGGCAGGGCCTGGTGTCCCGCAGTGCGGGCAGTAGGACGTCATCGAACCCCCGTCGTCAGATGTCACCGGTGTGTGCCGGTGTATCAACGGACGGTAGTTTCTGTTGACCGGTTCCCGTCAACAGGATTCCCCGGCGAACATCCCTCGTGCGGGTGAACTCCGTTCCCGGCGGCCGGACTTCGGCCGTCGCCGGTGCTTACGCGGAGGCCTTGAAGCCCCGGTGCAACGCGACGATCCCGCCCGAGAGGTTCCGCCAGGCGACCTTCTCCCACTCGGCCTTCCGGAGGCGCTCGGCGAGGCCCGCCTGGTCGGGCCAGGCGCGGATGGACTCGGCGAGATAGACGTACGCGTCGGGGTTGGACGACACCGCGCGCGCCACCGGCGGCAGCGCGCGCATCAGGTACTCGGTGTAGACGGTCCGGAAAGGCGTCCAGGTCGGGTGGGAGAACTCGCAGATCACGACGCGGCCGCCGGGCTTGGTCACCCGGTACAGCTCACGCAGCGCGGTGTCGGTGTCCTGCACGTTGCGCAGGCCGAAGGAGATGGTCACCGCGTCGAAGGTGTCGTCCTTGAACGGCAGCCTCGTGGCGTCGCCCGCGGTGAACGGCAGCCACGACAGGCGCTCCTTGCCGACCTGGAGCATGCCGAGGGAGAAGTCGCACGGCACGACGTACGCGCCGGTCTGCGCGAAGGGCAGCGAGGAGGTGCCCGTACCGGCGGCGAGGTCGAGGATCTTCTGCGCGGGGCGGGCGTCGACGGCGCGCGCGACCTCCTTGCGCCAGCGCCGGTCCTGTCCGAGAGACAGCACGTCGTTGGTCAGGTCGTACCGTTTCGCCACTCGGTCGAACATCGAGGCGACTTCGTGCGGCTGCTTGTCCAGGGATGCGCGGGTCACGGGCCCATTGTGGCAGTACGGGCCGGACGCGGGTGCGGCGCCCGGCCCGTAGCGCGTCACGGCAGCGGCCTCGCTCTTCATCGAGAAGCACCCATGCGGCGCAGGCGCCTGTGCTTCATTGCCCTCATGAGCACCGTGAGGAATCCCCTGAAACCGGCCGTCGGCCTGCTGTGTCTGGTGGCCCTGGCCTGCGCGGGCTGCACCACGGACACCGACGGGTCCCCGCCGGGGGCCGCCGCGACGCCCACGGCGTCCCCCGCTCCCCCGACCGCGCCGGCGTCCGCGCCCCCGGTCACGACGTCCACGACCTACGCGCCGTACGTGAACGCCACCGAACCCTCCGGCCTCGACGACGCCGGGTCGGCCGCCGCGTACCATCTGGCGTTCGTGATCGCCGACGGTGACGCGTGCACGCCCACGTGGAACGGCACGGAGGCGATCGACGACACCGCGGTGAGGTCCCGCGTCTCGGCGCTCACCGGCACGGGGGCGTCGGTGCGGGTCTCGTTCGGCGGCGCCTCGGGGACGGAGCTGGCCGAGGCCTGCGACAGCGCGGACGAGCTCGCCGAGGCGTACGGCGCGGCGCTCGACGCGGCCGGCTCGACCGAGGCGGACTTCGACGTCGAGGGCGACGCGCTCAAGGACTCCGACTCCGTCGGCCTGCGCTCCGAGGCGATCGCGCTCCTCCAGAAGGACCGCCCCGACCTCTCCGTCTCCTTCACCCTCCCCGTCATGCCCTCCGGCCTCGACGACGACGGTGTGGCCCTGCTCGACTCGGCCAACGACCACGCCGTCCTCGTCACCACGGTCAACATCATGACCATGAACTACGCCAGTTCGTACGGCGGTGACATGGGCGACTACGCGGAGCGGGCGGCCGAGGCGACGCACGGGCAGCTGATGGACGTCTTCGGCACGAGCGGGTCGACGGCGTGGGGGGCGCTGGCGATGACCTCGATGCTGGGGGTCAACGACGTCGACAACGAGACGTTCACCCTGGAGGACGCGGCGCAGGTGCGGGAGTTCGCGGAGGAGAAGGGGGTGGCGTGGGTGTCGATGTGGGCGACGTTCCGGGATCGGGAGTGCGGGGACGGGGCGAGTGACGAGCTGGTCGACTGTAGTGGGGTGGAGCAGGAGGACGGGGCGTTCGGGAAGGCGTTTTCGGGATGAGCTCGGATGCTTCTGCCGTATGCGGAGTGCCGGTCGTTCGTGGTTGATCGCGCCCGCGCGGCGGAGCCGCGTATCGATACAGCCCCGCGCCCCTTTATCGCCGGCGGTGGATCAGGCGCCCGGCGCACACCGTGGCCAGACAGATGTCCCCGGCCTCGTCGAAGACCGCCAGGTCTGCCCGGCCCAGCTCGACGATCGTCGGGGGGATCGGCGATGGCAGTACCGCCACGTGGTTGCGCTCGGCGGCCGCGCGGAGTTCCGGCGTGTTCGCGTGCTGCTCCAGGACCGCGACCGCGCCCGACTTCAGTACGGCGTGGACGCGTTCGCGGGGTGTCGGGGCGTCCGGGAGGGGGTCCTCGTGCACCCGACCGGGCCCGAGGACGCCGGGCCATCTCCGCACGCGGGCACCCGGGAAGCGCTCCTCGGCCTCGGTCAGCGACCCCACGGCCCTGACCCGGGTGCCGTCCACCACGACGGCGCCGTCCTTGATCGGCTCCGGGTCGTCCCAGGTGCGCCGTACCTCGTCGGCCGCGTGAATGGTCAGCACGGGGGCCCTAGTTGGCGTTCAGCAGCTTCAGTTCGGGGTGGGCCGTGCCGCCCTCGATGGCCGTGGACGAGATGTGGGACATGACGCGCTTGTCGACGGGGTCGTTCGCCGGGTCGTCGTGGACCACCAGGTGTTCGTACGTCGTGGCTCGCTGGGCCGGGACCCGTCCCGCCGTACGGATCATGTCGATCATTTCCTGGAGGTTGGAGCGGTGCTTGGCGCCGGCCGCCGAGACGACGTTCTCCTCCAGCATGATCGAGCCGAGGTCGTCCGCGCCGTAGTGCAGGGTGAGCTGGCCCGCGTCCTGGCCGGTGGTGAGCCAGGAGCCCTGGATGTGGGCGATGTTGTCCATGAAGAGCCGGGAGATCGCGATCATCCGCAGGTACTCGAAGATCGTGGCCTGGGTGCGGCCCTTCAGGTGGTTGTTCATCGGCTGGTAGAGGTACGGGATGAAGGCCCGGAAGCCGCCCGTCCGGTCCTGTACGTCGCGGATCATCCGCAGGTGTTCGATGCGCTCGGCGTTGGTCTCGCCGGTGCCCATGAGCATCGTGGACGTGGACTCCACGCCCAGGTTGTGCGCGGTCTCCATGATCTCCAGCCAGCGCTCGCCGGACTCCTTGAGCGGCGCGATGGCCTTGCGGGGACGGGCCGGGAGCAGCTCGGCGCCGGCTCCGGCGAAGGAGTCGAGTCCGGCGGCGTGGATACGCTGGATGGCCTCCTCGACGCTCACCTTGGAGATCCGGGCCATGTGCTCCACCTCGGACGCGCCGAGGGAGTGGATGACCAGCTGCGGGAAGGCCTTCTTGATCGCGGCGAAGTGCGTCTCGTAGTACTCCACGCCGTAGTCCGGGTGGTGCCCGCCCTGGAACATGATCTGCGTACCGCCCAGCTCGACGGTCTCCGCGCAGCGGCGCAGGATGTCGTCGAGATCGCGCGTCCAGCCCTTGTCCTTGGCCGTCGGCGGGGCGTAGAAAGCGCAGAACTTGCACGCCGTGACGCACACGTTCGTGTAGTTGATGTTCCGCTCGATGATGTACGTCGCGATGTGCTCCGTGCCCGCGTACCGGCGCCTGCGTACGGCGTCGGCGGCGGCGCCGAGGGCGTGCAGCGGGGCGTCGCGGTAGAGGTCGAGCGCCTCCTCCGGCGTGATCCTCCCGCCCTCGGCGGCACGGTCGAGAACGGACTGGAGATCGGCCTTCTCGGTCACCGGGAGCGTCCCTTTCGTAAGGGTTGAACGGACCGGGCCAGCCTACGCCAGGGGCCCGGACCGGCCGACGCCAGGCCGTCCGCCTGTGGATAACTTCGTCGGGCGGCGTCCGGTGTCAGGCCGCGTACGCCTCCAGCAGGAGGCCGACGTACGCTCCCGCGATCATGAACGGGCCCAGGGCCACCAGTTGCCGGCGTACGGCTCGGCCCCTGGCCAGCGCCACCCCGGTGTACACGCTGCCGATGAGGGCGCCGGCGAAGGTGCCGAGGTACAGCGCGCCCCAGCCGTACCAGCCGAGGACGGCGCCGAGGCCGAGGGCGAGTTTCACGTCGCCGAAGCCGAGGGCCATGGGTCGGACGAGGAAGAAGAGGAAGTACAGGCCGCCGAGGGCCAGGGCGCCGTACAGCGCCGTGCGCCACTGGCCGGCGTGCTCGGGCACGAACGCGACCGCGCCCAGGAGCACGAGGGCCAGGCCCGCGAAGGAGAAGGTCAGGGGGTCCGGGAGGCGTTGGGCGCCGAGGTCCACGAGGGTGAGGAGCACGCCGAGGGGGGCGAGGAGCAGCCATACGGCGAGTTCGGGGCGGGTGCCGGTGGCCAGGGCGAGGGTGACGCAGATCAGGGTGGTGGCAGCGGCGACGGCGGGGGTGCTGGGGCCGTAGGAGCAGGCGGCCTCGGGGGAGCGTGCGGTGCAGCGGGCGGGGCCCAGCCAGCCGTTCGCCGGGCCGGTGAGGGGGTGGCCGGCGGGGCATGTGTGGTGCCAGGGATGGTCCTCGTCGACCGTGAAGCGGTAGGCGGGGCGGGGGAGGAGTGTGCCGGTGGCTGCGCCCCAGAGTGCGGCGGCCACGGTCGGTGCGATCAGCACGGGGTCTAGAGCCACGGGGGCAGCCTATGAGGAGGGGGTGCGTTCTCTCGCCCCCGCCGCCCCTACCCGTCCCATCCTGAAGGGGCTGCGCCCCTTCGACCCCCGGCGTCCGCCCGGTGGGGGCTGGTCGCGCAGTTCCCCACGCCCCTGAAAGGCCTCCGGCCATTTCGGGCCCAAAAGCACGGGGCGCAGCCCCTGCTTTTCAGGGGCGCGGGGAACTGCGCGAGAAGCCCCACCCACCCGCACCCGACCAACCGGCCCCTTACTTCACCTTTGCCAGGCGGGCCGTCGGGTCGCCCGCGTCCGCGTTGTTCGAGGTGTACTCGAGTTCGTCGCCGACGGGGGTCAGCGTGACCTCGTGGGTGTTGCTGGTGCAGGTCTTGGGGTTGTTCTTCGTGTCGGCGATGCTGGTGACGAGGATGTGGTCCTCGGCGACCTTTTTGAGGACGAACGTGTCGTCGCAGGCCCCGCCCAGCAGGTCCACCGAGCGGAACGTGCCCAACCGGTCGCCCACGGCCCCCTGTTCGAGGGTGACGGTGAAGGTGCCGGCGGGGAGGTTGCCGCCGAGGGCGTAGCCGTCGCCCTCCCAGGTGCCGAGGTACTTCGCGGGCAGGTCGCCCGCCCCGTCGTGCGGTCCCGAGTCCTGGCCGCCGTCGGTCGGGGCGCTGCTCGCCGACGGGGCCTCGCCCGCCGCCTCGCCGCCCTTGTCGTCGCCGTTCAGCATGCCCAGCCCGAACACGACCCCCAGGCCGACCATCGCGAACGCGCCCGCGACCGCCAGGGCCACCGAGCAACTCACCCGTCGACCCCGGCCGTTCTCCGTGGACGTGGACGCCGCCGCCACGCTCAGCGACAGCTTGCCCGGCGGTGGGGCGGTGTCCGCCGACGCGTCGGCCCGCTGCCCCGGCACATGTGTCACCGGAGGCGGTGTCTCCGGCGGCGGTGAGTGCGGCGGCGGTGTGTGCGGCGACATCACCGGTGGCGGCCCGAACACCCCGCTCGCGGCCGGGACTTCGGCCCTCACCTCGCCGGAGGGGGCCGCGGGGACGGGCGGCTCGACACCCACCGAGGGACTGCTGAACCCCACCGGGCCGGACGGGACCTGCTCCGCCGCCTCCAGGTTCAGCAGTTGCACCGCGCTGCGGCCGACCTGTTCCACCAGGGGGCCCGGCAGCCAGCCCGCCGCCACCAGACGGGCCGTGCCCTGCGGGGCCAGGGCGTGGGCGATCTCGTCGGGGGCCGGGCGGGCGCCCGGCTCCTTGGACAGGCACCGCTCCACCAGGGCGCGCAGCTCGCCCTCCAGACCGTCGAGCCGGGGCTCCTCGTGGACGACCTTGTAGAGGAGGGCGGCGGAGGAGTCCCCGGGGAACGGGGACCGGCCGGTCGCGGCGTACGCGAGGACGGCGCCCAAGGAGAAGACGTCCGCCGCGCCGGTGATGCCCTTGCCGAGGATCTGCTCGGGGGACATGTAGCCGGGGGAGCCGATCGAGACGCCCGTCGAGGTCAGGGACGCGGTGCCGTCCGTGGCGCGGGCGATGCCGAAGTCGATGAGGAGGGGGCCGTCGACCGTGAGCAGGACGTTCGACGGCTTCACGTCCCGGTGGACCAGGTCCAGCGCGTGCACCGCCGACAGCGCTTCCGCCAGGCCCGCGCCGAGGACCCGCACGGAGTGGGGAGGCAGGGGGCCGCCGTCCGCCACCGCCGCCGCCAGGGAGGGACCGGCCGCGTACCCCGTCGCCACCCAGGGGACCGAGGCCTCCGGGTCGGCGTCCAGGACGGGCGCGGTCCAGGAGCCGCCCACGCGACGGGCGGCGTCGACCTCCCTCCGGAAGCGGGCGCGGAACTCCTCGTCGAGGGCGAAGTGCGGGTGCACCACCTTGACGGCGACCGTACGGCCGCCCGCGCTGCGGCCCAGGTAGACGCGGCCCATGCCGCCCGACCCGAGCCGGCCGAGCAGCCGGTAGGGCCCCACGGCCGTGGGTTCGCCGACATCGAGCGGTTGCATGGACGACACCTCCCCCGTCCCTGAAGCGTAGTGCCGCACGCGCGAAGGGAAATGCGGGCGTCGGCGATCCCTCCCGCAGTCAATCCCACAGAACGTCGAATTCGTCAACCGGAATTCCACGAAGTTCACCGGGATTTCGCGGGAAAGGGATCAGGAAAGCAGGTCGACCTTCACGTCCGCCGGAAATCCGGTGGTCGGGCCGACCCGCCGCGCGAACTCGGCGACCGCCGCCAGCTGGGGCCCGCCGAAGCGGAAGTCGAGCGTCGTGAAGTACCGCTCCAGGACCCGCTCGTCGAAGGCCTCCCAGCGGGCGGCCTGCTCGGCGACCTTGTCCACCTCGGTCAGCGACAGGTCGCGGGAGGCGAGGAACGCCTCGTGCACCTTGCGGGTGACCTCGGGCTCCCGCTCCAGGTACTCCCGCCGCGCCGCCCACACCGCGAAGACGAACGGCAGCCCCGTCCACGCCTTCCACATGGCGCCCAGGTCGTGCACCTCCAGGCCGAAGTTCGGCCCGTCGAGCAGGTTCGCGCGCAGCGCCGCGTCACCGATGAGCACGGCCGCCTCCGCCTCCTGCATCATCAGCGAGAGGTCGGGCGGGCAGGTGTAGTACGCCGGCTGGACGCCGACGCTCTCCGCCAGCAGCAGCTGCGCGAGGCGTACGGAGGTGCGCGAGGTGGAACCCAGGGCGACGCGTGCGCCGTCCAGGCGTTCGAGTGGCACCTGGGAGACGATCACGCACGACATCACCGGGCCGTCGCAGCCGACGGCGATGTCGGGGAAGGCGACCAGGTCGTCCGCGTTGCGCAGGAACTCGACGAGGGTGATGGGCCCGATGTCGAGGTCCCCGCGCACCAGCTGCTCGCTGAGCTTCTCGGGGGTGTCCTTGGTGAGCTCGAAGTCGAGGAGCGTGCCCGTTCTCGCGAGCCCCCAGTACAGGGGCAGGCAGTTCAGGAACTGGATGTGGCCGACGCGCGGCCGGTTGCGAGGATTGTCCACATCGCGAGGCTAGCCCTCATGGGGTACGGTGCGGGCTCCGGGGGCCGGAGGTGCTCCCGAAACCGGATGTACACCCCGTGTCAACACTCTCGACGGCGTGTCGCCGGTGGGACAGATGGGGAAGTAGAGGCGGTCAGTCAAACCGAGACCCGAGCGGTTCAAACATCCGGGTGACGTGATCCAGGCCTCTATTGCATTCCCCTGCCCGCGTGCTAGGCTCGCCGCAAGTTGCAGTTTGGTTTCCCTTGCAGTACAGAGCCTGCGGAGCATGTGACCGCGGGCTCTCGTCGTTTTCAGACGTATGCAGTTGTGCGGCATCTTGTTTTCACACTTGCAGGGTTCTGGAGCAGGGCAACCCTTTGGGCCCAAGGAGGGCTTATGGCTACCGGAACCGTGAAGTGGTTCAACGCCGAAAAGGGCTTTGGCTTCATCGCCCAGGAAGGTGGCGGCCCGGACGTTTTCGTCCACTACTCCGCCATCAACGCGAGCGGCTTCCGTTCGCTGGAGGAGAACCAGCAGGTCTCCTTCGACGTGACGCAGGGCCCGAAGGGTCCGCAGGCGGAGAACGTCACCCCCGTCTGAACCGTTCGATCCGAGGGATGCCCCTCTGACGACGTCTGAGAGCAGTACCCAAGGAGCCCCTAGCCTTTCGGCGCAGGGGCTCCTGCCTTTTCCGCCGCATTCAGGGAATGCCGACCCGGCCCCCTCCCCCCAGGTCACTCCCCCGCCCCCTCTCCCCCGGTCACTCTCCCGGCCCGCGCTCGGCCCCTGCCGCGGCCAGCGACTCGAGTACCCGGCGCAGCCGGACGCCCCGCCCCAGATCCGGTTCGAGCCCTTTCCCCCGCAGGAGCGCGGTCAGGGAGGCCTGGACGACCTCCGCCCCCTCGGGGGCGACCCGCTCCGAGACCTCCAGCCACTCAAGGGACCGGTCGGCGCCCACCGTGCAGTGCTCCACGGTCACTTCGTGATGGTCGAGGCGCACCCCGCACCGGCGGACCGTGTCCACGGGGCCGAGGACGTCGAGCGCGCCGAGGCCGACGTCGATGTCGGCGCAGTCGGCGAGGAAGGCGCGCTGGTGGTCGGAGAAGACGTGGTCCAGCGGCTCGGTGCCGGTGGCGGCGGCCTCCACGGCCGTACGCCCGCAGTCGGAGACGAGCGCGGCGGAGAGCACCCGGCGGTCGCCCGACCAGGCGCCCGTCAGGTGGAAGGAATCCGGTCCCTGCTCACGGAAGCGCAGCCAGCGTTCCGAGAGCCGGGACCGGCGACAGGGCCGCAATTCCGCGGTCGCGGCCCCGCCCCGCCCGCTCCCCACCCGAAGGCGCAGGATCAGCCCCGCATCCAGAAGCGGCAGGTGACCTGGCGCCGTGGAGCGGGCGAGGGCCTCACAGAAGTAGACGCGGCGCCGGGCTCCCCCGGTGTCCGGCGCCAGCGCCCAAGTCGCGGCGGCCGCGCCCGCACCCGAGAACGTCACCTTGATCTCGACCGAGTCGAGCCGGTCGGACCCCGAGGTGAGATCCCCGCGTCCCACGGATGCCGGCATGGGCCGTCCCCCTAGTTCCGCGACCTGGTTCATTTCCCTGTTCCCCTTGGTTCCTTCCGTTCCTTGCGATCCCCCGTGTCCTTGCGATCCCCCCGTGCGATTCCCCTGTGGTGCTGTGTTCCGAGAACCATTGAAGGCCCGGGGCGGCCGCCCGCGCTTCCGGGAAGTCCCTACATCTCCCCCGACAACTCCCCCTGGGGGATGATGGACGGGCGGGGCCGGGCGCAGGCGGGCACCAGGGGGTGGCGCATTGTTACGGGGACTCGTCGGTCGGGAGCGGGAACGCCGGCTGATGGACGACCTGCTCGTGGCGGGCGGGGCGGGTGGGGCGGCACTGCTGCTGTGGGGCGAACCCGGTATCGGGAAGACCGCCCTGCTGGACTACGCGGCGGAGCGCGCGACGGCCGGAGGCTCCGGCGCGCGGCCGGCCACGGTCCTGCGCGCCCGGGGCATCGAGACCGAGACCGTGCTCCCCTTCGCCACCCTCGGCGACCTACTGATGCCCCATTCACCCCTTTTCAGGGAACTCCCCGGCGCCCAGCGCTCGGCCCTGGAGTCCTGTCTGGCCCTGAGCGGCGACCCGGCGGACCCGCAGGGCAATCCCTACGCCGCCTGTATGGGCGCCCTCAACGTGCTCGCGGCGCTCGGCGACGAGCGCCCGGTGGTCGTCCTCGTCGACGACCTGCACTGGGTGGACCCCTCCTCCCAGCGCGTCCTTCTCTTCGTCGCCCGCCGGCTCTCCAGTGAACGCGTCGCCCTCGCACTCGGCTCCCGGGAGGACCACGGCGAGTCGGGGCCGCGTCGCAGCATCCCCACCGTGCAGATGGGCGGGCTGACGCCGGAGGAGTGCGCCGCGCTGCTGGAGGGCCGCGTGGCCCCCAGCGTGCTCGCCGACCTCGTACGCGTCAGCGGCGGCAATCCGCTCGCCCTGCGCGAGATCGCGGCCGCGCTGACCGACGAACAGGCGCGCGGCGAGCGGCCGTTGCTCGAACCGCCGTCCCTGGGCAGCCATCTGGAGCGCGCCTGGGCGGACCGGATCGACGGTCTGCCGGACGCCGCCCGGCGGGCCCTGGTCGTCCTGGCCGCCGGCCGTTCGACGGCGGCGGGCCCGCTGCGCAAGGCGCTGGAGGCGGCCGGGCTCTCGCTCGACGCCCTCTCCCCCGCCGAGCAGGACGGCCTGATCACGGCCACGGCGGACGGGCTGGACTTCCACCACCCGGTGCTGCGTGCACTGGTGCTGGGCCGCGCCCCCCTCGCGCACCGGTACGCCGCCTTCCAGGCGCTGGCCGAGGTGAGCACCGGCTCGCTGCACGCCTGGTACCGGGCGTCCGCGACGCCCGGCCCCGACGAGGAGGCCGCGGCGGCGCTCGCGGATGCCGCGCGGGAGGCCCGCCGCCGCAGTGCCTTCGGCGAGTCGGCCCTGGCCTGGCGGCGCGCCGCCGAGCTCACCCCCGACCCCGCGCCCCGCGCCGACCGCCTCCACCACGCCGCCTCCGACGCCCTGCTCAGTGGCTCACCCGCGGGCCCGCAGTGGTGCGAGGAGGCCCTGCGGATCACCCCCGACCCGGCCGTGCGCGCCGCCATCCAGGGCCTGTTGGGCCGTATGCACACCTGGAAGGGCGAGACGGCCCAGGCGTACGGCCTGCTCATGAACGCCGCCGACGCCGTCCGCGACTCCGACCGCACCCGGGCGTGTCTGCTGCTGGCGGAGGCGACGGCCGCCGCGCGGCTGGACGGCCATGTCCCGGCGGCGGTCCGTGTCGCCGAGGAGTCCCTCGCCCTCGCCTCCGAGTCCGGCCCCGAACGCTGGTACAGCCTGTCGATGCTGGGCGGGGCCCTGATCATGTCCGGTCGTACGGCGCGGGGCCGCGCGATGCTGGAGGCCGCCGACCGGCACGGCGGCGGGGACCCCGTCCGTGACCAGCAGGTGTACGCGATCGCCGGACAGGCGTGGAGCCGCGCCGAGGAGTTCGACCGGGGCCGCCGGCTGCTCAACACGGCCGTGGAGTCGGCCCGGCGGCACAGCGCGGTGGGCGTGCTGGGCTTCACCCTCGCCGTACGGGGGGAGCTGGAGACCCGTATCGGCCAATGGGCCTCCGCCCGGGGCGACTTGACGGAGTCGCTGCGCTGGGCGGAGGAACTGGGTCAGCTGACGTGCGTGAGCTACACGCTGTACTGCCTCGCCCGGCTCGAAGCCCTGCGCGGCGAACGGGTCGAGTGCGAGGAGCATGTGGCGCGGGCCAGGCGGGAGTGCGGGGCGTACGGCATCGGCTGCCAGGAGTTCCACCTGACGGCGGTGCTCGGGCTGTCGGCGCTGGCCCACGGCGACCACGAAGCGGCCGTCGACCAGCTGGAGCAAACGTTGTCACTGGCGGTCGAGCAGGGCATCGGGAACCCCGAGGTGGTCCCCTTCGCGGCGGATCTGGCGGAGGCGCACGTACGGGCGGGGAACGCGACGCGGGCCGCCGAGGTGGTGTCCTGGCTGGAGGAACGGGCCCGGGAGACGGGCCTGGCGTCGGCGGAGGCGGCGGCCGCCCGGGTCCGGGGGCTGCTCGCGGGGACGCCGGAGGAGGCGGAGGCGTACTTCGGCGCGGCGCTCACCGCCCACCAGCGGACGACGGGCCCCTTCGACTGGGCGCGGACCCTGCTGTGCGAGGCGGAGGTGCTGCGTCGCCACCGCCGCCCGGGGGCCGCGCGGGCCCCGCTGGCCTCCGCCCTGGCCTGCTTCGAACGGCTGGGCGCGGTCCCCTGGGCCCGGCGCGCGGCGGGCGAACTGGCCGCCGCTGGCGGCGCTTTGAGCGGCACCCGGTCCGCCGCCGGCGGCGCGGGCGGCATGGGCGGCGCCCTGAACCAGCTGACCCCCCAGGAGTTCCAGGTCTCGCGGGCGATCGCCCGGGGCCTCAACAACACGGAGGCCGCCGCGTCGTTGTTCGTCTCCCGGAAGACGGTCGAGGCCCATCTCACCCGCATCTACCGCAAGCTGCACGTCCGTTCCCGAACGGACCTGACCCGACTGCTCACGGCGGCCGACCTGGTGGATTGAGTACCGGTACTCATGTGGGCACCCGCCGGTGCCCGGCATGGTTCAGGCATGAGACCACACCTTCTTCGTAAGCCCCTGCTGGTGGCCGTCCTCGGCGGCGCCCTTCTGACCGGTTTCGGCGCGCCGAGCGCCCTGGCCGCCGCTCCGGCCTCCGCGAGCGCCGTCACCTCGGTGAGCGACGACGCCGCGGAGGCACGGTTCTTCGAGATGAACGACATCATCTGGCAGGGCTGTGAGCCGGACGTCAGCGACGACGACGGGGCGGCGACGCCTCCCGGCGACGACCCCATCGACCCGGTGCCGGTGGACCCCTACGATCCGGTGCGGCTCCACCCCGTCGAACAGTGTGTCGCCGACCGGCACGCACGGCGGGTGAGCAGGGCCTTCTCCGGCACGGCCGTCGCCGACCACGCGGCGCTCCTGACGAAGCTGACGAGCCTGAACTACCCGGCGGCACGGATCCACCGCGTCCCGGACCACCTGGGAGCGCCCCGGGTGCGGCTCGACCTGCGCGTGGGCGGCGACCACATCGCCCTCCAGGTCACCGCCACCGGTCTCGGGGTGACGACCGAGACCTTCGGCGCCTCCGCGGGCGTGAGCGTGACCGACGTCCTGCTGGAGCCGTAGCCACAGCCCCGGCCGGACGAGCCGACGTCCTGACGCCCCGCCGGTCGACGACCCTCAGGGGTTCTCGATGGTGATGAAGGGGTCCCACTGGAAGTAGCCCTTCAGCTGGCGGTGGCGGTCCAGGATCTGGAACGAGAAGTGGTAGACGACCTTGCCGGCCCTTTTGACGGTCGTCCGCCAGTAATGGTCCTGGTAGGCCTGTGTCACGAATTCCGGCCTGCCCTCGGAGCCCTCCTTCGGCAGCGGATAGACGCCGTCGATCACCTCGATCTCCGGTGTGCGGATGAGCTGGTGGCCGGGGTCGCTGCTCACGTATTTGTAGAGCAACGCCTTGTAGTCGCTGCCGAGCGACAGCGTCGTCTCCCGCCACCGGACGGTGTCCCCGGGCTCCGCGCGAAGATTCAGTTCGGCCCCCGACGTACCGATGATGTGGTCGTGACGCGTCGTCATGTAGATGAGGCTCTCGTCGGCGTACGTCGGGGCGTCGGGATTCCTCGACGCGTTGGGGTTCCGTTCGACGATCGTGGCCGCGTCGAACGCGATCAGGACGTTGAGATCAGACATTTCCGGTTCCTTTCCCTTGCGATTCTCGGGAGGTGATGGGCCGTAGAAGTGGCCGGCGTCCTTGAGCAGTCGGGCGGCGACGAGGCCGGTGATGCCGCCGCCGATGACGAGGATCTTCCTGCGCGGGTGGGGGGTGGGGCCGAGACGGCCCGTGTCGATCAGGGTGTGGAGACAGCCGAGTGGTGTCGGTCATGGTTCGAAATCGTAGATATGCGGAAACGATTTCGTTCACGCCCTCACGAGCAAAGACCTGAAAGTGCCGGTGGCATCTCTTGGCGGAATTTCGGCTTGCTCGCCATTCCTTGCCGAGGCCCGAGTTCCGCCAGCGACGGAGGGGGGAGGAGAAGAAGCCGAGACAGGAAATTCACGCACGGAATATGGAACTCCTGCGGACCCTCTCCCTACGGTTCCGTCCGGCCTTTTCCTCGATGGCCTTTTCGACACGCATCGCCCGGGCGGCGTCACGCCAAAACAATTGCGACGAGGGACCAGCCTCCCGGCGCGACGGCCAGGAGGGTGCAGGCGGTGTAGAGCCTGCCCCGGCGGGGGGGTGAGCCGGGGCAGCGGGCCCTTGAGCTGGGTTTTCTCGTCGGTGAGTGCAACCGGATGCGGCTGTGGCGGGTCTTGAGGGGTGCGCCGGCCGATGAGGGGCCGGGCCGTGGGGTCGAGGTGGGGGCGATGGGGAAGCGTGGTGCCGTGCTGTGGTGCGGCGGGTTGGCTCTGGTGCTGGGAGCCGTGGGCGCCGTGTGGTGGGGCTGGTTCCGTGCGCCGTACGCGCTCGCCGACTCCCCTTCGGTCGATGTGAGCGTCCGGGCCGAGAAGTCCCGGTATCCCGATGTGCGGGAGACCGCCGAGGACGTCGACACCCTCGTGCGGGTCTACGTCCAGCGGCTCGAGGCCGGTGACGTGGAAGGGCTGATGGAGCTGGCGGGACCCGCGTACGAGGGGACCCGGGGCGCCGCCTACGAGCAGGTGCGGGAGTTCGGCGAGGGGGCCCGCGGGCACGTCGACGTCACCGTGCTGGAGGGCAGCGTCGACTACTTCAACCCCGTCCGGCTCACCTATGACAGGACCGACCAGCGGCAGGATTTGCTGCTGGTCAGGGACGACGGGCACTGGTGGGTCGCGCTGGGGGAGGGCGATCCGGCCGCGGGGAAGTAGCGGGAAGGGGGACCGGGCCGCCCCGGGGAAGGCACGCGGCCCGGCTACTTCTCGTACAGCCCCTCGATCTCCGTCGCGAAGGACCTCTCCACGACCTCCCGGCGCAGCTTCATCGACGGAGTCAGGTGACCCGCCTCCTCCGTGAAGCCGCCGGGGACGATGGTGAACCGGCGGATGGACTCGGGGCGGGAGACCAGGCGGTTGGCCTCGTCCACCGCGCGTTGCAGGACGGCGCGCAGATCCGGGTCCTCGGCCAGGCGGTCGAGGGGGTGCCCCTGCTTGGCGTTCATCTGGGCCCAGTGGGTGATGCCCTCGGGGTCCAGGGTCAGCAGCGCGGTGACGTACGGGCGGCGGTCGCCGATGACCATGGCGTGGGCGATCAGGGGGTGGGAGCGCAGCCAGTTCTCCAGCGGCGCCGGTGCCACGTTCTTGCCGCTGTCGGTGACGAGGATCTCCTTCTTGCGGCCGGTGATCGTGAGGTACCCCTCGTCGTCGAGCTGGCCGATGTCACCGGTCGCGAACCAGCCGTCGGGTCCCGCGGGGACGACACCGCCGGCCTGCGGGTCCCAGTAGCCGCGGAAGATCTGGCCGCCGTGCAGAAGGATCTCTCCGTCGGCGGCTATCCGGACCCGGGTGCCGGGGAGCGGCCTGCCGACCGTGCCCAGCCGGGGCCGGTCGGGCGGGGTCACGGTGACGGCGGCGGTCGTCTCCGTCATGCCGTAGCCCTCGAAGACATCGATACCCGCACCGGCGTAGAAGGCGGCCAGCCGGCGGCCGAGGGGGCTGCCGCCGCAGATGACGTAACGGACCCGGCCGCCGAGCGCCTTGCGGATACGGCGGTAGACCAGGGGGTCGTAGAAGGAGCGGGCCGTCTTCAGGAAGGCCGACGGGCCGGGGCCGGTGCCGTGTTGTTCGGCCTCCAGGGCCTCGCCGTAGCGGCGGGCGACGGCGGAGGCGCGGTCGTAGGAGGCGGCGCGGCCCATGCGTTCGGCTGAGGCGCGGGCCGTGTTGAAGACCTTCTCCAGCACATAGGGGATGACCAGGAGGAACGTCGGGCGGAAGGACTTGAGGTCGGCGAGGAGGTCCTCCGTGCGGAAGCTCGGCGAGTGGCCCAGCCGGACCCTCGCCCGCATACAGCCGATCGCGACCATGCGGCCGAACACGTGGGCTAGCGGGAGGAAGAGGAGGGTGGAGGCCTCCTCGTCCGTCTTCGCGCGGAAGATGGGGTAGAGGAGGTCGATCGCGTTGTCGACCTCGGCGCAGAAGTTGCCGTGGGTGAGGGCGCAGCCCTTGGGGCGGCCGGTCGTGCCGGAGGTGTAGATCAGGGTCGCGAGGGTGTCGGGGCCCAGCACCCCACGCCGTACGGCCACTTCCTGGTCCGAGATGTCGCGGCCCCGCTCGGCGAGCCGGTCCAGATGGCCCTTCTCGAAGACCCACATGTGGCGCAGGTCGGGGATGCGGTCCAGCTCGGGGCCGAGGGCGGCGGCCTGGCCCGCCGTCTCGACGGCGAGGGCCACCGCGCCCGCGTCCTGGAGGATCCAGCGGGTCTGGAAGACGGAGGAGGTGGGGTAGACGGGGACCGTGACCAGGCCCGCCGCCCAGGCCGCGAAGTCCAGGAGGGTCCACTCGTACGTCGTCCGCGCCATGATCGCGATGCGGTCGCCCGGCATGAGGCCCTCGGCGATCAGGCCCTTCGCCAGGGCGAGCACCTCGGCGGCGAAATCGGCGGCCGTGACGTCCCGCCACCGGCCGTCGTCGTGCTCCCTGTCGGTACCGCCGTGCTTGCGGCTGAGGACGACCGCGTCGGGGGCGTGGGCCGCGTTGTCGAACGGGATGTCCGCGAGCGAGCCGTAGGTCACGGGCGCGGCGAGCGCGGGGACGTACGCCTCCCGCACGGTGCCGTCCAGCCGCTTCAACTCGGGTTCCACCAGGGCGGGTTCGGTGCTTTCGAGGTTGGACACGGGCGGCTCCTGGGCGTTCGGTGTGTCCGGATCGTACGGGGTTGGTGTGTGAGGTTCGTGTGAGTGTGGCGATGGTCCGGAGATGGAACCGGGCCGGGCATGTGCAGTGTCGCAGACCGCTCGGTCACGACTCCTCCGCAGGTCAAGGGCGCGCCAAGTTACCTGAGGGTCGTTCATTTACCGGGCTCCCCAGCAGGGCTTACCGGCCCTTACCTTGGGTAACCTGACTTCTGAGTAAGAAGCGGAGTCCGGCGCGGGGAGCGGAGCCCGGCGCGAGGAAGGGGAGACCGTCCGATGCCCACCGTCACCCTCACCCGACCGCCCTCCCTCGGTCCGCTTCTGGCCAGGGGCGCCCTCCTCTCCCCGGGCAAAAGCCGCAGGCTCCCCCGCGCGGCGGCCTCCGGGTTCGTCTCCCCCTCCCGGCTGCCCCGGCTCGTCCTGCCAGGCGTGCGCATCGACCTCGCCCGGCTCGCCGCGTACGAGCGGGTCTGCGGGTTTCCCACCGGCGAAGACGCCGTTCCGCTGACGTATCCGCACGTCCTCGGGTTTCCGTCGGCCATGCGGATCATGTCCGGTCGGGACTTCCCGTTGCCGGTCCTCGGCCTGGTGCACACCTCGATCGAGATCACCCGACGCCGACGGCTGCCCGCCACCGGGGAGTACGAGATCACCGTGTACGTCGCCGGGTTGACGCCCCATCGGCGCGGCACCGAGGCGACCGTCGTCACGGAGGTACGGGACGGGGAGGAGGCCGAGGGCGGGGCCGGGATCGCGTGGGAGTCCCGCAGCACGTACCTGGCCCGGCACGCACCCGTGCGGGAGCGGCGGGGTGAGGCTCGGGGTGACGGGGACGGGGGTGCTTCCCGGGAGAGGGGTGCTTCCCGGGAGGGGGGTGCTCTCAGGGACGGGTGGAGCGGTCGGGGTGAGGCGGCCGGGGGTGGGCCGGAAGGGGTGCCCGTGGTCGTCCAGTGGCGGCTGGGCGGGGATGTCGGCCGGCGGTACGGGGCCGTGTCCGGCGACCGGAACCCGATCCATCTGCATCCGCTCGGCGCCCGGCTGTTCGGTTTCCCCCGGGCCATCGCGCACGGCATGTGGACCGTGGCCCGCTGCCTCGCCGAGCACGGCGCGCCTCCGGCGACCCTCGTCCGCGCGGAGTTCCGGGCGCCGGTGCCGTTGCCGGGGGCGGTGACGTATCTGGCCGACGGGCGGGCGTGGGGTGGGTTCGAGTTGCGTGGGACCGAGGTGCCGGGGGTGGCCGAGGGCTCCGGGGCGGGCTCGTCAGACACGTCCGGTGGGTCGGGTGGCGGGCGTGTTCATGTGCGGGGGCAGGTGTTTCCGCTCGTCGCCTGAGGGTGGGATCGGATGCGGGTTCGGTGGGGGCTGGTCGCGCAGTTCCCCGCCGAACCCGCACCCGGCGACGAACGGCCCCCTCACGTCGCAGCCGGCGGTGTCCACGGACGCCCCTCCATCAGGTCGCCCAGCCCGGCCCAGGCGAAGTTCATCAGGGTCGTGGCGGCCTGGCGGGCGGTGATGCCGGGGGTCGCGTTGGCCCAGGCGGCGAGGGCCTCGGCGGCGCCGACGAGGCCCTCGGCGAGACCGGCGACCTCCCGCTCGGGCAGGGACGGGTCACGGCGGGCCTCCCGCGCGGCGACCAGGATCAGCCCGGTCACGAACGCGACCATCTCCTCGCGCATCGCCGCCACCTCCGCGGCGAACGGTTCCCCGTGCGTCCGGGCCTGGAGATGCAGCACGGCCCAGGCGTCCGGGTTGCGCGCGGTGTGCGTGAAGAACGCCCCCAGCCCCTCCCAGAGTTGGCGGTCGGCGGGCAGTTCGGGGTTCACACCCGCGCGGACGGCCGTGGTGAGCGCCTTGGCCTCACGGCGGATGCAGGCCGTGAAGAGGTCTTCCTTGGAGTTCAGGTACAGGTACACCAACGGCTTGGAGACACCCGCCAGTTCGGCGATCTCGTCCATCGACGCCGCCCGGTACCCACGCTGCCCGAACGTCCGCACCGCCGCGTCCAGCATGTGCTGTTCCCGCACCGCACGAGGCATCCGTTTGCTCTTCACAGCACCCATGCGGGCAAGCGTACGGTTCCGACGGCGGGGACGGACCTGCGCGTCGGGCGGGTGATCTTGTGGGGCGGGTCGGCGAGCGCGGCTGCCGACGGTCCGCGTACGGCCCTACGAAGCCTTGCCGGACGCCGGCTGCGCGGCCGCCGCGTCGGCCTTGGCGGCCTCGTCGGACCCGGCGGTCGTCCCGTCGGTCCCGGTGGCCTCGTCGGCCTCGTCGGTCGTCCGCGGGCTCGGGGTCCGGGCCACGTCGTCGGCCTCGTCCTCCTGGCTGCGGTTGGCCGCGAGGTTGGACTTGACGCGGCCGATGGAGCGGTCGAGGCGGGGGGCGATCTGGGCGGAGGCCCGGTCGCGCTCCTTGCGGAGGGCGACGAAGCTGATCGGCGCGGAGACCAGCAGCGCGAGCACGACCATCCACATGCCGTTGGACGCGCCGAGGCCGCGCGGGGCGACGCCGGAGTAGACGAGGGCCCAGACGACCACGAAGCAGCCCACGAAGATACCGAGGCGCATCAGTGTGTAGCGGAGCATCTCAATCCACTCTTCCGTATCCGTTCCGAACAGTGCCACCGTTGTTCGCAGGGCATCGTCCAGTGAAGCACGGTCGGGGGGCGATCTTGCACGGGGGTGCGGGGCCTCAGCTCAGAGGCAGGAGCATCGTGATGTCGTCGCGGTGGTCGCCGGGGGCGACACGTATCGCGCCGGGGACGCGGCCGACCTCCTTGTAGCCGCAGGAGGCGTAGAAGTGTTCGAGGCCGCGGCCGCCTCGGCAGCACAGGCGGATGGCGTCTATGCCGTCGAAGTCGCAGGCCGCGTTCTCGGCCGCGGCCATGAGGGCGCGGCCGTAGCCCTTGCCCTGGTGGGAGGGGTGGACCATCACCGTGTAGAGCCAGACCCAGTGGGTCATCAGGCGGTGGGTGTTGAAGCCGAAGAAGGCGGTGGCGGCGGGGGTGCCGGTGTCGTCCAGGCCGAGGAGGAGGCGGTGTCTGCCTTCCGCCATGGCGGTGAGGTGTTTGAGGAGTTCCGGGCGGATGGTTTCCCGGGTGACCGGGGGGACGAAGCCCACCGCTCCGTCGGCGTTGGAGACGTCCGCCCAGAGGGTGAGGATGCCGTCGTGGAGGGCGGGGGTGAGGGGTGGGTCCAGGTGGAACGTAAGGGGCATGGGGTGACCGTAGTCATTACGTGCGGCTCGTCTCAAGAGGGATTCGCCCCCGCCGCCCCTACCCTTCCCTCCCCCACTCTCGGCTTCGCTCGAGCGGGAGGTGCCCCCACCAAGGGGCTGCGCCCCTTCGACCCCCAGCGTCCGTCCGGTGGGGGCTGGTCGCGCAGTTCCCCGCGCCCCTGAAAGGCCTACGGCCTTTCGGCCCTTTCAGGGGCGCGGGGAACTGCGCGAGAAGCCCTACCCACCCGCACCCGAACAACCGGCCGGCTTCAGACTCGCATCGGCTGCGGGGATTCGCGACGCGCCGGGTTCGGGCCCTCGTACTCGCGGATGATCTCGTACCTCGTGTTGCGTTCTACGGGGCGGAAGCCCGCGTCGCGGATGAGGTCCAGCAGGTCCTCGCGGGTCAGTTTGTTCGGCGTGCCGTAGTTGTCCGCGTCGTGGGTGATCTTGTACTCGACGACCGAGCCGTCCATGTCGTCGGCGCCGTGCTGGAGCGCCAGTTGGGCGGTCTGGACGCCGTGCATCACCCAGAAGACCTTGACGTGGGGGACGTTGTCGAAGAGGAGGCGGGAGACGGCGAAGGTCTTCAGGGCCTCGGCCCCCGTGGCCATCTGGGTGCGGGCCTGGAGGCGGTTGCGGACCTTGCCGTCCTGGACGTCCACGAAGTCGTGCTGGTAGCGCAGGGGGATGAAGACCTGGAAGCCGTTCGTCTCGTCCTGGAGCTCACGCAGCCTGAGGACGTGGTCGACGCGGTGGCGCGGCTCCTCGATGTGGCCGTAGAGCATGGTGCACGGGGTCTTGAGGCCCTTCTCGTGCGCCAGGCGGTGGATCCGCGACCAGTCCTCCCAGTGGGTGCGGTGGTCCACGATGTGCTGGCGGACCTCCCAGTCGAAGATCTCCGCGCCGCCGCCCGTGAGGGATTCGAGGCCCGCGTCGATCAGCTCGTCCAGGATCTCCGACGCCGTCAGACCGCTGATCGTCTCGAAGTGGTGGATCTCCGTGGCCGTGAAGGCCTTCAGCGAAACGTTCGGGAGGGCGGCCTTCAGTTCCTTCAGGGAGCGCGGGTAGTAGCGCCACGGGAGGTTCGGGTGCAGGCCGTTGACGATGTGCAGCTCGGTGAGGTTCTCGCCCTCCATCGCCTTGGCGAGCTTCACCGCCTCCTCGATGCGCATCGTGTACGCGTCCTTCTCCCCCGGCTTGCGCTGGAAGGAGCAGTACGCGCAGGAGGCGGTGCACACGTTGGTCATGTTGAGGTGGCGGTTGACGTTGAAGTGGACGACGTCACCGTTCTTCCGCGTCCGCACCTCGTGCGCCAGACCACCCAGCCAGGCCAGGTCGTCCGACGCGTACAGCGCGATGCCGTCCTCGCGGGTCAGCCGCTCACCGGAGCGGACCTTCTCCTCCAGCTCGCGCTTGAGCCCGACGTCCATGCCCACACCTTTCACCGACCGACCTGCCTGCGTGCTTGCCTGCTTCGAAGACCTCGTCAACCCTACGTGCCCCGCCCTACAGCTCCTCCTCCGGCAGCTCACCCACCCGGTTCTCCCACTTCGTGGAGAGCACGATCGTCGTACGGGTGCGGGAGACGCCCTTGGTGCCGGAGAGCCGACGGATGGTCTTCTCCAGGCCGTCGACGTCGGGGGCGCGCACCTTGAGCATGAAGGAGTCGTCGCCGGCGATGAACCAGCAGTCCTCGATCTCCGCGAGGTCCCGCAGCCGGTTCGCCACATCTTCGTGGTCGGCGGCGTCGGAGAGCGAGATGCCGATGAGCGCGGTCACGCCGAGGCCGAGGGAGGCCGCGTTGACGGTGGCGCGATAGCCGGTGATGACACCGGCCGCCTCCAGCCGGTTGATGCGGTCGGTGACACTGGGTCCCGACAGTCCGACGAGGCGTCCCAGCTCCGCGTAGGAGGCCCGGCCGTTCTCCCTCAGGGCCTGGATGAGCTGCCTGTCCACCGCGTCCATGCGATCGGTTGCCTTCCGCTGAAGAGTTGCGTCGTGGGTGCTGCTTGGTTGTTCAGTGGTACGAGAAAACGGGTTCGTGCAGCGGGCCGGGGAGGAGCATGGTGCCGGCCGGGGTGGGCGTGTGCGGCTCAGTCGGTCGCACCGGAGGCGCGCGCCCCGCCCACCTCGCCCTCCCAGCGCCGGTACAGGGTGTGCGGGACGCCCGCCGCGTCCAGCGCCCGTCCGGCGACGAAGTCCACCAGGTCCTGGATGTGCGTGGCCCCCGCGTAGAAGGCCGGGGACGCGGGCAGTACGGTCGCGCCCGCCTCGTCCAGGGTCACCAGGTGCCGCAGGGTCTGGCCGTTCAACGGGGTCTCGCGTACGGCGACGACGAGCCGCCGCCCCTCCTTGAGGGTCACGCTCGCCGCCCGTTGCAGCAGGTCCTTGGAGAGCCCGAGGGCCACGCCCGCGACGCACGCCGTCGACGCGGGGACGATCAGCATCCCCTTGACGGGGTACGAGCCGGAGGACGGTCCGGCGGCCAGGTCGCCGGGGGTCCAGTGACGTACCCGGTCGCCGCCCTCGCCGTCGAGGTCCACGGCGAACGTGCCGGGCTTGCCGTCCGCGCCGTGGGACAGCCATTCCCGCAGGTCGTCGCGCCAGTGCGCGTCGCGGAAGGAGATTCCCGTCTCGTCGAGCAGGGTCAGCCGCGAGGCCCGGGACACCACGAGGTCGACATCCTCGCCCGCGGCGAGGAGCGCGCGCAGCACGGCGGCGGCGTATGGGGTGCCGGATGCGCCGGACACCCCTACGATCCAAGGCGTACGCGGTGTCTTCCCTGGCTTGACTGGGTTCACGACACCGAGCCTATCCGGCGGCGCGCGGCGGGAACCGGCCAAGGGGGCCCGGCCGTTTCCACGAAGGACGCGTGAGGTCGGCGTGAGGTCGGGACGGGGGTTCGACATGGCAGGTGGAGTGCGGGGAGCGCTGCGCCCCGAGCGGGAGTGGTCGCGCGGGGACCGCGCGAAGGCGGCGGCCAAGCTGATGGTGGGCTGGGTGGCGCTGCTGTGGATCCTGGAGGTCGTGGACGTGGCGATGGGCCACGCCCTGGACGACTTCGGGATCGTTCCGCGTTCGGTGCCCGAGCTGGTCGACGTGGTGCCCGCCTCGTTCATCCACTTCGGCTTCGCCCATGTCGCGGCGAACAGCGTGCCGTTGCTGGTGCTGGGGTTCCTCGCCGCGCTCGGCGGGCTGCGCCGCTTCGCCGCCGTGTGCGCGCTGATCATCGTCGCGGACGGGCTGGGGGTCTGGCTGATATCCCCCGACCACACCAACACCGCCGGTGCCTCCGGCGTCGTCTTCGGGCTCTTCGGGTTCCTCGTGGTCACCGGCTTCGTCGAGCGCCGGCTGCTGGGGGTCGTGGTGGGTGTCCTGGTCGCGGCCGTGTGGGGCGGCGCGATCCTCGGCGGCATCGCCCCCACCGAGACCGGCATCAGCTGGCAGGGACATCTGATCGGCCTGGTCACGGGCGTGGTGGCGGCGTTCGTGTTCCGCCGCCGGACCACGGGCCCGGGCCCTGGTTCCTCGGTCGCCTGACGGCTGGGGGCGCGGGTTCTTCGGCGGGTGGGGGTCCGGTGGGGCTTCTCGCGCAGTTCCCCGCCCCTGAAAAACAGGGGCTGCGCCCCGTGCTTTCCAGGCCCGCAGGGCCGTGGTCTTCCAGGCCCGCAGGGCCTGGTCTTTGAGGGGCGCGGGGAACTGCGCGAGAAGCCCCACCGGAGCCGCAGTCGCCGACGAACCCACACCCCCACCCCCTGAGGCGCTCCTAGAACGTCAACCCCCGCACCACCAGATCCAGCAGCGCGCACACGAACAGGGCGATGCCGATGAAGCCGTTGACGGAGAAGAACGCTCGGTTCAGGCGGGACAGATCGTGCGGGCGCACGATCGTGTGCTCGTAGACGAACGCGCCCGCGACGATCGCGAGGCCCAGCCACAGGAACGCGCCCGCGTCGGTGACGACCGCGTACCAGGCGAACAGCGCGGTCGTCAGCACATGGCAGACCCGTGCCGCCCAGATCGCCGCCGGGATGCCGAAGCGCGCCGGGACCGACAGCACGCCGGACTCCCGGTCGGAGTCGACGTCCTGGCAGGCGTAGATGAGGTCGAAGCCGCCGATCCAGATGCCGACGGCCAGGCCGAGGACGACCGCCTCCCAGGACCACTCCCCGGTGATCGCGAGCCAGCCGCCGACCGGGCCCATGGCCTGGGCGAGGCCCAGGATGGCCTGGGGGTAGTTCGTGAAGCGTTTGCCGTAGGGGTAGACCACCATCGGGATCACGGCGACGGGGGCGAGGGCCAGGCAGAGCGGGTTCAGCAGCGCCGCCGAGCCGAGGAAGATCACGACCGCGACGAGGGCGCCGGTCCACGCGTGCCTGACCGACATCGCGCCGGTCACCAGCTCGCGGTGCGCCGTACGCGGGTTCCGCGCGTCGATCTCCCGGTCGATGATCCGGTTGACCGCCATCGCGAACGTGCGCAGGCCCACCATGCAGACGGTGACCAGGAGCAGCCGGACCCAGTGGATGTTGCCGTCCAGCTGGAACATGGCGGTGAGCGCGGCGATGTACGCGAAGGGCAGCGCGAAGACCGAGTGCTCGATCATCACGAGGCGGAGGAAGGCCTTGGTGCGGCCCGGCTGTCGCGGGATCGCCGCCGACGCGCTGGTCACAGGCCGTACTCCTTCCAGCGGCGGTCGACGAGCGCCGCCGTGGCCGGGTCCGACTCGACCATGTCGGGCCAGCCCCCGTCCCGTGTGTAGCCCTCCTCGATCCACTTCTTCGTGGCGTCGATGCCCGCCTTGCCGCCCCAGAACTGCTGGTACGAGGCGTGGTCGAGGTGGTCCACCGGGCCCTCGACGATCGAGAGGTCGCGGGCGTAGTCCGTGTTGCCGAGGGCGCGCCAGGCGACCTCGTGCAGGTCGTGGACGTCGCAGTCGGAGTCCACGACGACGATCAGCTTGGTCAGGGACATCATGTGGGCGCCCCAGATGGCGTGCATGACCTTCTGCGCGTGCTTGGGGTACTTCTTGTCGATCGAGATGATCGCGCAGTTGTGGAAGCCGCCCGCCTCGGGGAGGTGGTAGTCCACGATGTCCGGGACGATGATCTTCAACAACGGCAGGAAGAAGCGTTCCGTCGCGCGGCCCAGCGGTCCGTCCTCCGTCGGCGGACGGCCGACGACGATCGACTGGAGCAGCGGGCGCCTCCGCATCGTCACGCAGTCGATCTTCAGCGCGGGGAAGGGCTCCTGCGGGGTGTAGAAGCCGGTGTGGTCGCCGAACGGGCCCTCGGGGAGCATCTCGCCGGGCTCCAGCCAGCCCTCGATCACGACCTCGGCGTTCGCCGGCACCTGCAACGGCACCGTCTTGCAGTCGACCATCTCGATCCGCTTGCCCGCGACGAACCCGGCGAACAGGTACTCGTCGATGTCACCGGGGAGCGGCGCGGTGGAGGCGTACGTCACGGCGGGCGGGCAGCCGAAGGCGATGGCGACCGGCAGGCGTTCGCCGCGCTTGGCGGCCACCTGGTAGTGGTTGCGGCTGTCCTTGTGGATCTGCCAGTGCATACCGATGGTGCGCTTGTCGTGGCGCTGGAGGCGGTACAGGCCGAGGTTGCGCACGCCGGTCTCGGGGTGCTTGGTGTGGGTGAGCCCCAGGTTGAAGAAGGAGCCGCCGTCCTTGGGCCAGGTGAAGAGCGCCGGCAGCAGGTCCAGATCCACTTCGTCGCCCTGGAGGACCACCTCCTGCACGGGCGCGCTGTCCGGCTTCACCTTCTTCGGCGGCACGTGGGCCATCGCGCCGAGCTTCCCGAACGCCTCCCGCACGCCCACGAAGCCCTGGGGCAGTTCGGGCTTGAGCAGGCCGCCGATCTTCTCGCTGATCTCGCCGTACGACTTCAGTCCGAGCGCCTTCAGCAGGCGGCGGTCGGTGCCGAAGACGTTCATCGCGAGGGGCATCGCGGAGCCCTTCACGTTCTCGAAGAGCAGGGCGGGGCCGCCGGCCTTGTTGACCCGGTCGACGATCTCCCCGACCTCCAGATAGGGGTCGACTTCGGCCTTGATGCGCTTGAGATCGCCCTCGCGCTCCAGTGCGCGGAGCAGGGAGCGAAGATCGTCGTAAGCCATGGGGTCCAGTATCCCCGAGGGGCTACCCTGACCCCGTCACGGGGCCAGGTGCACGGCCCCGCCACCGCTTCCAGGGGGCTGTTCCATGCTCAGGCTGTTGATGTACCTCGTGCCGTTGGCGCTGACCATCTACGCGTTCATCGACTGCCTCAACACCCCCGAGGACGAGGCGAAGCACCTGCCGAAGATCGCCTGGGTCTTCATCATCCTGCTCTTCTGGATCGTGGGCCCGATCGCCTGGCTCGCCGCGGGCAAGCTCCGCAACGCGCCCGCCGGTGGTCGCACGCCCTCGGAGTGGCACCGCAACCACCGCACGGAGTACGTCGCCCCCGACGACAACCCCGAGTTCCTGAAGTCGCTCGCCGAGGACAACAAGAAGGACGAGTCGCTCCTGAAGAGCTGGGAGGCCGACCTGCGCCGCCGCGAGGAGGAACTGAAGCGGCAGGAGCAGGAGCGGGGCGAGAAGGGCGGACAGGCCGAGAAGCGGGAGAAGAAGGACGGCGAGGAGGCGTGACGGCGGCGCCGGTCGGCCACGTGAGGGCCGTCTGGCGTCGGACCGCCGACTGACACGGCCGTCCGGCACGTCGAAGCGTTCTGGCCTTCCATCCGATGCCCGCACCCGGCCCACCCCCACGTCCCTCCGCCCGCCTGCGCCCCGTCGACCTCGCCCGGCTCTCCGGTGTCTCCACGCAGCAGATCCGCAACTACGAGGAGGCCGGGGTGCTGCCGCCCGTGCCGCGTACGGCCTCGGGGTACCGGATCTTCGGGGACGCCCACCGGCGGGCACTGCTGACGTACCGGGCGCTGTCGAAGGGGTACGGGGCGGTCGTGGCGACGCGGATCATGCGGACCGTGCACGAGGGGGACGTACCGGGGGCACTGGCGCTGGTGGACGAGGCGCACGCGGCGCTGCACACGGAGCGGGTGTCGCTGCGCGTGACCGGGGAGGCGCTGCGGGCGCTGGCCGGGGAGCCGCCCGAGGACGACGTGCCCGCCGCCGACCTGCTGATCGGCGAGGTCGCGGCCCTGCTCGGCGTGCGGACGTCGACGCTGCGGGTCTGGGAGGCCGCCGGTCTGCTGTCCCCCCGGCGCGAACGCGGCACCGGCTATCGCCACTACGCCCCCGACGAGGTGCGCGACGCCCGCTTCGTCCTCGCCCTCCGCCGCAGCCACTACCTCCTCGACGACATCCGTCCCGTCCTCGAGGACCTCCGCGCGGAGGGTGGTACGGAGGCCCTGCGCGCCGCGATCACCACCCGCCACACCGCCCTGACCGCGCGTACGGCGGCCATGCTGGAGGGCGCGGGCCACCTGCACGCCTATCTGACCCCACCCACCGCGCCCCCTCTCTCCCCCCGGGGTGGCATATGACCCGCCCAAGGTCGATGATGGACAAAGGGTAAGAAGGTGATGATTACGAACGGTCGGGAGTCGGAAAAGCACCGTTCCTCGTCGCGGCAGGCGCCCGCCGAGGAGCGGGCCTCCGCACCCGAGGCCATGCGGAGCGCGATCCAGCAGCTGTCCGAGTTGCTCGGCCGCGCTCCCGAGTCCGTTTCCGCACTGAAGCCGACCGACGAGGGCTGGGAGGCCCAGGTCGAGGTCCTGGAACTGGAGCGCATTCCGCAGACGACCAGCGTGATGGCTGCCTACCGGGTGTCTCTGGACCCCGCGGGCAAGCTGCTGGCGTACGAGCGTGGACGCCGGTACACACGCGCGCAGATCGACCGGGGCAGCTCCCGCTGAGCCGCCGAGGCCACGGCCGCCGCCGAAGAACCCGGCGGCCGCCGTCGGAGCCACGGCCCGCGCCCTTCGCCGGACGGCTTCCCGTACTCGGAGGGAAGAAATCGTGACTGTGGTGCCGCAGAGCGAGGGCGGCGCCCTCGCCCCCCGTGGCGGTGGCTCGGGGAACCTCTACGACGTCCTGGAACTGGTCCTCGACCGGGGCCTGGTCATCGACGCGTTCGTCCGCGTCTCCCTGGTGGGCATCGAGATCCTGAAGATCGACGCCCGGGTGGTCGTGGCCAGCGTCGACACCTATCTGCGCTTCGCCGAGGCGTGCAACCGGCTGGATCTGGAATCGGGACGCAAGGCCCCCTCCCAGCTGACGGACATCGTCGGGAACACCGTCGAGTCGGGCGCCCGGGGCAAGAGCAAGGGCGCGCTCACCGGGGCGGCCGAGGCCGTCACCGACTCGCTGTCGAAGAAGCGCGACCACGACGAGGAGCGCGAGTCCGTGCGCGAGAAGCAGCGCGTGAGCTCCGGGCGGAGCGGCACGAGCCGCCGTACCTCCAGGGACCGTGAGGAGTGAGCGAGCCGATGTCGGTCTACGTCTACGCGATCACCAAGGCGGCGCACCCGCTGGGCCTGGACGACGTCAAGGGCGTCGGCGAGGATCCCACCGCCCTGCACGCCGTCAGCAACGGCGAGCTGAGCGCCGTCGTCAGCGAGGCACCTGACGATCTGTCGGTCAGCCGCCGGGACGTGGAGGCGCACCAGGAGGTCCAGCTGCAACTGTGGACCGAGGGCGCCATCCTGCCGCTGAGCTTCGGTTTCGTCGCCCCGGACGAGGCGGCCGTGGAGGCGCTGCTCCAGGAGCAGGCCGAGACGTTCTCCCGACGTCTGGACGAACTGACGGGGCGCGCGGAGTTCAACGTCAAGGGCGTACTGGACGAGGACACCCTCCTGCGCGCCGTCCTGACGGAGTCCGCGCGGGCGCGTGAGCTGAACGACGCGATCCGTGAGGGCGGTGGCACGTACGAGGACCGCCTGGCGCTCGGTGAACTCGTGGCCCAGGAGGTGCAGGGCCGGCAGGAGGCGCTCGGCGAGGAGGTCCTCGCGGCGCTGCGGCCGTACGCCCTGGACGAGCGGCTCGCCCCGGCCTCCCAGCAGTACTTCGTGAACGTCTCCTTCCTGGTGGACGGCGAACGGGAGGACGAGTTCGCCGAGGCCGGCGGGGAGCTGGCCGAGGCCCTCGGAGAGGGAGTGGAGCTGCGGCTGCGCGGGCCGCTGCCGCCGTACAGCTTCGTATGACCGCGCATATGACCGGTCATGACCGGTCATGACTGACGGTTCGTGACTGACCGCTCATGACCGCATATGTGACCGCCGGATGACCTGGGAGGCGATGTGGTGGGACTGGTCGGGACCATTCTGACGTTGCCGATCGCTCCTGTGCGGGGCGTCGGGTGGGTGGTCGACAAGGTGCGGCAGGCCGCCGAGGACGAGTACTACGACCCGGGGCCCGTCCAGGAGGAGCTGGTGAACCTGGAGCGGGCGCGGACCGAGGGGCGGATCGACGAGGAGGAGTTCGCGCGGCGCGAGGAGGAGTTGCTGCGGCGACTGCAGGAGATCAGCGCCTACCGGCTCCAGCAGCAGAGGGAGACGGAGTCATGAACAACGCCACGATGGGCGCGGCCGTCCTCGGCGGCTATCTGCTGGGGCGGACGAAGAAGGCCAAGCTCGCCCTCGGCCTCGGTGCGCTGCTGGCCGGGTCGCAGGTCAGACCCGGACAGCTGGGCAAGGCGCTCGACGCCCCGTTCCTCGGCGACCTCACCCGTCAGGTGCGCGGGGAACTGGCGGGCGCGAGCAAGGCCGCGGCGACCTCCGTGCTGTCGTCGAAGGCCGACCACCTCGCCGACGCCCTGCACGAACGCACCACGGGACTGCGGGAGCGGGCGGAGGGCAACGGCGGCGCGCAGGACGACGAGCCCGAGCCCGAAGAAGAGCCTGAGGAAGAGCCTGAGGAAGAGCCCGAGGACGAGACCCAGGACGAGACCCAGGACGAGACCCAGGACGAGGGCAAGGCAGAGGACGAGACCCAGGACGAGGGCGAGGCCGAGGCCGAGGACGAGGCCGAGGCCGAGGCCGAGACCCAGGACGAGGCCGAGGGCGAGGACGAAGCCGAGGACGAGGACGCGACCCAGGACGAGGACGAAGCCGAGGACGAAGCCGAGGACGAGGACGCGACCCAGGACGAGGACGAAGCCGAGGACGAAGCCGAGGACGAGGACGCGACCCAGGACGAGGACGAAGCCG
>NZ_JBVISJ010000002.1:967915-1043595 GCF_055575575.1 Streptomyces sp. NPDC034049
GCCGAGGACGAAGCCGAGGGCGGGGCCGAGGGCGGGAGCAAGCGCGCGAGCAAGCGTGCGAGCAGGAGCGGGGCCAAGGCCAAGGCCGGGACGGGGACCGGGAAGTCCGGCGGATCGAGAGCGGCGGGCGCGGCGGGCCGCAAGAGCGCGCCGCAGTCGAGGACCACCGCGCGCCCGAAGAAGAAGACCGCCGGCACCACGAGCCGTGCCAGGAGCGGCAGCAGCAGCGGCAGCGGCAGCGGCACACGGTCGAGGAGGCAGGACGATGGCTGAGCGGCGCGGTGCGACGAAGGGCGGCTCGGCCGCTGGCACCGGCACCCTCGACCGGACCGAGGAGGAGTCCGACCGGAACACCGGCACGACCCGGCTGAAGGAAGAGCTGGAGGACTACACGGACTCGGACGAGGACGACGAAGAGCCCGTGGAGGACGAGGACGAAGAACCCCGACGAGAGGCCAGGTGACCCGTGTCCCAGTCCGACGCCCGCTCCCCCGCCCCCTCGCCGTCACGCGGTGCCTATCCGTACGGCGGCGGTCAGGGCTCCAGCGCGAACCTCGCCGACATCCTCGAACGGGTGCTCGACAAGGGCATCGTCATCGTCGGCGACATCAAGATCAACCTCCTCGACATCGAGCTGCTCACGATCAAACTGCGCCTGCTGGTGGCCTCGGTCGACAAGGCCAAGGAGATCGGCATCGACTGGTGGGAGCACGACCCCGCCCTCTCCTCCCGCGCGTCCCGTCCCGACGGCGGCCGCCGCTCCCTCGCCGAGGAGAACGAGCGGCTGCGCACCGAGGTGAAGGAGCTGCGCCGACGCGTCGAGGAGCCCCCGCCGGAGCTGTCCGCGGGCGCGTCGACCGAGCGCCCACCCCGGGAGGCCCGCCGCAAGGAGCCCCGCCCGGCGGAACCCCGGCGCAAACGGCGCAAGCCGGTGAACGCCGACGACGAGGACGACGAGGACCGTGGCTGAGAAGGGTCCCGGCCGACGATGAGCGCGTACGGCGACCCCGACGTGTACGACACGTACGACGGCCACGACGCGTACGACGACGGCGACCGCCCGATCAGCGGACGCCAGGTCGCGCTGATCGATCTGCTCGACCGGCTGCTGAGCGGCGGTGTCGTCCTCACCGGGGACCTCGTCCTGAGCATCGCGGACATCGATCTCGTACGGGTGTCGCTCCGCGCGGTGATCGTCGCCGTCAGCGAACAGATGGACGAACAGTGGGCGCTCCCCCTGTCCGAGCGGACGCCCCTCGAAGAAGGGGCGGAAGGAGGCGACGACCATGGCGATGGCGACCCCCCGGCCTGACGGCGGCCCCCACGTCGACCGTCTCCGTGAGGTGTCCGCGGCCGCGAACCGCGCGTTCTCCCTGCTGCCCGCCCGGCCGGAGGAGGTCGCCCCGCCGCCGCCGACCCGGGGCGAGGCCGTGGCGCGGCGGTTGCGCACGGACCCCGACACGGTCGAGCGGGACCTCGTCCGTCTCGTCCTCACCATCGTCGAGCTGCTCCGCCAGCTGATGGAGCGCCAGGCCCTGCACCGCGTCGACCGGGGCGGACTGACCGAGGAGCAGGAGGAGCGCCTCGGCATGACCCTGATGGTCCTGCACGAGCGCATGACGGAACTCTGCGACCGCTACGACCTCACCCTGGACGACCTCAACCTCGACCTCGGCCCCCTGGGCACCCTCCTCCCGCCGCCCTGATCGCCCACCCTGATCGCCCACCCTGATCCCGCCGCCCCGGTTCCGCGCCCTGATCCCGCGCCGCGCACGTGAGCGCCCCGCGTCGCGGGCAGAGTGTGGTCATGGACCAGGACCAGGCACACGCATGGCTCGTCACGGCCGTCGAGGAGGCGCGGGCGGGGCTCGCGGAGGGCGGCATCCCCATCGGGGCCGCGCTCTACGGACCGGACGGCGGCCTGCTCGGGCGCGGGCACAACCGCCGTGTCCAGGACGGCGATCCGTCCACGCACGCCGAGACGGCCGCGTTCCGCGCGGCGGGACGGCAGCGGACGTACCGCGGTACGACGATGGTGACGACGCTCTCGCCGTGCTGGTACTGCTCCGGGCTGGTCCGGCAGTTCGGGATCTCGCGGCTGGTGGTCGGGGAGGCCACCACCTTCCACGGCGGCCACGACTGGCTCGCCGAGCACGGTGTGGAGGTCCTGGTGCTGGACGACCCGGAGTGCGTGGCCCTGATGCGCGACTTCGTCGAGCACCACCCGGCTCTATGGAACGAGGACATCGGTGACGCCAGTGACATCAGTGACGCCGGGCGGTAGTAGGCCCCGGATCCCCACCATCGATCTGCGCCCCTGGCTCGACGGCGGTCCCGAGGAGCGCGCGCGGATCGCCCGGACCGTCGACGAGGCGCTCCAGAGCGCCGGTTTCCTGCTGGTCACCGGCCACGGGGTCGATCCGGCCCTCCGCACCCGCGTCCGGAAGGCCGCGCGGTCCTTCTTCGTGCTGCCCGTCGAGGCCAAGCAGGCGTACGAGGTGAAGGTCGGCGGGCGCGGCTGGCTGGGCCCGGGGGCCGAGGCGAACGGGTACGCCGAGGGGACAAAGACCCCGCCGGACCTCAAGGAGTCGCTGACGTTCGCGACGCACGAGCCGTTCGACGACCCGGTCGTGAACGCGGAGTGGTACGCGCCGAACGTGTGGCCGGCGGAGGTACCGGAGCTGCGGGCGCTCTGCGAGGAGTACCTGGCGCGGATGGGCGAGCTGGAGAACCTGCTGCTCTCGCTCCTCGGGGAGGCCCTCGGCCTCGAACCGGACTTCTTCTCCCGGCACATGAGCCACCCCACCTACGGCTTCAACATCAACTGGTACCCGGGGACGGATGTGATCGGCGACCCCGTGCCGGGGCAGTTCCGGATCGGCCCGCACACCGACTTCGGCACGGTGACCATCCTCGACCGGCAGGCCGGCAAGGGCGGGCTCCAGGTGTACACGGACGAGGGCGGCTGGGAGGACGCCCCGTACGACCCGGCCGCCTTCACCATCAACATCGGTGACCTGATGGCCCGTTGGACCGGCGACCGCTGGCGCTCCGGGCGCCACCGCGTGCTGCCGCCGCCGGCCGACGAACCCGCCGAGGAGCTGATGTCGCTGGTCTACTTCGGCGAATGCACGCCGGGCACGGTCGTGGAGTCGGTGCCCGCGCCGGTCGGGCGGGTGGCGTACCCGCCGGTGGACTCGCACGTGTATCTGCGCGCGCAACTGGACTCGATCACGGTCGACTGACCCCGCCCTCAGCGGTCCCCGCGCCGCTCTCCCCCGCCCTCAGCGGTCCCCGCGCCGCCCTCCCTCGCCCGCCCTCCATGTTCACGGGAACCTCCGCGCCCCGGAGCCCGTCTTCCCCCGCGTCACCTTGTACCGAGCGTTTGACACAAGATCCCGGTCGCGGCATCTTGTACCCACCGCTTGATACAAGATGATCCGGGGGGATCTTTCCATGCTCGACACCGCCCCGCTCCAGCATCGGCTCCTCGACCACGCCGACCACTACGCCCGCTGGTCCGGTCTGGCCATAGGCCTCGTGGTCGCGCAGGCGCTGTCCACGCTCGGGCACATCGAGTTCGAGCAGCGCGTCGTGTTCTGCCTCACGGCCTTCGGCCTGTGCGCGGTGGCCGGTGTCCTCCTCGCCGACGCCCTGACCCTGCGCCCGCAGGACGCGGTGCGCACGGCGAGTCTCGCCCCGCGCCTGGTCAGGGACCATGTGCCCCCGCGTATGGGCCCCCTGATCGCCCTCCAGGGGGTCTCCCTCGTCGTCCTGCTGGTGATCACGGCCGCCACGGCGTCCGTCGACGGCGACCGGATGTTCATCACCGGGAAGGTCGTCGACATCACCTGCAACGGCATGCGCGCGACCCTCGGCCCGTGGCCCGGCCTGTACTACAGCCTGCCGATGTTCGGCGCGCTCGCCATAGCCACGCCCACCTGTGTCTGGGCGCTGCGCCGCATCGCGCACGGGCCGGGCGAGGAACAGCAGCGCCGCGACCGCGCGTGGGCGGTCACCGGGGCCTGGGGCCTGCTGGTGTCGAGCCAGCAGCTGTACGCCGTCCTGATGATCTCCGTCGCGCTGACGGAGACGGGCTGCGCCGGCACACTGGGCGCGATCACCTTCTGGGTGTTCTACCCGCTGGCCCTGCTGAACCTGTTCACCGTCGTCTGGTCCCTGGTCACCGTCGTCGCGCCCCGCGCCGTCGAGGACGAGCCCGCCGAGGACGGGGCACCCGACGATGAGTGACCCCGCCGTCCGCGTCGACACCACCAGCCAGGTCCCGCCGTACGAGCAGATCCGCGCGCAGCTCGCCGCGCTGATCGTCACCGGCCGGCTGGTCGAGGGCGAACGACTGCCGACCGTGCGCCAGCTGGCCACGGACCTCGGCCTGTCGCCGGGCACCGTGGCCCGCGCCTACCGCGAGCTGGAGGCCACCGAGCTGATCCGCACCCGCCGGGGCGCGGGCACCCGGGTGGCGGCGCCACGTTCGGGCCCGGCCCGGCCGCACGCGTCTCAACTCGCCACCCTGGCCCGTGACTTCACCGCATCCGCCCGCGCCCTGGGCGCCGACACGGAGGCCATCCTGACCGCCGTCCGCCACGCCCTGGGCCCCGAGAGGCCCTGAGCGACCTTGAGCGGCGGCGGCCGTCCGGTCGCCTACTTGCCGATCGGGTTGACGTAGGTGGCCGGGCGGGTGGCGCCGTCCTGCTTGAGGATCTGGCCGCCGAACGGCCACTTCAGGGTGAAGGACTTCTTCTCGTTCGGCGGGGTCACCACGAACTTCGCCGGGACGAACTTCTCCTTCTTCGGCGTGGACTTGGCCACCGGGAGCAGGGTGATGCTGAAGTCGACCGTGTCGCCCTTGCCCAGGGTCATCTTCACGGGCTTCTTGGACGAGCGCACCAGCGACCACGTGCCGTCGGTCTTCTGCGCGCCGACCATGTCGACCCCGGCGAAGCCGGACAGGGTGCAGGTGCGCTTGCTCTTGTTCGTGAACCAGACGTGCGCCTGGGTCTGCTTCTTGGTCTGCTTCATCTCCGGCTTCGCGTCACCACCCATGGCGAAGCCGGCCTTCAGGTCGGCGGTGTGACAGCGGGTCGGCTTGGCCTTCGCGGTGGTCGCGGCCGAGGCCGGAACGGCGGTCGCGGCGGCACCGGCGACGACGACGGCCGCCAGGGCCACGGCGGTCAGCTTGCTCTTCATGGTGTGTCTGGTTCCCCTCGGATACGGATCGGCGCGCGAGGTCCGTGCGCGCCCGCGCACCGGAAGAGGGGCGATCCGCGACGGAGGTTCGGCCCACCGGAGATCATTTTTCCAGCGGCTCCAGCACCGAGTAGTCCCCGAAGCTGCGCCGGTAGCGCAGGTGCCGCGTCTCCTGCGTGTGTCTGCGCTGCCACTCCTCCACGGCCGCCGGTTCACTGTGCACGCCCGACTCCGCGCCGCACTCCGTCTCGTCGCCCGACACGCACCGCGCCTCGTACTCCGGCTCCGCCGTCACGTCCTGCGCGATGACGTACGGCACGTAACGGAAGACGCGGCGGGCGCGGGCGCCCCCGCCGTGCTCCCGTCGCTGATGGTGACGGAGCAGCACGTTCGCGTCCGTCTCCGCGCTCCGGTCGTACCGCGCCCGCGCCTCGTCCCGCCGTACGGCCAGCTCGGCGCACGCCGTGCATCCCGTCACCGGAACGGGGGGCGGACCCAAGGGCTCAGGTTGACGCAACGTCACACCCTCCTCTTCGTGCGGCGGTTCGCCGCCTGGACCTGTGCCCCGAGCCGCTCCGCCGGAGTCGCCGGCCGCAACGTCGCCGGATCCGCCTCCCACTCCCGACCGCCGCCCACCGGACGCAGCATCGCGTACGGCCCGACCCGGTCCCGGTACTCCCCCACGCGCCGCGTCCGCGGATCGTAGACAAGCTGCCCCTCTGGTTCCACGCGCACTCCACAGCCCTGTTCGTCACTCTGGGTGTATCCAGCGTCGCCGACGGGCACGGTCGAATCAACGCGGGACGTGTGGCACTGGGCCATTGCCACACTCGGCACGAGGGGGCGTCATGACGAGGCGGAACGCGGACGGGGCTGTCGGGGGCGGCAGTTCGGTGCTGTTCGGCGAGGTGCTGCGGCACTACCGCGAGGTGGCACTGCTGACGCAGGAGGCCCTGGCGAGAGAGATCCCGTGCGACCGCTCCCAGGTGGCGAAGATCGAGGCGGGCACGAGGGTCCCGAGCGACCAGTTCGCGAAGCGGTGCGACGAGGTGTTGGGGACGGGTGGGGTGTTGGCCCGGATGTGGGCCAAGGTGGATTGGTATCCGCAGGTGGAGCATCCGGATTGGTTCAAGCGTCGGGCCGAGATGGACACCCAGGTAGTAGACCTGCGGGCCTACCACGAGCGAGTCATCCCGGGCCTGTTGCAGACCGTGGACTACATGGAGGCGCTCTTCAGCCGCCGCCGCAGGAGCGCCGAGGAGGTGGATGAGCGGGTACGAGCGCGGCTGAGCCGCCAGCAGCGCTTCCTGGAGCCCGACGGTCCCTTCTACGCCGTGGTGCTCGACGAGAGCTGTCTGCGCAACCTCGTCGGCAGCCCATCGGTCATGCGGGGCCAGTGCACGCATCTGCTCAGCGTCGCCGAGCAGGCCAACATCCACATCCAGGTCGCCCCGGCCGCCCTCCCGGGGCTCATCCGCCCCAGCGGCTCGATGTCGCTGATCACGCTGCCCGACGGGCACAAGTGGGTCTACTCGGAGACCTTGGATCGCGGCTACTTCAGCGACGATCCAGCCGTCTTCGTACGACATAGCCAGACCTATGATGTGCTCAGGGCCGACGCTCCGTCAGCTCGCGAGTCCGTCGCGCTGATCAGCGATGTGATGGAGGGGTACGGGGATCATGGACAAGCATCAGCTGGGCACGGCGACCTGGATCAAGAGCAGCCACAGCGACGACAACGGCGGCGACTGCGTCGAAGTGGCCCCCCGTATCCCCGGCCTCGTCCCCGTCCGCGACAGCAAGAACCCTGACGGGCCCGTACTGGTCATCAACCGTCCCGCCTGGCTCTCCTTCATCGACGCCGTTCGGTCGGAGTCGTAAGCGAACGGGCAGGGTTCGTCGTACTCCGAAACAACTGCCCCTCTCTCCACAGCTGTTGATAACCACAGCAGCTATGACAACGGCAACGACACCGACCCCCGCCCGCTTCGACATATCCAGGGCGTACGAGCACTCGCCCGAACCCCCGTTCGTGGTGCTGGCGGGGGCTCGCGGGCTCGGCAGGAGCACCCTGCTGCGGGAGCTGTGCGCGGCCTACCGGGGCCGCGGCCCCGTCGCGTTGATCGACGGGGAGGAGAGCCGGTTCGACCGGCCTCCCCCGGGCCGGCCCCCCACGTCCTGGTCGCCCGCGTACGAGGCGGTGACCGTGGTCGCCGAGCAACTGGCGGAGCCACCCGGCGGGGCCGGGCGGATCACGTTCCCCCGGCTGGCGTGCGGGCTGCTCGCCGTCGCGGCCGGTGGCTGGGGGGATCGCGGGCTGTCGCGGATCTGCGCGGAGGCGGAGCGGATCCTGCTGCTGAGCGACACGGGCGGCTGGCTGGCAGGGCGGTGGGTGGGCAGGGCCGTGGCCCGGCTGGTGTCGTCGCTGTCGGACCAGGGGCCGGTGGTCGAGGCGACCGTCGAGGCCGCGTTGGAGGCGTTCAGCGAGGGGATGTCGTCCTCGCACCGGCGGCTGCGCAGAGGCGCCGTCTGGTACCGCGACCACCCCTGCGCGGCCGGGAACCCCAAGCTCGGCCTGGTCCTCCTGTGCCGCCACTTCCAGGCGGGCGGCGACGCCCGGACCCACGCGGAACACCATCTCGTACGGGCGCTGCTGGCGGACCTCGACGACGCGTACGCGGGGATGGCGGGGGTCGTACCGCGCCCGCAGCGGGCCGGACGGCCGGTGGTGCTGCTGGACAACGTGCAGGAGGTGGCCGGCCGGCGGCTGATGGAGTCCGTGCTGCGGGGCCGGGCGGACGGCCGGCGCGACCAGGTGGCGTTCTTCGCGGGGCTGCGCGGCGAGGGCCATCCGGCCCTGCGGAACGCGGCCCGGCGCACCCTCGTGGAGGCGACCCGGGGGACCGACTGGGCGCCGGGCGGTACGCCGTCCTCGCACGCGCTGCTGGTGTCGCTGCCGCCCCTCTCCCCCGACGACACCCGGGACGCCCTGGAAGCGGCCTGCCCCGGGCTGACGATCCCGCCCCGACTCCCGTACGCCGTGCACCGGTTGACCGGCGGCAATCCCCTCGGCACGGCACTGCTCGCCGCGTCGGCCGGCCGGAACCTGCCCCGGGGGCTCACCACTCCGGCCGACCTGCTGCTGGCGGAGGACACCGGACGCCGTACCTACGAGGTGGTGCTGGACCGCCTCCTCCCGGACGAGGACCGCCTCGACGAGCTGGCCGTCCTGTCCCTCGCCCACGACCACGCCTCGGCGCTCGTCCTCGCCGAGTCCCAACTCCCGGTCAGCTTCGGCGAGTCGGGCGTACGGGCCCTGTCGAGCCGCCTGGCGGCGGAGGGCCACGCGCCGTCCCCCGACCACTTCGTGGGCGACCCCTTCCTGCGCGCCCTGCTCCTGCTGCGCCTGCGCCACGGCGAGGACGGGCGCGCGAACCGCGATCGCCGAGGCAGCCGCGCCCCGGCGTGGCGGGACGCCCACCGCGCGCTGGCCTCCCACTACGGCAGCGCCCGCCCCCTGCACCGCGCCCACCACGAACTCGCCCTCGACAACCCGGACTTCGCGGTGGACCACCTCCACGACACGTACGACTCCGTCGAACCCCGGGACTGGCTCGCCGCCCTCACCTTCATCACCTCCGCCCCGCACCACACCCCCGACGCCACCCGCATCCCCACCGCCCTCGACACGACCGGCACGGCCCCCGACCTCCGGCTGCGTGTGCGCCGAGTCCTGCACGCGGCGCGGCGGACGACGGACCCCTTCTCCCCACCGGCCCCCGAGACCACCGAACACCTCCGCCGGGCCCTGGCCTCACTCCTCCCCGCATCCGTCCTGTAGCCGACGGAGGGCCGGGGGCCAGGGGATTCACCCCCGGCCCCCGGCCCTCGCTCGTCGTTCTCGACCGCCGCGCCGCCGGCTCCGTCGCCTCCTAGGGGCGTTCGCTGACGCGGTCGACCACCGCGCGTTCCAGGATCGCCACCGACGAGACGAGGTCACCCGCTGCGAGGGTGTCGCAGGAGTCGGCCGGAGGGTCGAGCTTGACGGTGTCCGCGGCGAGGAAGGCCGACGTCCGTGTGTCGAAGAGGAGTTCGTGCCGGGTGGGCCCGTGGCCCCGGTCTTCGGGCCAGTCACCGTCAAGGCCGACGGAGATTCCCGTACGGCCCGCCGCGTCGACGGACCCCTCGTACACGGTCAGTCCCGGGATCCGCGCGACGGCCTGGTACAGCGCGGCCTCCACCTTCGGCGGCAGCAACTGCTCGGCGAGCAACGTGGACGCCTTGTCGAACGCTTTCCGGTCGGCCGACTTCGCGCCGGACGCGCGCTCGTCGCCCTTCAGCCCGTACAGATAGCGGTACATCCCGTCGGCGTCGGTCGGCAGTTCGTCCTCGACCTCCCGGAAGAAGTTGACGCCGTTCTTGACGGGCAGCTGCTTGGCGATGGAGATCTCCGTGACCTCGCCGCCGTCGGGACGCTCCCGGGACAGCCCGTTGTGCTGCCCGTCCACCGACCACCAGATCTCGCGCAGGCCGTAGGGGTATCCCTCCAGGGTCATGGGGCAGGGCATGTCGTTCTTCTCGGGGTCCATCTTCCAGTGGTAGTCGTCCCGTTCGGTGTAGACGAACTGGTCGTCCCTCACCTTGGGCAGGCTCCGCCTCCCGGCCGCCTCCGCGACCCGCTCCAGCAGTTCGACCGCGCGCTGGTCGCTGCGCTTCGCCTCGCCCGGCCGCCGGTCGCCGGAGCCGTCCGCATGGGTCGTCAGCGGCACGGCCGCCTGCTGTGTCACCGCGGCGCCCACCACGACCGCGACGGTCAGGGCGGCGGCCACGGCGGGCCCCACGAAGGCCGGCCGCCGCCAGAGCGCGGTACGCGGCCGAACGACCGGGGTCTCGCCACCGTTCTCGATCTCACGCATCAACTGCTCCCTCAGGACGCGGTGACGGCCCGGAGGAAGCTCCCGCTCGACGGCGGCCGGGACACCGGCACCAGCAGGCTCGTCCTCGTCCCGGGGGGACGGGTTGTCGTTCACGGGTTCCCCTCCTGAATGGGCCCGGCCACGGAGGCGCGGCCGTCTCTTGTCTGTCCGCGGCGGGAATCGGGTTCCCGGACACCCGGCTCCCCGGCGCCCTGCTTCCCGGCTGCCTGCTTCCCGGCTGCCTGCTTCCCGGCTGTCTGCTTCCCGGCGCCCTTCTCTCCGGCCGCGAGCTGCGCGGCGAGCTTGGCCCGGGCCCGGGAGAGGCGGGAGCGCACGGTGCCGACCGGGATGCCGAGCGCCTCCGCGGCGGCCGCGTAGTCCAGGCCGCCCCACGCGCACAGCGCGAGCACCTCCCGCTCGGGCCGCCGCAGCCGTTCCAGCGCCGTACGCACGGCCCGCAGATACGCCTGGTCGTCGAGGTTCCCGGCGACCTCGTCGGCGAAGTCCCGCACCGACTCGGGCCTCGGCAGCCGTGCGACGGCGGCGGCATGGCGCCGGCCGGCCCGGCGGGTGTTGCGGGCCACGTTGGTGGCGATGCCGAGCAGCCACGGACGCGGCGAACCCCCCTCCGCGTCCAGCCGCCCCCGTAGCCGCCACGCCTCCAGGAAGGTCAGCGACACGATGTCCTCGGCCGTCGACCAGTCCCCCGTCAGCCGGAAGGCATGGTTGTAGACCGACCGCGCGTACGCGTCGAAGACCTCCCCGAACGCCCCCGCGTCCCCGTCCCTGATCCGCGCGCGCCACGCACGCCGGTCCCCCGTGTCCCCGTCATTGGTCTCCACGTCCTCCCCCTGTCCGTACGCCGAAGGCCGGTTCCCGTGACTCACGTCACAAGGGAACCGGCCTTCGGTGTGTTCCTCGGCGGACTCAGCCGACGTCGGCGTAGGAGTGCTTGCCGCTGACGAAGATGTTGACGCCGTAGTAGTTGAACAGCCAGCAGGCGAAGGCGGCGAGCGCGATGTACGCGGCCTTGCGGCCCTTCCAGCCGGCCGTGGCACGGGCGTGCAGGTAGGCGGCGTAGCACACCCAGGTGATGAACGACCAGGTCTCCTTGGGGTCCCAGCCCCAGTAGCGGCCCCAGGCGTCGCCCGCCCAGATGGCGCCCGCGATGATCGTGAACGTCCACAGCGGGAAGACGGCGGCGTTCACGCGGTACGAGAACTTGTCGAGCGAGGCCGAGGCCGGCAGCCGCTCCATCACCGAGGTCGCGAACCGGCCCGGCCGGCCGCCGCTCGCGAGCTTGCTCTCGTAGGAGTCCTTGAACAGGTACAGGATCGTGCCGACCGCGCCGACGTAGAACACGGCGCCGCAGAAGATCGCCGTCGAGACGTGGATGTAGAGCCAGTACGAGTGCAGGGCGGGAACCAACTGGTCGCTGGCGGTGTACAAGACAGTGACGGCGAGACCGAGATCGAGGAGGACGGTCGTGATGAGCGGCAGCCCGAGCCAGCGGATGTTCTTCTTCAGCGCCAGCAGCGCGAGGTACACGCCGACGGCCACGGTGGAGAAGGTGATGTTGAACTCGTACATGTTGCCCCACGGCGCCCGCTGCACCGAGAGCGCCCGCGTGAGCACCCCGCCGAACTCCACGAGGAAGGCGAGCACCGTGAGGGACACGGCGATACGGCCGTAGAGGTCGCCCTGCTCGTCCCCGCCGTGGGCGCCGGGCCCGTCCGGCACGTCACGGGAGCCGGAGGCAGCCCGTACGACCACCTTCGGCCGCTCCAGCACGTCGGTGCCGCCGGCCGTCTTCACGGTCACCGCGGGCGCGGCCTCCTTCTTCGCCGCGGCGGCACCGCCCCCGGCGGTCAGCGCGGCGGCCGTCCGGCCCACCTTGCTGCGGCTCCCGAAGAGCCATTCGGCGATGTAGGCGAAGAAGGCCAGGGTGTACACGGCCATCGCGGAGTAGATCAGCGTGTTGCTGAGGTTCGCGAGGTTTTCGTTGGTGGCGGCGGCGAGGATCATCGCTCAGCCCCTTCGGAAGGCACGGCTGGGGGTTGGGGGGAATCTGCGCCCGCATCATCTGCGGGCAGTCGTGTCGCTGGGGCGAGCACCGTGAGGGACACCTCGGCGGCAGTGGACGGCTCACCATCGGAACCACGCTCAGCGACAGTAGGAGCCTCGTCATGCACCACCGCAGCCAAGTCACCCAGTTCCTCGGGTACCTTCGCCGACTCGCTGCGCCCGAGGCCCGCCATCTCCACGACGGTCACCCCGTCCGGCCCGGTCACCGCCCGCACCCACACCCGGCGGCGCTGGACGAAGAGGGACGCGGCGAGCCCCAGGATCGCGGTGACGGCTCCGCCGAGCGCCCACCCGCTGCCGGGCTGCTGGGTGACCTGGAAGCCGGCCCACTCCTTGACCCCGTCGAAGGTGACCGTGCCGTTGCCCCCGGGCAGCGTCATCGTCTCCCCCGGCTTCAGGTTCTCCCGTACCTGCGCGCCCTTGGAGTTTTCGTACGCCTTCAGCTTCCGCTTCTCCAGGCGGTACACGCTCTGCGGCACACCCGAGTCGACCCCGAGATCGCCGTGGTAGGGCTCCAGGTTGAGCACGGGGTTGAGCAGCGCGGGGAACTGCGAGAGCACGGCCGTGTCCTTGCCGCCGTACGTCGGCAGGAAGAACGCCTGGAAACCGAGCTGCTCCCGCTGTCCCTCGGCGTTGGTGTAGCCGTCCATGACCTTGATCGCGCCGGAGGAGGTGACGTTGGAGTCCAGCGGCAGCAGTGGCGCGGCGTCGCTGAAGACGACCCTGCCCTTGCCGTCCCGCACGGTGATCACGGGCGCGTAGCCGTGGCTGACCAGGTAGACCTTGGAGTCACCGATCTCCAGCGGCTTGTTGACCTCGATCTTGGTCGACCGCTCCTTGCCGTCGGCGCCGACCGCGTAGTCGATGGAGGCCTCGTAGATCCGGGGCGTGCCCTTGTTCGGGCCGCTCGCCTCGTAGGTGCCCCGGAAGTTCTTGAGGTCGAAGCTGAAGGGGTTGAGGTCCTCGGCGGTGAAGAGGCTGCCGGACTTGAAGTCGTCGTACTGCGTGAGGGTGTTGGCGAAGCCGTCGCCCTCGACGATCAGCTTGTTGCCCTCGGAGCGGTAGAGCTGGCCCCAGGCGAAGGCGACGAGCAGCACGATCAGGGCGATGTGGAAGGCGAGGTTGCCGGCCTCCCGCAGATAGCCCTTCTCGGCGGCGACCGCGTCGCCGACGACGTGCGCGCGGAACCGGCGCTTCTTCAGCGCCTTCAGCGCCGCCTCGCGCACCTGCTCCGGCTCGGCCTCCGTGCGCCAGGTCGCGTAGGCGGGCAGCCGGGTCAGCCGCCTGGGGGCGCCCGGCGGGCGGCCGCGCAGCTGGCCCACGAACTGCCAGGTGCGGGGCACGATGCAGCCGATGAGCGAGATGAACAGCAGGATGTAGATCGCCGAGAACCACACCGAGCTGTAGACGTGGAACAGCCCGAGCTTCTCGTAGATCGGCCCCAGGGTGTCGTGCCGCTCCATGAAGTCGGCGACCCGGGTCTCGTCCTGCCCGGACTGCGGGATCAGCGAGCCGGGGATCGCCGCGAGCGACAGCATGAACAGCAGGATCAGCGCGACCCGCATCGAGGTCAGCTGCCGCCAGAACCAGCGCGCCCACCCGATCGCCCCGAGCGCCGGCAGGTGGGGCGCGTCCTCCCGCGGGGCGGTGGAGAGCTGCGCTCCGGCGGCACCGAGGTCGTTGTCGTCGGCGGCCGCGCCGCCGCGCGGGGCGCTCTTCTCGCGGTTGCCGGAGTCGGTCGTCGTCATTGGCTCAGATCCCAGGGGTGAAGCCGGAGGACCAGACCTGCATCTCCTGAACGATGCGGTCCCAGGCGCCGGTCAGCATGAGCAGTCCGATCGTGATCATCATGCCGCCGCCGATGCGCAGCACCCACGCGTAGTGCCGCTTGACCCAGGCGAAGGCGCCGAGCGCCTTGCGGAAGGCCACCGCGGCGAGCACGAAGGGCAGGCCCAGCCCCAGACAGTACGCCACCATCAGCAGGGCGCCGCGACCGGCGCTGGCCTGTTCGAGGGCGAGGGCGTTGACCGAGGCGAGGGTGGGTCCGATGCAGGGCACCCAGCCGATGCCGAAGAGCGCGCCGAGTATCGGGGCGCCCACCAGACCGGTGGTGGGCTTGGTGTGGAAGCGGAACTCGCGCTGGGTGAACCAGGGCATCAGCCCCATGAAGAACAGGCCCATGGCGATCATCAGGACGCCGAGCACCTTGGTGAGGACGTCCTGGTGCTCCAGCAGGGTCCGACCGAAGTAGCCGAAGAGCGCGCCGCTGGAGACGAACACGAAGGTGAACCCGAGCACGAACAGCCCGGCCCCGGCCACCATCCGGCCCCGGCGGGCGTCCACCAGGTCGGTGCCGCCGACTCCGGTGACGTACGACAGATAGCCGGGCACCAGCGGCAGGACACAGGGCGAGAAGAAGGAGACGAGCCCGCCGAGGACGGCGATCGGCAGCGCCAGCAGCAGCGCCCCGTTGAAGACGGTCTCGTTCAGCTCGGCGGCGGTCGTGGTCAGCGCGGCAGCCATGACCGGATCGGACGTTCCCGACACCATCACGTCACTTCTCCGCGAGGATCGGCTGGAGCATCTTGCGCAGCTTCTCCTCGCTCAGCGCCTGCTGCGTGCGGGCCGCGAGCTTCCCCTCCCGGTCGATGACCAGCGTGGAGGGGATCAGCTGCGGGTTGAGCGAGCCCTTCTCGAAGCGCAGCAGCAGCTTGCCGGTGGGGTCGTACAGGCTCGGGTACTCGACCTTGTACTGCTTCTCGAAGGCGACCGCGGGCCGGGTGCTGGTGTCGCGGGTGTTGATGCCGACGAACTGCACGCCCTGGTCGGCGAGGTCCTCGGAGACCTTCGCCAGGTTGGGTGCCTCGGCGCGGCACGGCGCGCACCAGGAACCCCACACATTCAGGACGATGATCTTGCCTTTGTAGGCGGAGAGGTCGAGCTGCTCGCCGTCGATGGTCTTACCGGAGAGGTCGGGCGCGGTGTCCCGGTCCCCCTTCTGCACCGTGGCGATCCCGTCGGAGCCGGTGATGAACCCGGTCTGGCCGCCACCGCCCTGGATGCCGCCGCCCGCACAGGCGGACAGCGTCAGCGCCAGGGCGGCGGCCCCGGCGGAGAGCAAAGCGGCACGACTGCGGCTCGTACGGACACTCATGTGAAAAGTTTCGCATGCCCGTTTCGGGGGCTTACGGCGGGGTCGACAGCCCCCTTGTCCGCAGGTCAGGCGGCTGAACCGGCCCCCAGGAACTCCTTCCACCCGCCCGTCGGCTGCTGCCCCACACCGAGGGTCTGGAGCTTGGCGAGGACGTCCGGTGTCTGCGCGTCCATCCAGTCCACGAACTGCCGGAAGGACACGATCCGTATCTCCCCGTCCCTGGCCTTCTCCTTGGCCCGCGCGATGTGCTTGAGGGCCTCCTCGACGGCGTCCATGTAGACCCCGCCGTTCCACTCCTCGAAGTGGTTCCCTATGAACAGCGGCGCCCGGTTCGTCTCGTACGCCCGCTGGAACCCGGCGACGTACGCGCCGGTCGCCTGGGTGCGGTAGGCCGGGTAGTTGGCGGGCGGGGCCTGGGTGGAGTTCTGGGACTGGTTGTACATGATGTTGTAGTCCATGGAGAGCACCTCGAAGCTCCGCCCGGGGAACGGCACGGACTGCAGGGGCAGGTCCCACAGGCCCTGCTTCTTCTTCGGCCAGACCTGGAGGCCGCCGGGCGAGGAGGAGTCGTAGCGCCAGCCCAGCTCGCGGGCGGTGGGCAGCAGGTTCTCCTGCCCCAGCAGACATGGCGTCCGCCCGCCGACGAGTTCCTTGTCGTAGTCGAACGGCAGGGGCTCGACGTCCGTCCACCCGCTGTTGGTCTTCCACTCCTTCACGAACGCCTTCGCCTGGTCGATCTCGTCGCGCCACTGCTTGGGCGTCCAGTTGCCGACCGAGCCGCTGCCGCCGCAGAAGTGGCCGTTGAAGTGGGTGCCTATCTCGTGGCCGTCGAGCCACGCCGTGCGCAGGTGTCCCAGCGTCGACTTGATGTGCTCGTCGGTCAGATAACCGATGTCGGACGCGCCGGGCGCGTTGTTCGGCGGCAGGTACACGCGCTTCTTCGACTCGGGGAGGAGATAGATCCCGGAGAGGAAGAACGTCATATGGGCGTCGTGGTCCCGCCCGGCCTTGAGGAACCGCTCGAAGAGGCCGTTCCCGACGTCTCCGGCCCCGTCCCAGGAGAAGACCACGAACTGCGGCGGCGTCTCGCCGGGCGCCAACGCCCGCGGCTTCTCCGGCTGGTTCGGCTGCTTCCCCGTGTACGAGGTCGACCCGTCGCCCAGCGGCTTCGCCGTCTTCCCCGGCTTCTTCTTCCCCGCGCCCTTGCCACCACCACCGGCCCCGTCGGCCTCGCTCGGCGTCCCCCCGAGCCCCGTACCGCACCCCGTCAGCCCCAGCCCGACGGCCGCCCCCGCACCGAGCCCCAGTACTCCCCTTCGCGACAGTTCGCGCATTACGTCCCCCTTGGTCAGCTCACGCACCAGTTCACGTGAAGCACACCGTTTTAGAGGGCCACGGGGAAGCGACGGTTCCTTTTGATCACGGAAGAACTCTGACACCCTTTCAGGGGGACGGCACCTGCGCGAGCCCCTTCAGAAACGCGAGGTCCGGGAGGCTTTCAGGGGCGAGAGCTCTGGCCGTCTTCCATGGACGCGGGAACTAGGCGAGGTGTTGCAGGGCCCCGGGACCTGGGCGCCTGCCCAGAGGCGCGGGGCCTGGGCACCTTCCCAAGGGCGCGGAGCCTCGGCACCTTCCCAAGGGCGCGGAGCCTCGGCACCTTCCCCGGGACGGGGGCGCTGGGCGCCTGCCCAAGGGCGCGGGCTCTGGGCGCTTGCCCAAGGACGCGGAACCTGGGCGCGGGCTCTGGGCGCCTGCCCAAGGGCGCGGGCTCTGGGCGCCTGCCCAAGGACGCGGGGCCTGGGCGCGGGGCCTGGGCGCCTGCCCAGAGACACGGAGCCTGGGCGCCTGCCCAAGGACGCAGGGACTTGGCACCTTCCCAGAGACGCGGAACCTGGGCGCCTGCCCAAGGACGCGGAACCTGGGCGCCTGCCCACAGACGCGGGACCTGGGCGCCTGCCCAAGGACACAGCTCCTCGGCACCTTCCCAGAGACGCGGGGCCTCGGCGCCTCCCAAAGACGCGGGGCCTCGGCGCCTTCTCCGGGACGCGGGCTCTGGGCGCCTTTCAGGGGCGGGGGGACCGCGCGTCTTTCAGGGGCGCGGGGAACTGCGCGAGAAGCCCCACCGGACCCGCAGTTCCCCCACAACCCCAGCCGACCAGTCACCCAGCAACCGGCCCCCAAGCGGAGCGCTCACGCACCGAAGGCCTTGTCCTTGCCCTTGACCGCCTTGGCCCCCGCCAGCAGATGCGGCGGCACAAGATCCCGCGCCGGCTCGCTGTAACCGACGGAAACGATCTTGTCGCCCTGGTACGTGAACGTGGTCAGGGACGCGAGCGTGCACTGCCGCCGACGCGGATCGTGCCAGAGCCGACGCCGCTCGACGTACGACCGCACGATCCAGATCGGCAGCTGGTGCGAGACCAGCACGGCCTCGTGCCCACGCGCCGCGTCCTTCGCCGCGTCGAGCGCCCCCATCATCCGTACGACCTGGTCGACGTACGGCTCACCCCACGACGGCTTGAACGGGTTGACCAGGTGCTTCCAGTTCTCCGGCCGCTTCAGCGCGCCGTCCCCGACTCCGAAGGTCTTGCCCTGGAAGACGTTGTCCGCCTCGATGAGCCGCGCGTCGGTGGCGAGGTCGAGCCCGTGCGCCTTGGCGATCGGCGTCGCCGTCTCCTGCGCCCGCTCCAGCGGCGAGGCGACGACGCGCGTGATGTCGCGGGGCGCCAGGTGCTCGGCGACCCGGTCGGCCATGCGCCGCCCGAGGTCGGAGAGGTGGTACCCGTGCAGGCGCCCGTAGAGGATCCCGTCCGGGTTGGCGACCTCGCCGTGCCGCATCAGATGGACGACCGTGATGTCACTCATGCTGCCGAAGCCTCCGCTGCTGCCCGCGCCGCCGCCGGAAGGGCGTCGGCGATCCGCTGAACCGCCCGCTCGTCGTGCGCGGTCGACACGAACCACGACTCGAACGACGACGGCGGCAAGTAGACACCCTGCGACAGCATCGAGTGGAAGAAGGCGTTGAAGCGGTACGACTCCTGCGCCTTGGCCTCCTCGTAGTTCCGCACGGGCGTCTCCGTGAAGAACACGGAGAACATGTTGGAGGCGTTCTGCAGCGTGTGCGCGACGCCCTCCTTGCTGAGCGCGTCGGTGACGAGCCCCTGGATCTGCGCGGAGACCGCGTCCACCGTGTCGTACGCCGCCTCGTCCAGCAGCCGCAGCTGCGCGAGCCCGGCGGCCGTCGCGACCGGGTTCCCGGAGAGCGTGCCGGCCTGGTAGACGGGCCCGGCGGGCGCGAGGCGCGCCATCACGTCGGCACGGCCGCCGAAGGCCGCGGCGGGGAAGCCGCCGCCCATCACCTTGCCGAAGGTCATCAGGTCCGGGACGACACCGTCGATCCCGAACCACCCGGCGCGGCTGGTGCGGAACCCGGTCATCACCTCGTCGGAGACGTACAGCGCGCCGTTCTCCGCGCAGACGTCCTTGAGCCCCTGGTTGAAGCCCGGCAGCGGCGGGACGACGCCCATGTTGCCCGGGGAGGCCTCGGTGATGACGCAGGCGATCTCACCGGGGTGGGCGGCGAAGGCGGCGCGTACGGCGTCGAGGTCGTTGTAGGGCAGGACGATCGTGTCGCCGGCCTGGGCACCGGTGACGCCCGGGGTGTCGGGGAGCGCGAAGGTGGCGACGCCGCTGCCCGCCGCCGCGAGGAGCGAGTCGACGTGACCGTGGTAGCACCCGGCGAACTTCACGACCTTCGCACGGCCGGTGAACCCGCGGGCCAGCCGGATCGCGGACATGGTGGCCTCGGTCCCGCTGGAGACCAGCCGCACCTGCTCCAGCGGCCCGACCCGGTCCACCATCTCCTCGGCGAGCGCGACCTCGCCCTCGCCGGGCGTGCCGAAGGAGGTGCCGCGCGCGACGGCCTCCTGGACGGCGGCGACGACCTCGGGCCGGGAGTGCCCGAGGATCATCGGACCCCACGAGCACACAAGATCTACGTACTCCCGACCGTCGGCGTCGGTGAGATAAGGACCGGTACCGGACACCATGAACCGGGGCGTACCGCCCACGGCGCGGAAGGCGCGCACCGGAGAGTTCACGCCGCCGGGCGTGACGGCCGCCGCGCGCTCGAAAAGAGTCTGCGAAACTGGGGCTTCGTACGGATAGCTCACACAGGCCATGGTGTCAGAGGCTCCGAAGATCCTGCCGACTGGTGTTTGCGCACACGTTTCGGCGAGCGGTCGCGGGGGAGGTCACTGACACGATGATCGGGTTGCGCGGCGGGGGTCACGCGGCCCAGAAATGCGTTCGGGTGGAGATATGCATCGCGGTGGCGGACTGGGCGAGGGGACCGGTGACCTCGGTCCTCGTCGTGCCCGGCGGGGCAGGCACCGGCGCGAGGCGGAGGAGGCCGCGGAGACCCGGCAGGAGCGGGGCGGTTCGACCGACCGCAGCGCGCCCGGCGAGGTGAGCGGGGCGGCCGGGCCGGGCCCGCAGCCGCCGGGGCCGCAGGGCGCGCCGCCGGCCCGTCCGGCGGGCCCGCCGACGCCGCCCGTGCCGCCGCTCCCCTCCGTACCGCCGCCGCCCATGGGGTCGCCGGGGTCACAGCCCCCGTACGCACCGCCGGGACAGCAGGGCGTGTACGGTCCGCAGGGTGCACACGGCACACACGACTCACACGATCCTCACGACGTACTCGGCCCTCACGACTCGCGTGACGCACGTGACGCACGTGACGTGCGCGATGCACGTGACGCACGCGGTTCGCGGGAGCAGCGGCAGGAGGTGCCGCCGCGCTCGCGTCGCCGACGCGGCGCACAGGGTGACAGCGACCGTTCCCCGACCGGCACCGACCGGCCCGAGGCCGGACGTGACCGGTCCGAAAGCGGTCCCGACCGTTCCGAGACCGGCCTCGGCCGGTCCGAGGGCGGTTCCGACCGGACCCCGCCCGGCGGCTCCGAGCGGACCCCGCCCGGTGGCTCCGACCGGATCCAGAGCGGTGGCTCTGAGCGGATCGGGCGGCGCAGCCGTATGGACGGTATGGACCGTATGGATCGCGCCGATCATGTGGATCGTGTCAATCGTGTGGACGGAATGGATCAGACGGACCGGATGGACCGGCCTGACCTGGTGGATCGCAGGACGCGTGCGGAACGCAGGAGCCGCGCGGACCGCAAGGACCGTACGGACCGCATCGAGAGCGCGGACCGCACGGACCGGGTGGACGGCCTGGACCACGTGGTCAACCGGCTCCGGGCGGGGAGCGGGAATGGTGGTCGGGTGGGGGTGACATACAAATACTTCGGCGCGCCCGACGGCGCGACCGCGGCCCGCGTCCCGATCTCGATGCGCCCCGAGGAACTCGGCGGCGACGAGCTGGGCATGAACGGCATGTTCACCAAGATCAAGCCGGAGACGATGGCCGCGATGGTGCTGACCGGCATCGAAGGCGTCCCCCTCCACAAGGTGCCCCCGCTCGAACTGGTCGTCCTGCACCCCGACTACGCGGTCGTCAAGCTCCCGATGACCGTGGTCGACCCGCTGCGCGGCATCGGCGAGGAGGCGGTCGGCGCGGCGGCGTTCATCTGGTCGACGGTCCCGGACCGCGGCGGCCCCCGCGACGCGTTCAACGTCTACCAACTCCTGCACGAATGGCAGGACTTCAGCCACCGCCTCCACGAGGCGGGTCACCAGCCGTACTGCCTGGTCTGGCCCTGACCCGGGCCGAGACCGAGGCTCCATGAACTGCGGGCGGGGTTCCAGGAACCCCGCCCTCGTCATGTGCCGGCGCGCTCGGTGACGGCGAGGGGTCAGGGGCCCTGCCGCGCCACGTACTCGTCGAGAGACTGCAGCGCGTTCCAGGACTGGTCGAAGATGGACGCGTAGGGCGCCAGGAAGACCGGTCCTTCGACGCTGAGCCCGGTGATTTGCTGGCGGCCGGCGCCGGAGAAAGAGAGAAAGGTGACCGAGTCGTCCAGAAGTCCTGTGTTGTGCCAGGAACAGGAGTTGCTCCAGGACATCACCCGTGCCTCGTAGGCGTACACGTCCCTGACCTCCGCCTGGTGTTCCCGCAGCCAGGCCAGATAGGAGGGCACCGGTACGCCGTCCCGCTCCGGGACACCGATGATGCGCCGAACGCTGGCGGACCCGTCGGCGTGCTCCTTGGCCCACTCCAGCACGGTCTTGTAGTAGGCGTCCGCCTCCGCGTTGAGCCACTGGCCGGGCGGATGGACCCGTACGTAGGTGAGCCGGATCTCGTGACGGGCGGCGCGGATCGCGGCAGCCGCGGCCCGGTAGAGGGAAGAGGCGTCCGGATAGCTGACCATGTCGGCCCGCAGGGTCCTCGGCGGAGCCTCGGGCACCTGGTGCTTCAGCTCGTCCAGTTCGGTGCGGACGAGCCGCCAGAGTTCCTTCCAGCGCGCCCAGTCGCCATCCAGGGCCATGACCAGGCGCCGGGTGACCGTCTCGCTGGGCAGACGACGGCCGTTGAGCGCCTCGGAGACTGTCGCCTGACTGCACTGGGCCCGTGCGGCGATCGTCTTGAGCTGCGGGTCACCGGCCGCGATGCGCAGCCGTCGTAACTCGGCGGCGAACCGCCGCACCGGCGGCAGCGCACCGCCCGGGTAGCCATCCACGATTCCCCCCATGTGACGGACACGAACCGGATGGCCGAGATGATCGCACCCCGCCCACTAGTGGCGCCGAACTTCACCGAATTCCACTGAAGAAGGCCGAAATTCTGGTCTTCTTCCCGGTACATCGGGGCTGGTCGGATTTCCTGGACCCGTCGGCGGACCTGCCGGTCGAATGGAGTTCAGCTCAGCCGGAGTCCAGGAAAAGGGAGAGAACGTGCCGATCGATCTCGCGGCGTCACTTCGCCGCCACCATGTGACCTTTCTCGCCGTCCTCGTGATCGGCATCGTCCTCATCATCACCGTCTGCGGCGGAGCGTCGCGGGCCGCCGCGTTCTACGTGGACTGCACGCTCGGCGTGGCGGGTCTGCTCAGCGCCTACGCGCTCGCACCCGGTCGGCACCGGCCCCCCGTGTGCCGACGCCGCTGTCCATGACGGAACCCGCTGGGACGGCACTGGCGTCTTTGCGAGTCGGACAGAGATCACACGACGACCTCTACGGAGACGACCTTGGTGACCACAAGACCGCATTCCCAGCCCCTCCCTCGCCGTCGCGCGGTGCTCGGCCTCGGTGGACTGGCGGGGCTGGGTACCGTCGGCGCGCTCGGCGCGTCCGGTTCCGGGGCGGCGTACGCCTCGGCCGGCGCCGACGCGGGGCTCTCCCGGCAACTGGCGGAGCTGGAGCGGGAGTACGCCGCGCGGCTGGGGGTCTACGCCCACGACACGGCGACGGGGCGCACGGTGACACACCGCGCGGACGAGCGGTTCCCGATCTGTTCCGTGTTCAAGCCGCTCGCCGCCGGAGCGGTGTTACGGGACCTCGACCGCGACGGTGAGTACCTCGCGAAGCGGATCCACTACACGAAGAAGTACGCCGAGGCCGCGGGCTACAGCCCGATCACGGGCACCGACGCGAACGTCGAGGCCGGTATGACGGTCGGGGAGCTGTGCTCCGCCACGGTCTCGCACAGCGACAACGGGGCGGGCAACCTGCTGCTGCGCGAGCTGGGCGGGCCGAGCGCGATCACCCGCTTCTGCCGCTCGCTCGGCGACCGGACGACCCGTCTCGACCGCTGGGAGCCGGAGCTGAACACGGCGGAGCCGTGGCGGACGACGGACACGACCACGCCCCGGGCGATCGGCCGGACCTACGCGCGGCTCCTCCTCGGCCGGGCCCTGCGGGACGCGGACCGGGAACTGCTGACCGACTGGCTGATCGCCAACTCGACTAACATCCAGCGCTTCCGGGCCGGCCTGCCCGCCGACTGGACGCTCGCGGACAAGACCGGCGGCGGGTCGGCGTACGGGATCGCCAACGATGTCGGCGTCGTCTGGCCGCCCGGCCGCCCGCCCCTGGTCCTGTCCGTCCTGTCGACGAAGCACGACCCCGCGGGCCCCACGGACAACCCGCTGGTGGCCAGGGCCGCGGGCCTGGTGGCCGGGGCCCTCACGGCGTAGCGGCGGGGGAACGCGCGGGCGGGGTTCGTCGGCGGGCGCGGGCCGGTGGGGCTCCTCGCGCAGTTCCCCGCGCCCCTGAAAAACAGGGGCTGCGCCCCGTGCTCTTCAGGCCCGCAGGGGCCTGAAGCTTTGAGGGGCGCGGGGAACTGCGCGAGAAGCCCCATGCACCCGCACCCGCCGACGAGACCGCCATCCCCGACCCATGGGGCGCTCACCTGTCCGTACCTCGGTCCTCGCTGGCCTCCGGGACCCCCCGGGCCGCAGCATGGGCCGTATGAGCAACACGAGCAGCAGTGCGGGCAGCGCGGGCGGGGTGCGGGTCTCGCGGCGGGCCCAGGGCGTCGCCCCCTTCTACGCCATGGAGTTCGCCAAGCAGGCCGCCGCGCTGACCGCCCAGGGCCATGACGTCGTCAAACTCAGCCTCGGGGAACCGGACTTCGGCGCGCCCCCGGCGGTCGTGGAGGCCATGCGGGAGGTGATGGACGGGCGGCCGATGACGTACACGGCGGCGCTCGGCCTGCCCGCCCTGCGCGAGGCCGTCGCCGGCTTCTACCGCGACCGGCACGGCGTCGAGGTCGATCCCGGGCGGGTCGTCGTCACGGCCGGCGCCTCGGCCGCGCTCGTGCTGGCCACCGCCGCGCTCGTCGACCCCGGTGACGAGGTCCTCATCGGCGACCCCTCCTACCCGTGCAACCGGCAGATCGTCGAGAGCTTCGGCGCCGATGTCACCCTCGTGCCCACCACCGCCGCGAGCCGGTTCCAGCTGGACGCGGCGGCGGTGCGGGCGCACTGGACGGACCGTACGCGCGGACTCATGGTCGCCACCCCGTCCAACCCCACCGGCACCTCCGTCCCGCCCGCCGAGCTGGCCGCCCTGTGCGACCTGGCCCGCGAGCGGGACGCGTGGCGGCTCGTCGACGAGATCTACCTCGACCTCGGCGACCACGACGAGCGGGGTCGGCCGCCGCGCAGCGCGCTGTCGTACGACCCCGGAGCCGTCGTGATCAACAGCTTCTCGAAGTACTTCGGCATGACCGGCTGGCGGCTCGGCTGGTGCGTCGTCCCCGAGGCCCTCGTACCGGCCCTGGAGCGCCTCGCCCAGAACTACTTCCTCTGCGCCTCCGCCCCGGCCCAGCACGCCGCCCTCGCCTGCTTCACCCCCGAGTCCCTCGCGGTGTGCGAGGCGCGCCGGGTGGAGTTCGGCGAGCGACGGGCGCTCGTCCTGGACGGGCTGGCGCGGATCGGGCTGCCGGTCCCGGTCCCGCCCGACGGCGCGTTCTACGTCTACTTCGACGTCAGCGGGACCGGCCTCACCTCCTGGCAGTTCTGCGAGCGGGCTCTGCGGGAGGCGCATGTGGCCCTCACGCCCGGCCGGGACTTCGGCACACACACCGCCGACACCCACGTCCGCCTCTCCTACGCGGCCTCCTCGGACGAACTGCGTGAAGGGATCGCCCGGTTGGGGAAGTTCATGACCGCGCTGCGGTGAGACGAAGGACTGTTCAGCGGGTCAGGAGAGTCACCCGGACCATGGGCTCCCCGTCCCGATGTCCGCCGTACACGTCTCTGTGTACGGACCAGCCTCGTGCGGCCGCTTCCCTACGAGGCGGTCGACAACCCGTCACCGTGGCTCTATATGATCGGCGTTCGCATGTACGGGGGCATGTGCGGGTGCAACTCCGGCGTTTTCGCCACGCGTTGTCACGTTCGCTTCGCGTTGCCGTTTTCGCGTGGCCGGCTCCGCCCGCTCCTCCGTGCGTCGTACGTCCTTCCGATGACACCGACGACGAGGAGAGGGGCCATGTCCTATCCGACACCGCCCCGGCAACCCGGCCCTGCCGGAGGCCACGGACAACCGCCCGGCCCCTACGGGCAGCCGCCCCAGCCGTACGGCCAACCGCCCGCGCCGTACGGCCAACCGCCCGCGCCGTACGGCCAACCGCCCCAGCAGGGATCCTGGCCGCAGCAGTACCCGGCGCAGACACCCCACCCGGGCCAGGCACCCCAGCCCCCGGGCCACCCGCAGTCCCACCCCGCCCCGGTCCGGACCCCTCCCCCGGCCAAGGGCGGCGCGGCCCGTGGGTGTCTCGCCGGGGCGCTCGGGTTCCTCGGACTGCTCGGCATGCTCGGCGGCGGCCTCCTGGTCGGGCACGCCTACTCGAACGCGAGCCAGGACATTCCCAACCGTGACGGCTACGGCCCGACCATGTGGCGCAACGAGCGGGCGGACAAGCTCTTCCCCGACGCCCTGGCCCCCCGGGTGAGCACGACGACCACGAAGCCGGACGGCTCGCGGGCCACCTGGCACCGCATCGGCATATCCGAGGACACCGACTGCGCGAAGGGCCTGAACAAGGTCACCTCGGCCGCCGTCGCCAAGCTCGACTGCGAGGCGGTGCTGCGCGCCACGTACGTGGACCCGACGGGGAACACCATCGGCACGGTGGCGCTGATCGTGCTGCCGGCCGGGGAGTCCGCGAAGGCGGAGATGACCGCGTTCTTCGAGAAGGACGAGGACAAGCTCGACCCGGAGGTCGGGGTGAAGGCGTTCACGGTGCCCGGCACGATCGCGGCGAAGTGGAGCGACGCCCGCAGCAACGGCGGTGCGGGGATCGCCGTTCCGGAGTCGTCGTTGCCGTACGTCCTCGTGGCCTCCACCGGCGCGGTCGACGGCCGTCGGGCGGGTCATCTGCCGGGCGAGTACGGCAGCCACAACTGGGACGCCGGCGACGACCGCGCCCCGTGGCGGGGCGCCGCGAAGGCCCTGTGCGAAGACGTCGGCCACCACCTCGGTGACCTGTTGCTGGAGACCTCATGAGCGGCACGACCCTACGGCGGACCGGCGTCGTCACCTCCGCGGCGGCGCTGCTGTTCGCCGTGGCCACCACGAGCCCGGCGAGCGCGGCCGAGACGGTACCGCGGTCCTGGGAGTACCAGACGCTGAAGCTGGACGCGGCGCAGCGGCTCGCGCAGGGCGAGGGCATCACCGTCGCGGTCCTCGACACCGGCGTGCAGGCCGACCACCCCGCCCTCAAGGGCCAGGTGACCACCGGCCCCGACTACATCGGGGAGGGCTCGGACTCCGAGGAGGCGGACAACGAGGGCCGGCACGGCACGGCGATGGCCTCGGACGTCCTCAAGGTCGCGCCGAAGGCGAAGATCCTCTCGCTCCGGGTGACCGACGGCAGCGGGGAGCCGGGGTACAGCGAGGGCGGCAACCCCGTCGCCCAGGGGATCGACTACGCGATCGAGCACGGCGCCGACGTGATCTCCATGTCCATCGGCGACCAGCTCCTCGGCAACAGCTACGACGAGGACGAGACGGACGCCCTGGGCCGCGCGGCCCTCGCGGGCGTCCCGGTCCTCGCCTCGGCGGGCAACAACGGCGACCTCTTCAACGACGCCCAGTACCCGGCGGGTTACCCGGGCGTGATCGCGGTCGCCGCGCTCCAGCAGGACGGCACCCGGGCCGCCTTCTCCACCGTGCGGACGTACAACGCGGTCGCGGCACCCGGCGTCGACATCATGAGCGCGAGCAGTTCCGGCGGTTACGCGACGATCGACGGGACCTCGCCCGCGACGGCCCTGGCCTCCGGTGTCGTCGCGCTGATGCTCTCCCGCAACGACAAGCTGACCCCGGCCCAGGTCAGGACGATCCTGACCACGACCGCCGGGCACGCCGACCGGGGCCACAGCCCGCTGGACGGGTACGGCGTCATCGACGCGCCCGCCGCGATCGAGGCAGCCGCGAAGCCGCCGGCGGACCGGACGGAGCCGGTGGCGTACCGGGGCGAGGAGCACCTCGGCACGCCGGACGGCACCTCGAAGACCAAGCACCCCGCGCTGGAGACGGACCTGGTGGCGATCGGGGGCGGCGCGGCGGCGGTCGGGCTGCTGATGGCCGTGGGGGCGGTGTTCATCGGCCGCGCGGGCCGACGGCGTACGGCACAGGTCGCGGGCGGCGCCGGGGCGCGCTGAGGCGTGGGCGTGCCGGGGCGCATATCTTGGCGCCCATGCAGTCCTACACGATCGGGCAGGCCGCGCGGCTGCTCGGGGTCAGCCCCGACACCGCGCGGCGCTGGGCGGACGCGGGCCGGGTGGCGACGCGGCGCGACGAGAGCGGGCGTCGGCTCATCGACGGGAAGGACCTCGCGGCCTTCTCGGTGCGGCTGGCGCGGGACGCCGCCGACGAGGCGGAGGTCCCGTACACGTCGGCGCGCAACGCCTTCGCCGGGATCGTCACCGCCGTGAAGCTCGGTGACGTGGCGGCCCAGGTCGAGATCCAGGCGGGCCCGCACCGCCTGGTCTCGCTGCTCACCCGGGAGGCCGTGGAGGAACTGGGCCTGGAGGTCGGCATGGAGGCCACGGCCCGGGTGAAGTCCACGAACGTCCACATCGACCGCACCTGAACGCGGTCCTCGACGCCCGCACCTGAACGCGGCCCCCGACGCCCGGCGTGACGGCGGCGCGGAGTCCTTTCGGCTCCCGGGGCTCTCACCACTCGGCGGCCAGGACCCGCGCCAGCCGGGAGACGGCGGCCGGGTCCGGCAGGTTCCCCAGGAGGCCGACGACCTGACCGCTCGCGAACTCCCGCTGTTCCGGGGTCTCCTGTGGATCGATCGCGCATTCGGCCTGGAGCCGCAGGTAGTTGAGGTCCGTCGCGATGAGCAGGGAGAAGGACTCCACGCCCTCGACGACCGCGGGCCCTCCGGCGTCCAGGTAGCCGCGCACCAGCCGGCGGGCGGAGTCGGCGCGGAAGTCGTTGCCGCCGGCCCACACGTGGACGGCGCGGGCGAGTTCACGGGCCGCCGAGACGGGTCCGGCGTTGTCCCAGTCGAGCAGGGCGGGGCCGGAGGGGCCCACCAGCACGTTCTGCGGCCGCATGTCGAGGTGCGAGATCACGGTGTCCGCGCCTTTGGACGGGGTGACGTGGCGCGCCAGTTCCAGCGCCTCCGTGGCCGCGAACCGCTCCAGCGCGTCCGCCCACGGCACGCCGGCCCGCCGGGCGCCCTCGCACACCGCGGCCCAGTCCGCTTCCCCGGGACACCGCTCGTACCAGTCGTTCACGGGCTCCTTCGCCCCCTCGCCCGCGCGGTGCAGCAGCGCCAGGGTCCGCCCGCACCAGGCGAGGTTCTCCGGGTCGCGGGGATCCGCCTCGCTCCCGTCGACCCAGTCGTACAGCTTCACGTACGACCCGCCCATCGACTCCGGCAGCCGTGTCACGTACGCCCCGTCCCGGCCGGCGTGGAACCGGGGCGCCGCGATCCCGAGCCCCTGCGCCGCGTTCCGCAACGCGGCCTCCCGGGCCACCTGTTCCTCGTCGCACCCGAAGAGCAGCTCCTTGACCGCCCATGCCGCACCGCTCCCGTCCGAGAGCCGCCAGATCCGTCCCAACGCCCCCCGTGCGACGGGCACCATCTCCCACGCCCGGCCCACGAGCCCGTACACGTCCGCGACAAACCCGGCCCTGCTCCGCATGCCCCACCGTCCCGCTCAGCCCGTCGAACTCCTGTCCCCCGCCATGTAATACGGGAGAGCCACCGGACCCAACCGGTTTGTGGGGGCCGTCGGACCTGGACCGGTCTCCGCGGGCTGTCCGGCCCGGGCGGTCGGGCGCTTGTTCGGGGCCGCCAGGTCGAACCAGACCGCCTTGCCGTCGAGGTGGACGAGACCGCCGTCGTGCGGGAGGGCGACGGCGGTGCCCCAGTGGCCGGCGGCGGTGCCCCAGTGGCCCTCGGTGAGGGCGTCCACGAGGTAGAGGCCGCGTCCGCCCTCCTCCCAGCCGCCCGGGGTCAACTCCCGCATGACCGGCGGGTTCTCGTCGCCGTCGAAGACGATGACCCGGACGCGCCAGGTCTCCACCGCCAGCCAGAGAACCGATCCTCCACCTTTGGCGTGCACACAGGCGTTCGTGACCAGTTCGGACGTGCACAGGGCGGCCGCGTCGACGAGGGTGTCGAGGCCCAGGGTGCGCAGGACGGTGGCGACGAAGTCGCGGGCGATGAGCGGTGAGGTGTCGAGGGACGGACAGAACAGGGTGTACGTCGTCGCCGCGGACGAGAGCCAGGGGGCGCTGGGGATTGGGGCGCGGAGACTGCGGGCAGTTTCGGTCATGGGTGATCAACTCCGTTGCGACGAGAGGGATTCGTACGCGTCCCTACCGCGTCTGTGGCTCCTCCTCGGGTGTCGACGGCCCGGGGTGCGCTTTCAACTGGCGGTACACATGAGTAATGGTTCGAGCACTCTCCGTGAGCGCAGGAATGACCGTAGTCGGCACGTTCACACCGCCGCAATGGGGTCGAGGGAAGTACTACGAAAGCGCGTCGGAGGAGGCCCGGGACCCCCGGCGCGACCCTTACCCAGAGTGGTTCGCGAGCAGGTCGGCGGGTCGTGTGATGATGGGCGGGAGGGCGCCCGCAGGGGACGGGCGGCGCTCCCCCGGGAGCGCGGACACAACGGGTACGGGGACGGAACTGTCATGACCAGTCGGTTGCTCATGTCCAACAACGCGCAGGTCAAACGGGCCGCGGTGGCGGTGCGGGAGCCTTCGGGCGTGGTCGGCTCCACCCGGGCCACCGCGATCCTGGACCACGACGATCCGCTGGTCGGGGCGCTCGCGCGCCGGGTGCTGAGCGAGGCGACACCGCGCGACGCGCTGCGCAGCGCGCACCGGATCATCGCGCGGGACGTACGGCCGGTGTACTCCGTGGAGGATCGCCGGCGGGTGTCGCGGACGCTGCGGCTCGGGCGGGGCTCGTGCAGTCAGCGGATGGCGGCGCTGGAGGCGGTCGCGCGGGCGGTCCGGGTGCGGACGCGGGTGCGCGGGCTGCTGGTGGACGGGACCTTCTGGTATCCGCGGTTCCCGCGGCTGAAGCCGTTCGTGCCGGAACAGGTCCTGCTGGCCTGGCCGGAGTTCAGGATCAGCGGCGCCTGGGTCCCCATTGGCGAACTCTTCGACGCCCCTGCGGCGGGCGGCGACGGCTTCGCCAACAAGGGCGGCGAGACCCTCTTCGACGCGGTGGCCCGTACGGGCGTGCGGTGGGACGCCTGCGGCACCGAGGCCGGTTCCGGACCGGGCACCGCCTGCGACCTCTCCGCCCGGGTCGTCGCCGACCTCGGCCACTTCGACGACCGTGACGAGCTCTTCGCCCGCCACGGCCAGACCCTGTGCTGGACGGCCCGCACCTTCGGCGAACCGGTACTCGGCCGCTGGAGCGCGGGAGCAACCCACCCGACCACCTGAGCCACCCCCGTCGCGCGACGCGGCTCACTCGGCTCGCACGGTGCCGGTCGCCACGAGACGTCGAGGCCGGCCCCGCCCGTCAGCCGCTCTCCCCCGTCAGCCGCCCTGGTTCTCGGCGGCCCCCCGCACCGTGAACCCGGTCACCAGGCCGCCGCCCTCGCGGCGGAATGCGAACGGGGCGCCGCCGTGGGCGGAGGCCACGGCTCTGACGATGGAGAGGCCGAGGCCCGAGCCGGGGAGGCTGCGGGCGTCGGGGGCCCGATAGAAGCGGTCGAAGATGCGTTCGAGGTCGCAGTCGGGGACGCCGGGGCCCCGGTCGAGGACCTCGACGCGGACGACGTCGGAGTCGTCGCCGGGTTCGCCCGGACCGGCCAGTCCGCCGACTTCGCCGTGGTCGCCCAGCTCGCCCAGTCCGCCCAGCTCACCGAGGGCCCCCGCCGACCCCCGGGCGACCACGACCACGATCGCCCCCGTGCCGCCGCGGTCGAACTTGGCCGCGTTCTCCACCAGGTTGGAGACGGCCCGCTGGAGCGCCCCGGCCCGCCCCTCGACCGTCGTGTCCCCGGCCACCCGGACGACGACCTCGCGCCCGGTGCGCCGCCGCGCGGTCCCGGCGACGTCCTCCGCGAGGTCGGCCAACTGCACCCGCTGCACCGGCTCGGTGCTGGACTGCCCGGCCGCGAGGTCGACCAACTCGTTGACCAGGTCGGTCAGTTCGAGGGCCTCCTGGGAGAGGTCGTCCACCAGCTCCTCCCGCACCCGGGGCGGCAGCTCGTCGATGCGCCTCAGCAGGGAGATGTTCGTCCGGAGGGAGGTGAGCGGGGTGCGCAGCTCATGACCCGCGTCCTGCACCAGCCGCCGCTGGTCCTCCTCCGACTGGGCCAGCCGGACCAGCATCCGGTCGAACGAACGGCCGAGCCGCCCCACCTCGTCCCGCCCCGCCACCGGCACCTGGATGCCCAGATGCCCGGTCCGGGCCACGTCCTCCGCCGCCCCCGCCAGCTGTACCAGCCGCCGGGTCTGCCGCCGCGCCAGCCACCACCCGAACAACCCGGCCGAGATGACGACACCGGAGACGAACAGCAGGGTCCGCTGCTGCAACTCCCGCAGCAGGTCCTCCGTGTCGCTGAACTCCTGCGCGACCTGCACCGCGCCCCGGCCACCGCCGAGCGCGACGGTCACCACCCGGTAGCGGTCGTCGCCGACCTCGACCTCGCCGTGCTCCACCATCACCCCGGCGAGCGCCGCGTCGGCCGTCCGGCGGTCGGCGTCGCGCACGGGCAGGCCGGGGGCGCCCTTGTCGAGGATCTCCCCGTGCGGGCCGAGCACCTGGACGTCCGTACGGCCGGAGCGGATCAGGTCGTCGCGCGGGCCGCCGGTGTCGCTCGTCGCGAAGTCCTCCGGCGTCAGCGGGTCCTGCTCCACCAACTCCCGCAGATCACGCACGACCTCGGCGAACACCGTCTGCTCGTCGACCCGCACCAGCCGCGCCGCCGCGCTGTAGCTGAGGATCCCGACGAGGACGGTGACCACACACGCCACCGCCACGAACGACACGGTGAACGTGGCCCGCAGCGAGGGCACCGGCTTCAGCCGGGAGAGCAGCCGGGGCACCACCCGGACACCACGGGGCGGCGGCATCGCGCGCCGCCCTCAGTCTTCCCGCAGCGCGTACCCCACACCCCGCACGGTGTGGATCAGCGCCGGCGCCCCGGGCTCGTCGAGCTTGCGGCGCAGATAACCGACGTAGACGGCGAGGTTCTTGGAGCCGGGCCCGAAGTCGTAGCCCCAGATCCGGTCGTAGATGGTCGCGTGGTCGAGGACGATGCCGGCGTTGCGGACGAGCAGTTCCAGCAGGTCGAACTCGGTGCGTGTCAGCTCCAGTTCGCGCGCGCCCCGCCACGCCCGCCGCGCCTGTACGTCCATCCGCAGCCCCGCGGCCGTGAGGAGCCCGCCGGTCTCCGAAACAGCGCCGGCGGAGGGGGACGCGCCGGCGGACGGGGACGCGCCGGTCGACGGGGACGCGGCCGCCGACGGGGCCGGAGCCGCGAAGCCGTCCGAACCGCCCGTCCGCCGCAGCAGCGCCCGCAGCCGGGCGAACACCTCTTCCACGTCGAACGGTTTGACGACGTAGTCGTCGGCCCCGGCGTCGAGGCCGGCGATCCGGTCGGCGGTCTCCACCAGCGCGGTGAGCATCAGGATCGGCGTCCTGTCCCCCTCCGCGCGCAGCACCCGGCAGACCTGGAGGCCGTCTATGCCGGGCATCATCACATCGAGCACGAGCACGTCGGGCCGGTTGCGGTGCGCCTGGGCGAGCGCCTCGACGCCGTCGGCGACCGCCGTGACCTCGTACCCCTCCAGGGTCAGCGCGCGTTCCAGGGCATGGCGGATGGCACGGTCGTCCTCGGCGAGCAGCACGTTCTGGGGCACCCCACCAGTCTGCCAAGGTCACGGGCGCCCACCACCTCGCCGGAAGCGCCGGACGGCCCTTCTTACCGGCCTCTCACCCCGACCGCGCGTCCGGCTTACTCCTCCGGAGCAGCGTGTCCGTGTGACACCACTCCGCACGGGAACCCGGGCATGGCGAGCAGATGGAGTACAAAGGGTCCGAACCAGCCAAACCAGCACCACCATCCACAACATCGGACAACAGCGCCACCTCCGCACAACTGCATCACCGCACCGCTCACGCCGTCGGGAAGGTAGGGCCTTGAGCCGCCGCATGAAGATCGTGTTCCTCCTGCACAACGCGTACGCCATCGGCGGCACCGTCCGTACGACGCTGAACCTGGCGTCGGCGCTCGCGGACCACCACGACGTGGAGATCGCCTCGATGGCCCGCCACCTGGACGAGCCCCGCTTCACGGTCGACCCGAGGGTCCGGATCGTCCCCCTGGTGGACATCCGCCCGTACAGTCCCGACCTGCGCGATCCCGCCCAGGCGCAGCCCGCGACGGACTTCCCGGCCGAGGACAAGCGGCACCGTCAGTACAGCCGGCTCACCGACCTCCGGGTCCGCGCCTATCTGGCCCGCAGCGACGCGGACGTCGTCATCGGCACCCGCCCCGGCATCAACGTCTACCTCGCTCGCTTCGCGCCCCGCCGCGCCCTGCGCATCGCCCAGGAACACCTGCGCCACGACGCCCACACCAAGCAGCTCCGCAAGGTCCTCGCCCGCCACTACCGCACCCTGGACGCGGTCGTCACGACGACGGCGGCGGACGCGGCGGTGTACCGCGCACGGATGAAACTGCCGGGCGTACGGGTGATGTCGGTGCCCAACATCGTCCCGGAGGCCGGGGTCGCCCCGTCGGACGGCACGGCCCCCGTCATCGCGGCCGCCGGCCGCCTCGCCCGCGGCAAACGCTTCGACCTGCTCCTGGAGGCGTTCGCGAAGGTCGCCGCGAAGGAACCCGACTGGCAGCTGCGGATCTACGGCGGCGGCAAACAGCAGGGCCGTCTGGAGACCCTCGTGCAGGACCTCGGCCTGACCGGCCGGGCCCATCTGATGGGTCCGCACACCCCCATCGAGGAGGAGTTCGCGCGGGCCTCCCTCGTGGTCAGCGCGTCCGACGCCGAGTCCTTCGGCATGACCCTCGTCGAGGCCATGCGCTGCGGGGTCCCCGTCGTCAGCACCGACTGCCCGCTGGGCCCGGCCGAGATCATCACCGACGGCGTGGACGGCCGCCTCGTCCCGGTCGACGACCCGCACGCCCTGGCCGACGCCATCCTGGACCTCACGGCGGACGCCTCCCTGCGCCGCGCCATGGGCCGGGCCGCCCTGGCGAGCGCCCACCGCTACGACCCGGCCCCCATCGTCTCCAAGTACGAGCACCTGTTCGCCGAGCTGCGCGAGACGAAGCTCCGACGCACCTGGGAACGGGGCTCGACGAGGGCGAAGGGCTGGCTGCGGCGGAGGGCACATGCCTGGAAGAGGGCAACCCCAGCTGTCTTCAGGGGCGCGGGGAACTGCGCGAGCAACCACAAACAGCCCGCAGCCTGACTCCGACCGCACCCCCACGGCGAATCTCAGCCCTGAAGCGCCGCCAACCGCTCCTCGAAGGGAACGACGACGAACCCCTCGGGCTCGACCGGCTCGACAGTCGCCCGCCGGGACAGCCCGGTCATCAACCCGGCCAACTCCGACCCCGCCCGCTCGATCCGCCCGGCCAGCCCCTCCGCACCCCAGTCCTCCGACGCGGCGTACACCCCCGTGGGCACCACGACCGCCCGCAGATGGGCGAACAGCGGCCGCAACGCGTGCTCCAGCACCAGCGAATGCCGGGCCGACCCCCCGGTCGCGGCGATCAGCACCGGCTTCCCGGCCAGCGCGTCCCGGTCCAGCACGTCGAAGAAGGACTTGAACAGCCCGCTGTAGGACGCCGAGAACACCGGCGTCACCACCACGAGACCGTCCGCCCCCGCCACCGCGTCCAGCGCGGTGGCGAGCTTGCGGCCGGGGAACCCGCTGGTGAAGTGGTGCGCGATCTCCACCGCGAGGTCCCGCAGTTCGACCACCCGCACCTCGACCGACGTGTCCCGCCCGACCACGGCGGCGGCGAGCCGGTCGCCCAGCAGCCGCGTGGACGAGGGCACACTCAGCCCCGCCGAGACGACGACGAGCTTCACGACACGCTCTCCTTCTTCTCCGCGTCCTTGTTCCCCGCCGCGTCCAGCAGCGAGCCGTGGGTCGGCGCGTCCGGCACGTCCGCCGGGCGGCCCTTCGCGAACTCCTCCCGCAGCACCGGCACGACCTCCTCGCCGAGCATGTCGAGCTGCTCCAGGACGGTCTTCAGGGGCAGCCCCGCGTGGTCGATCAGGAACAGCTGCCGCTGGTAGTCACCGGCGTACTCGCGGAACGCCAGCGTCTTCTCGATCACCTGCTGCGGCGAACCGACCGTGAGCGGCGTCTGGTCGGCGAAGTCCTCCAGGGAGGGCCCGTTGCCGTAGACCGGCGCGACGTCGAAGTACGGCCGGAACTCCCGTACCGCGTCCTGCGAGTTCCTCCGCATGAAGATGTGTCCGCCGAGGCCCACGATCGCCTGTTCGGGCGTGCCGTGCCCGTAGTGGGCGTACCGCTGCCGGTACAGCTCGATCATGCGCTGGGTGTGCTCGGCCGGCCAGAAGATGTTGTTGTGGAAGAACCCGTCGCCGTAGTACGCGGCCTGCTCGGCGATCTCGGGCGAGCGGATGGAGCCGTGCCAGACGAACGGCGGTACGCCGTCCAGCGGACGGGGCGTGGAGGTGAAGCCCTGGAGCGGCGTGCGGAACTTGCCCTCCCAGGTGACGACGTCCTCGCGCCACAGCCGGCGCAGCAGCGCGTAGTTCTCGACGGCGAGGTTGATGCCCTGCCGGATGTCCTGCCCGAACCACGGGTAGACCGGGCCGGTGTTGCCGCGCCCCATCATCAGGTCCACCCGGCCGTCGGCCAGGTGCTGGAGCATCGCGAAGTCCTCGGCGATCTTCACCGGGTCGTTGGTGGTGATGAGGGTCGTGGAGGTGGAGAGGATCAGCTTCTCGGTGCGCGCGGCGACATAGCCGAGCATCGTGGTCGGCGAGGACGGCACGAACGGCGGGTTGTGGTGCTCACCGGTGGCGAAGACGTCGAGGCCGACCTCCTCGGCCTTCAGCGCGATCGCGACCATGGCCTTGATGCGCTCGCGCTCGGTCGGCGTCCGGCCCGTCGTGGGGTCCGGCGTCACATCGCCGACGCTGAAGATCCCGAACTGCATCATCGCTGCCACCCTCCAGGTTGTTTACGATTCAACTATACCCCTGAACGAGGACACCGCTCCCTCTATTCCACTGTTCCGGAGGCGCCCCACGCCACGGCCGCCCGCTGCCGGTGGCAAGCTCTTCGCCCGGGTCCGCTTCCACGTCCCGCGACCCCGCCGCCGACGACGTACGCGCAGGCGGTGCCCCCCGGCGGACCTACTTCGCGTGCATGACCGCGTAGATCATCACGAACGCCACGAGATGGATGCCGAAGAGGAAGTACGCGAGGTACCACCACACATACCGCTCGTTCTTCTTCTCCTCGGCGAGCCGGCGCTTCTCCTGCGCCAGGCCCTCGTCCCCAGGAGGCATCACGACTCCCGGTGGACCTTGGTGTTGGAGGCCTGGGCGCGGGGGCGCAGGACGAGAAGGTCGACGTTCACATGGCTGGGCCGGGTGACCGCCCAGGCGATGGTGTCGGCGACGTCGTCGGCGGTCAGCGGCTCCGCGACGCCCGCGTAGACGCTCGCCGCCTTCGCCGCGTCGCCGCCGAAGCGGGTCAGCGCGAACTCGTCCGTCTTCACCATGCCGGGCGCGACCTCGATCACCCGCACCGGCGTCCCGACGATCTCCAGCCGCAGTGTCTCCGCGAGGACGTGCGCGCCGTGCTTGGCGGCGACATAGCCCGCGCCGCCCTCGTACGTCCCGTGCCCGGCCGTCGACGAGACCACGACCACCGTGCCGTCACCGCTCGCGGTCAGCGCGGGCAGCAGGGCCTGGGTGACATGGAGCGTGCCGATGACGTTCGTCTCGTACATCGTGCGCCAGTCGGCCGGGTCGCCCGTGGCCACCGGGTCGGCGCCGAGCGCGCCGCCCGCGTTGTTGACCAGCACACCGATCGTCTTGAACGCGGACGCGAACTCGTCCACCGCCGCGCGGTCCGTGACGTCCAGCGGGTACGCCGTGGCCTGCCCGCCGCCCTTGTTGATCTCCTCGGCCAGCGCCTCGATCCGGTCCTTGCGCCGCGCGGTGAGCACCACCCGGTACCCGGCCGCGGCGAGCTGCCGGGCCGTGGCGGCGCCGATCCCGCTGCTCGCACCGGTGACGACGGCGATGCGGGAGGCGGCGGACGGTGCGGCGGTGGCCATGAGCTGCTCCTGGGGCGGTACGGATCGAACGTCGGTCTCTGCCCGGCCAGGATAGGCGGGCGGTGCGACAATGAGAGAGGTGATCCCCGGTACAGGAGGTGGATCATGGGACAGGCGCGCGAGCTGATGGACCAGCTCACCGAGGCGCTCACCACACACCAGGACCCCAAGACCGTCGCGAACCTGTTCGCGGAGGACGCGGTCGCCCACACCCCCGACGGCGGAGAACTCCACGGCCGGGACGCCATCGCCGAGTACTGGCAGCAGATGACGGATGCCATGCCCGAGGCGCGGTACGAGTCGCTGACGTCCTTCGAGGTCGGCGACACCGCCATCGACGAGGGCATCTTCAGCGGCACGAACACCGGCCCGCTGGCGTTCCCCGACGGAACGTCCCTCCCCGCCACGCACAAGGACATCAGCATGCGCGGCGTGGACTTCGCCACCGTCCGGGACGGCCAGATCGTCAGCTACCGGCTCTACTTCGACCAGCTGGACTTCCTGAACCAACTCGGCCTGCTGCCCGAGGAGATGGCACAGCCCACATAGCGGACGACCCCCGCCCCACCGGGCGCGGTCAGCCGCCCCGCGGCGCGTACATGATCACGGCCATGCCCGCGAGGCAGATCAGCGCGCCCGTCACGTCCCAGCGGTCGGGCCGGTAGCCGTCCGCGACCATCCCCCAGGCGATCGACCCGGCGACGAAGATCCCCCCGTACGCGGCGAGGATCCGCCCGAAGTGCGCGTCCGGCTGGAAGGTCGCCACGAACCCGTACGCCCCCAGCGCCACGACCCCGGCCCCGATCCACACCCACCCCCGGTGCTCCCGCACCCCCTGCCACACCAGCCAGGCGCCCCCGATCTCGAACAGGGCGGCTAGCAGAAACAGAGCAGCGGAACGGGCGATGACCATGCCCTCAGCCTGCCACGCCCCTCCGCGCATGCCGGTGTGCCGGCCGGCCCCGCCCGACCGGGGCCGCGCCGCGGACCGGGCTCAGCCCTTCACACACACGACCTGCTTCAGCTTCGCCACCACCTGCACCAGGTCCCGCTGCTGGTCGATGACCTGCTCGATCGGCTTGTACGCACCCGGGATCTCGTCGACGACGCCGGAGTCCTTGCGGCACTCCACGCCCCGCGTCTGCTCCTCCAGGTCCTTCGTCGAGAAGCGGCGCTTGGCCGCCGTCCGGCTCATCCGCCGACCGGCGCCGTGCGAGGCCGAGTTGAACGCCTTCTCGTTGCCGAGACCCTTCACGATGTACGAACCGGTGCCCATCGAGCCCGGGATGATCCCGTACTCGCCGGAGCCCGCGCGGATCGCGCCCTTACGGGTCACCAGGAGGTCCATGCCGTCGTAGCGCTCCTCGGCCACGTAGTTGTGGTGGGCGCTGATCTCGGGTTCGAAGGTCGGCCTCGCCTTCTTGAACTCCTTGCGGACGACGTCCTTGAGGAGCGCCATCATGATCGAACGGTTGTACTTCGCGTACTCCTGCGCCCAGAACAGGTCGTTGCGGTACGCCGCCATCTGCGGGGTGTCCGCGATGAAGACGGCGAGGTCGCGGTCGACCAGGCCCTGGTTGTGCGGGAGCTTCTGGGCGATGCCGATGTGATACTCCGCCAGCTCCTTGCCGATGTTGCGGGAGCCGGAGTGCAGCATCAACCAGACGGAACCGGTCGTATCGGTGCAGATTTCGACGAAGTGGTTGCCGCCACCGAGCGTCCCCATCTGCTTCCCTGCCCGGTCATGACGGAACTTGACCGCCTCCGCCACCCCGTCGAACCGCCCCCAGAACCCCTCCCAGCCCCCGGCGGCGAAGCCGTGCAGCCGTTCCGGGTCGACGGGGTCGTCGTGCATGCCCCGGCCCACCGGGATCGCCTGCTCGACCTTCGAGCGCAGCCGGGACAGGTCGCCGGGAAGGTCGTTGGCCGTCAGGGAGGTCTTCACCGCCGACATCCCGCAGCCGATGTCCACGCCGACCGCCGCGGGACACACGGCCCCCCGCATGGCGATGACGGAGCCCACCGTCGCGCCCTTGCCGTAATGCACGTCCGGCATGACGGCGAGGCCCTTGATCCAGGGGAGGGTGGCGACGTTGCGGAGTTGCTGGAGCGCGCCCTCCTCCACCGACGCGGGGTCGGTCCACAGACGGATGGGTACCTTCGCGCCCGGTATCTCGACGTACGACATATCGCTCTCATTCCCCCGGAAAACAGATCAAAGTCGCGTAACGCAAAACCGTCGCCAAGGTCTACGAAAGGGATGCCGGACCGGCGTTCACAGCAGTGCGTGCGATACACATGGTGCCCGGGGGTCACCCCCGGGCGGCAAGTGAATAACCACAGGCAGGACTGCGCAGGCGTCCCGAGGGACCCCGTCGAGAGGAGCCCCACCGTGCAGCGGAAGGCATACGTACCCGGCGTCGCCGTGCTCCTCGCGGCACTCCTGGCCGCGTGCACGGGATCCAGCGACGACGGCTCCAAGGACGACCCCCGCCCGGGCGAGGCCAACTCCTCGGCCACCGTCGCCCAGCCCGGCCGCTACGCCACACTCCCGGAGCCCTGCGGCTCGGTCGACCAGAGCACCCTCGACACCCTTCTGCCCGGCATCAGGCAACTCCCGGACGCGGCCCAGCGCGAGCAGGCGTACGAGGGCGACGCGACGCAGACGTACGACACGGACCACAAGGCCGGCTGCCGCTGGAAGGTGGAGTCCCCGGACGCCACCCACTATCTCTTCGTCGACTTCGAACGCATCGTGTCGTGGGGCAACGGGGTCAGCGACGACAACAAGGCGCAGGAGGTCTACGGCGGGAAGGTCGAGGCGGCCGATCTGCCGGAGCCGACACCGACCGCCACCGAGGGGGACGACGAGGAGACGGACGAGCCGGCGGAGACGGGGAACACCACCGAGGACGCGTCGGCGAACCCCTCGGCCACCACGTCCGGTACGACACCTTCCCCCGGCTCCTCAAAGGCATCGAACACCTCGAACACCACCGGTTCGTCCGGTTCATCTGGTACGTCAGGTACGACCGGATCCTCCACCCCCTCCGCCTCCGGGACCCCCGCCTCCCTCCAGCCACGCACGCTCGACGGCCTCGGGGACGAGGCGTTCCTCGACGACGCCCTCGGAACGAGCGGGCAGCGGACCGTGACTGTGGTGTTCCGCACGTCCAACGTGATCGTGACCGTGGAGTACGAGGAGCAGCCGGCGACCACGACGGTGGTGCCGGACAGCGAGGAAATGCAGGACAGGGCCCGGAATCTGGCGGAGCGGCTGGCGGAGGCGTTCGACGACTGAGGGCCGCCCGGGGGCGGTTCGGGCCCACACGTGAACCACCTGAACCAGAACCGCACTTCTTCTTCACCGCGTACGGTGGCCTCTCGGAGACCCGATCCGATTGTGAAGGAACCATGCAACGAGCCGCAGAGTCAGATCAGCATCAGTCGCCGCGCATCGCGCCTTCGGTGCCGGTGACGCGTGTCGGACGTCGCGGGCGTCCGGGCCGGGCCCGGGTTCTCGCGGGCGCGGCGGTCGTGCCGGTGCTGCTGCTGGCGGTCGGCTGCTCCTCGGACTCCGGCTCCGACGGCGCCTCCGGTGACGAGACGCCGGCGGGCGCGGAGCAGTCCGTGAAGGAGAGCGCCACGCCGGAGGTCGTCGCCGCGAAGTACGCGACGCTGCCGGACGCGTGCGAGGTGTTCCCCGACAAGACGCTGAAGTCGCTGGTCCCCGAGGGCGTGAAGTCGGGCAAGGCGATCAACAAGTCCGAGGCGAACGTGACCGGCGACTGCCGCTGGATCAGCCTCGACAACAACGGTGTGGACGGCTCGCAGTACCGCTGGCTGAGCGTCTCCCTGCACCTGCTGGCCTCGGACGCGGCGAACGGCCCGGGTGAGGACCGCGCGGCCAAGGCGCTGGAGTCGAAGGTGACCGCGGCGAAGGCCGTGGACGGCGCGAAGAACGTCAAGACGGAGCCGGCGACGGGTCTGGGCGATCAGGCGACGGTGGTCAAGTACGACCTGAAGAAGGACGGGGACACCTTCAAGCAGCAGACGATCGTGGTGCGCACGGAGAACGTGGTCATCACGGTCGACTACAACGGTGCCGGTCTGGCCGGTGAGAAGACCCCGGACGCGGCCGCGCTGCTGAAATCCGCGAAGTCCGCCGCCGAGGACGCCGTGAAGGCGATCGAGGACGCGAACGACGGCACGGACGCGTCGGCGTCGCCGTCGAAGAGCGCCTCCAAGGCCCCCTCGAAGGAGGCCTCGAAGGAAGCGGCCAAGGGGTCGTCGTCGGGCGGTTCCGGCGCGGACGTGAGTTCCGACGGGGACGCCGGCGCGGACAAGGCCGCGGATTCCGATTCGGACTCGGGTTCGTCCACGTCCGGCAGCCGGAAGACCAAGTCGTAGCCGCGTCTCACCTGGTGGTTCATGCGAGCCCGGTCCCCTCGGGGGGCGGGCTCGACGCCATTCGGCAACCCGTTCGCCGTACACATGTGCCACTCTGTTGCGCGCAACAACACGCAAGGGGAGGGGAGTACGGGTGGCCGCGCCAATGCAGCTGACTCGAATGCACCGCGTTCTCATCGGCGTGGTCGTGTTCGGCGCCGTCATCATCGCCGGAATCGGCTTCGCGGGTTCGTACGCGGCGGTACGGGAACTGGCGGTCCAGAAGGGCTTCGGGAACTTCTCGTACGTCTTCCCCATCGGAATCGACGCGGGCATCTGTGTCCTGCTCGCCCTGGATCTCCTGCTGACCTGGATCCGCATCCCCTTCCCCCTGCTCCGCCAGACGGCGTGGCTGCTGACGGCGGCCACGATCGCGTTCAACGGCGCGGCGGCCTGGCCGGACCCGCTCGGCGTGGGCATGCACTCGGTGATCCCGATCCTGTTCGTCGTCGCGGTCGAGGCGGCCCGGCACGCGGTCGGCCGGATCGCCGACATCACCGCCGACAAGCACATGGAGGGCGTCCGCCTCACCCGCTGGCTGCTCTCCCCCGTCCCCACCTTCCTGCTCTGGCGCCGGATGAAGCTCTGGGAGCTGCGCTCCTACGACCAGGTGATCAAGCTGGAGCAGGAACGTCTCGTCTACCAGGCCCGTCTGCGCTCCCGCTACGGCCGCGCCTGGCGCCGCAAGGCCCCGGTCGAATCCCTGATGCCGCTCCGCCTGGCCCGCTTCGGCGTCCCCCTGGCGGAGACGGCCCCGGCGGGCCTGGCGGCGGCGGGCATAGAACCGGCCCTGCTCCCGCCGGTTCCGCAGGTCGAGGTCGCCCCAGCTGCGGGCAATCGTGCCGCTGGGGCGGCACAGGTGGGCGCGGCGGCACCTCCCGGCGAGCAGCGCCCCCAGCTGGAGAGCACCCCCACCCAGCAGCGACCGGAAAGCGCCGAGCACCAGAGGCAGGGCTACACCGAGCAGGAGCCCCCGGTCGACGAGAGCCCGTGGCTCCACGCCCGCCACCCCCAGGAGGTCCCGTACCAGGGCGGCTACGACCCCTCGTACGAGCCGGAGGAGCAGTACGAGGGGTGGTACGAGGAGCAGGACCCGGAGCAGTACGCGCAGGACGGCTCGTACGAGCAGTACCGCCGCTTCGAGCCGGACCCCCGGGACCCCCGCTTCCAGCAGCAGCAGTTCGAGGCCCCTGAGCTCCAGGGCCCCGAGCCGCAGGGGCCCGGCCTCCGGGCCCCTGAACCCTCCCCGGAGGAGACCGGCAGCTTCCCCATCCCGGCCGGCCCGAACCGTACGCGTGAGCTGGGCGAGGGCGGCGGCACCCCGGGGCCGTCGGAGGAGGACTACTACCAGGTCTTCCGTGAGAACACCAAGGGCGGGAACGGGGCCCCGACCCCGCGCGCCCTCATCGCCGACATCGAGGCGACGTACGGCGTCACCCTTGAGGAGGCCGAGGCCAAGCGCATGGTGAATCGCTTCTCCAACCGCCTCAACGCGGAACTGACGGACGAGCACATCGCGTGACAGGCACCCACACGTAGAAGGGGGCGCCCGGTGACCACCGGGCGCCCCCTTCTGCGTACGACGTCCTACGGCCTACTCCCCGAGCAGGGCGCGCACCCGCTCCTGTCCCACCGCCAGCAGCAGCGTGGGCAGGCGCGGCCCCGTGTCCCGCCCGACGAGCAGGTGGTACAGCAGGGCGAAGAACGACCGCTGGGCCGTCTTGATCTCCGCCGGCAGCTCCTTGGGCGTGGCGTCCGCCGAGAAGCCGGCCTGCACCTTGGGCACGCCGTAGACGAGATGCGTGAGCCCGTCGAGCGACCAGTGCTCGGCGAGCCCGTCGAGCAGCAGCCGCAGCGACTGCTGGGACGCCTCGTCGAGGGACTTCAGCAGCTCGGCGTCGGCCTCCTGGCGCACGATGGTCCGCTGGTCGGCGGGGACCTGGGTGTTGATCCAGGCCTCGGCCTTGTCGAGCCGCGGCCGCACCTCGTCCAGGGCGGAGAGCGGGTCGGTGGGGTCGAGTTCGCTGAGGATGCGCAGGGTCTGGTCCTCGGCGCCCGCGGTGATGTCGGCGACGGACGCGAGGGTCCGGTACGGCATCGGGCGGGGCGTGCGCGGCAGCTCACCGGCGGCCGTGCCCACCGCGCGGGAGTGCGCGGCGACGTCGGCCGGCAGGGCGGACCCGTCCGCGACCTTGGCGTCGAGCTTGTCCCACTCGTCGTAGAGCCGCTGGATCTCCTGGTCGAAGGCGATCTTGAAGGACTGGTTGGGCCGGCGGCGGGCGTAGAGCCAGCGCAGGAGCTGCGGCTCCATGATCTTCAGCGCGTCGCCGGGCGTGGGCACGCCGCCCTTGGACGACGACATCTTGGCCATGCCGGAGATGCCGACGAAGGCGTACATCGGCCCGATCGGCTGCTTCCCGCCGAAGATCCCGACGATCTGCCCACCGACCTGGAAGCTGGACCCGGGCGAGGAGTGGTCGACACCGCTCGGCTCGAAGACGACGCCCTCGTACGCCCACCGCATCGGCCAGTCGACCTTCCAGACGAGCTTGCCGCGGTCGAACTCGTTCAGCGCGACGGTCTCGGAGAAGCCGCAGGCGGTGCAGGTGTAGGTCAGCTCGGTGGTGTCGTCGTCGTAGGCGGTGACGGTGGTGAGGTCCTTGCCACAGCCGCCGCAGTAGGGCTTGTACGGGAAGTACCCGGCGGTGCCGGAGCTGCCGTCGTCCTCGCCGGCGGCGCCGGAGCCCTCCGCGGCCTCCAGCTCGGCCTCGTCCACCGGCTTCTGCGACTTCTTCGCCGGGGCCTTCTTGGTGCGGTACTGGTCGAGGATCGCGTCGATGTCCCCGCGGTGCTTCATGGCGTGCAGGATCTGCTCGCGGTACACGCCGGAGGTGTACTGCGCGGTCTGGCTGATCCCGTCGAACTCGACGCCCATCTCGGCGAGCGCGTCGACCATCGCGGCCTTGAAGTGCTCGGCCCAGTTGGGGTGGGCGGAGCCGCGGGGGGCGGGCACGGAGGTGAGCGGCTTGCCGATGTGCTCGGCCCAGGAGCCGTCGACGCCGTCGACGCCGTTCGGGACCTTGCGGTAGCGGTCGTAGTCGTCCCAGGAGATGAGGTGACGGACCTGGTGCCCACGGCGGCGGATCTCGTCGGCGACGAGGTGCGGGGTCATGACCTCGCGGAGGTTGCCGAGGTGGATCGGGCCGGACGGCGACAGCCCGGAGGCGACGACGACGGGTTTGCCCGGGGCTCGACGCTCCGACTCCTCGATGACCTCATCCGCGAAACGGGAGACCCAGTCGGTGGTCTCGGTGCTCTGAGCCACGATCGGCACGTCCTCTTTTTCCTGGAGTTTCCATGGCCGCCGGTTACGGTCCCGGGCGACCGCGCCATTCTCCCAGCCTTTCACTCCGTGGGTCGAACCGGGCGCCCAATAAACGGGGGGTACGGGTGCGTGGGCGGCTGCCGGCCCGGTGGGGCTTGTCGCGCAGTTCCCCGCGCCCCCGAAAGACCAGGCCCCTGCGGGCCTGGAAGACCACGGCCCTGCGGGCCTGAAAAGCGCGGGGCGCAGCCCCGGCTTTTCAGGGGCGCGGGGAACTGCGCGAGAAGCCCCACCGGGCCCGCACCCACCGACGCACCGACCCCCCCCCACCCCGGAAGGCACCCCCCACTCACCGTAAGAAAACCCCTTTACCCCCCGTGGGATACTGAACGACATCCATCCGTACCCCAAGGAGAACGGCTCCCCCTGATGGCTTCGGTCACGTCCCTCACCGCCTCCGTCAACGCGCGCCTCGCCGCCGCCCTCGCCTCCGCCCTGCCGGAAGCCGACGGAGTCGACCCGCTGCTGCGACGCAGCGACCGGGCGGACTACCAGGCGAACGGGATCCTCGCGCTGGCCAAGAAGGCGAAGGCCAACCCGAGGGAGCTGGCGACCCAGGTCGTGGCCCGGGTGGAGTCCGGCGAGCTGATCGGGGACATCGAGGTCTCCGGCCCCGGCTTCCTCAACATCACGCTCACCGACGGCGCGATCACCGAGAACCTCGCCGCGCGGTACGCGGACGACACCGGCCGTCTCGGCGTCCCCACAGCGGAGCGCCCCGGCACCACGGTCATCGACTACGCCCAGCCGAACGTGGCGAAGGAGATGCACGTCGGCCACCTCCGGTCCGCCGTGATCGGTGACGCGGTCGTCCAGATCCTGGAGTTCACCGGCGAGAACGTGATCCGCAGGCACCACATCGGCGACTGGGGCACCCAGTTCGGCATGCTGATCCAGTACCTGGACGAGCACCCGCACGAGCTGGACCACAAGGAGGGCGAGGACCTCCAGAAGTCCGGCGAGCAGGCCATGTCCAACCTGGACCGGCTGTACAAGACGGCCAGGAAGCTCTTCGACTCCGACGAGGAGTTCAAGACGCGGGCCCGCCGCAGGGTGGTCGACCTCCAGGCCGGCGACCCGCACACCCTCGCCACGTGGCAGAAGTTCGTCGACGAGTCGAAGATCTACTTCTTCTCCGTCTTCGAGAAGCTCGACATGGAGATCCGGGACGCCGACATCGTCGGCGAGTCCGGCTACAACGACATGCTCGCGGAGACCTGCCGCCTCCTGGAGGAGCAGGGCGTGGCCGTCCGCTCGGAAGGCGCCCTGTGTGTCTTCTTCGACGACGTCAAGGGCCCCGACGGCAACCCGGTCCCGCTGATCGTGCAGAAGTCGGACGGCGGCTACGGCTACGCGGCCACCGACCTGTCCGCCATCAGGGACCGCGTCTTCAACCTCAAGGCGAACTCCCTCCTCTACGTCGTCGACGCCCGGCAGTCCCTGCACTTCAAGATGGTCTTCGAGACCGCGCGCAGGGCGGGCTGGCTGAACGACGAGGACGTCAAGGCGTTCCAGCTGGCCTTCGGCACGGTCCTCGGCAAGGACGGCAAGCCGTTCAAGACCCGTGAGGGCGAGACGGTCCGCCTGGTCGACCTGCTCGACGAGGCGATCGACCGCGCCACGACGGTGGTCCGGGAGAAGGCCGAGAAGGTGGGCCTGACCGAGCAGGAGATCGTCGAGAACGGCCGGTACGTCGGCATCGGCGCGGTCAAGTACGCCGACCTGTCGACCTCGGCCGTCCGGGACTACAAGTTCGACCTGGACCAGATGGTCTCGCTGAACGGCGACACGTCCGTCTACCTCCAGTACGCGTACGCCCGTATCCAGTCGATCCTCCGCAAGGCGGGCGAGGCCCGCCCGACCGCCCACCCGGAGCTCGAACTGGCCCCGGCGGAGCGTGCGTTGGGTCTGCACCTGGACCACTTCGGCGAGACCGTGGCCGAGGTCGCGGAGTCGTACGAGCCGCACAAGCTGGCCGCGTACCTCTTCAAGCTGGCGACCCTGCTGACCACGTTCTACGACCAGTGCCTGGTCCTGAAGGCCGACACCCCGGCCCAGATGGAGAACCGTCTGTTCCTGATCGACCTGACGGCCCGCACTCTGCACCGGGGCATGGCCCTGCTGGGCATCCGGACGCCCGACAAGCTCTGAGCGGTAGCCGAACAGAGGGAGAGCGTGCGGCCGTACACCGGCCGCACGCTCTCCCTTTTCCCGTCGCGGCGCCCGTCACGGCGCCCGTCGCGGCAGGTCCGCTCAGGCGTTCGAGAGGCGCGCGCCGAACTTCTGGCCGGCGAAGCTGGTGATGGCCTGCTTCTTCACCAGGGGGCCCTTGCCGACCGACCTGTACTGCGGGGCCAGGTTCCAGGTGACGGTGGCGGTGATCGTGCCGGTGCCGGAGACGGCGTTCTTCACCGGCTTGATGACGAAAGCACGGTTCATGTTGACCACCGAGCGCTTGACCTTGCGCGCCTTGACGCCGTTCTTGACCGTGTAGCTGAAGTCGACCTTCTGCGTGACGACGGGGATGCCGTAGACGCGCTCGGTGGCCGTGAAGGTCAGGGAGATGTCCCGGCCGCCGGAGACGACCCTGTTGGAGCCCTTGACGACGCCGGAGAAGCGGACGTCGTCGTTGTACCTGACCTCCTTGGTGTTCCCCTTCTTCACGCCTCCGGCGAAGCTCAGCACGAACGCCTTGGTCACGGCCCGGTTCTGGAGATAGCCGACGAACTTGCGCTGCTTCGCCCCGGGCAGCTTGTCGAACGCCTTGAGGACCTTCTGGGAAGCCGCGAGGTCGTCGTTGTTCATCAGCCAGGACCGGTACTCCTTGACCGTGAGCGTGGCCGGCTGGGCCTGCGGGGCGGCCACGGCGGTGCCCCCGGCGGCGACACCGGTGAACAGCAGGGCGCCGACGCCGGTGGCGAGGACCGAGGTGCGGGCGGCGGTGGTGAGAGTGCGCATGGTGAAGAGCCTTCCGGCGCTGAGAGGAGGGGATCGTGACGTGCGCGGCACGCCGGGGCCCGGTGTCGGCCGGCGCGCACGCGTACAGCGGATGCGGATGCGGATGCCGAGGCAGATCCGAGGCAGCTGCGAGGCGTACGCCGGTGCCCGTGGCCGTGCCGCACAACCAACCTATTTTTCGCGCGAGTTGGCCGGAATCGTCTCTTCGGGCAGTGCCCCTCGGGACACTGCGGCGCCGCACCTGCGCGGGGGCGGTCCGACCCCACCGGTCGGGCCGCTGTCAGTGGCGGCCCCTACAGTCACCCGCATGGCGACACTTCCCAACCCGCTGCCCCAGCTGGCGGCCGACCCGAGCGGGCGCGTGCTCGGGCTTGACATCCCGCTTCCGCAGGGGAGGTTGATCGACACCACGGACGACGGCCCGTGGCACGAGCCCCTGCTGTGGTGCGCGGACGAGACGGCGGCGCCGGGCGCCTGGACCGCCGTCCAGCCCGCCCGCCGCACGGCGGGGCTCCTCCCGGTGCTGCTGGACGTCGGCGGCCGCCAGGGCGGTCCGGAGGGGTGGGAGCTGCTGCCCGGCGAGATGTCCTACCCCGGCGACCACGACGCCGACGAGGTCCTGGCCGAGTTCTGGGACGCCTGCGCCACCGCCGAGGACCCCGACTGGCCCGGCCTCACCGACGCGCCGACCCCCGCCCCGGACACGGTGGCCGACCCGGACGCGGTGGCCGACCCGGACGCCCACGCCGCCGAGACCGCCGACGCCCTCACCAAGGACCCGTCACGGCTGGCGGACCCCCGCCTCGCCCTGGTCCCCGCCCGCCGCAGCGCCGACATCCCGGCGGCCATCGGCTGGACCGGCCCGACGAACCACGAGAACGACGTGGCGCGGCTGTGCGCGGTCCTGCGCTCCTGGGAGGACCGCTTCGGCATACGCGTCGTCGCCCTCGCCTACGACCAGCTCGTCCTCTCCGTGGCCGCCCCGCCCACCACCGAGGCCGAGGCCGACGCCCTGGCCGTCGAACACTTCGCCTTCTGCCCGGACAACATCTGGCAGGGCACGACCGACGGCACCCGCGGTTCCTACGCCCGAACCCTCCTCGGGGCACCCCTGTGGTCCTTCTGGTGGGACTGAGGCGACAGCCCGCACCCCGCACCCGCGACACCCGCCCCCACGGCCCTCACCCCACACCCGCGACACCCACCCCCACGGCCCTCACCCCACACCCATGGCACCCACCCCCGCGGCCCTTCACCCCCGCAGCCCCGCCCCCAACCGCCGCAGCCCCTCCCAGATCTCCTCCGGTGCCTGCGTCACGAAGCACAGCCGCAGCGTCGACCGGTCGGGATCGCCGGCGTAGAAGGGCGCCCCGGGCACGTACGCCACGTCCCGCTCGACGACACGCGGCAGCAGCGCACCGGTGTCATGGGTGGACGGGAGGCGGGCCCAGAGGAACATGCCGCCCTCGGGGCGGTTCCACGTGGAGCCCTCCGGGAGCGCCTCGGCGAGGCCCGCGAGCATGGTGTCGCGCCGCTCCCGGTACGCGTCGGCGACCCGGCCGACATGGGCGTCCAGATCACGGTCGGCCAGATACCGCGCCGCGGCGAGCTGGTTGACGGTCGGCGTGTGCAGGTCGGCCGCCTGCTTGGCGACCGCGCACGCCCGCCGCAGCGCCGCGGGCGCGCGCAGCCAGCCCAGCCGCATCCCGGGGGCCATGACCTTGGAGAAGGAGCCCAGCAGCGCCGTGCGGTCCTCGGCTCCCGGGTACGAGGCGATCCACGGCACCCGGTCGCCCTCGAAGCGGAGTTCGCCGTACGGGTCGTCCTCGACGATCCACAGTCCGCGCCGGGCGGCCACGGAGGCGACGGCGGCCCGCCGCTCGGCGGGGAGCGTGCGCCCGGTCGGGTTCTGGAAGGTGGGGACGGTGTAGAAGAGCTTGGGCCGGTGCCGCAGCACCGACTCCTCCAGCGCCGCCGGGTCCACCCCGTGTCCGTCGCCCGGCACGGCCACCACCCGCGCCCCCGCGAACCGGAACGCCTGGAGCGCCGCGAGATAGCAGGGGTCCTCGACCAGGACGACGTCCCCCGGCTCCAGCAGCGCGGTGGCGAGCAGCGACAGCGCCTGTTGCGAGCCGGTGGTGACGAGAATGTCGTCCGCGCCGGTCGCCAGCCCGCGCGCCCCGTAGCGCGCGGCGAGCGCCGTCCGGAGCACCGGCTCGCCCTCGGTCGTCGCGTACTGCAGGGCGCGCCCCGCGGACTCGGCGAGCACATCGCGGTAGGCGGCGGCTATCCCCTCCGTGTCGAACAGCTCCGGCGCGGGCAGTCCACCCGCGAAGTTGACGACTTCGGGACGCGAGGTGACGGCGAGGATGTCCCGAACGGGGGAACCCCCGACAGCCGCGACCCGCGCCGCCAGGCCGGGCACGGGCGCCCCGGCGCCCGCCCCGCTCTCGTCCCCCGGGCCGCCCCCGGCCCTCGTTCTCGCGACAAACCCCACGTCATACGCGGCACGCTCGGCATCCACGGCACCCATCCCACGGCTCCTTCGCCCCTACGGAACGGCACGGCTCCGTCCCTGCCCGCACCCTAGACAGGTACGTGCCCCCTACATTCACCATTTCCGCGATGCGGACGGCCCTCGCCACCCCCTAGGCTGCGCGCATGCTGCCCAGCGTGGACACGAACGACGAGTTGCAGGAAGTCGTCGGTGACGAGGCACTGCTGCGACCGGCTGCCCAGGATCTCTGCGGCTCGCTCGGTCTCGCAGGCGCGCGGATCGTGCGCTTCCCCGAGGGCTCGCTGCCGGTGTACGCCGTCGGCGACGCCCTCGTCCTCAAGCTGTATCCGGGTTTCGAAGCCGTGGAAGCCGTCCGCGAGGCCCGCCTGTTGTCGATCCTGTGGGGCAAACTCCCCATCCCGACACCCAGGTTGCACTCTGCGGACCAGTACAAGAACGGCTGGCGCTATGTGCTGATGTCCCGGCTGCCCGGCGAGGACCTGAACGAGGCCTGGCCCCGGATCCCCCGGGCCGGCCAGGAACGTGTCGTCGTCGAGGCGGCCGAGGGCCTCGCCGCCCTGCACGCCCTGGACGCCTCGCCGGTCGTCCCGATCACCGGGCCGCCGGACTGGGGCAGGTTCGTCGCCGCCCAGCGCGCGGCGGCGGTCGAACAGCAGCAGAGCGGCGGTCTCACGGGCCCCTGGCTCGAACAGATCCCGGACTTCCTCCGCTCGGTCCCCCTGCCCGCCGCGCGCCGCCCGGTGCTGCTGCACACCGAGTTCATGCGCGAGCACCTCACCGTCGACCCTCATGACGGCTGGCGCCTGACCGGCCTCTTCGACTTCGAGCCGGCCATGGTCGGCGACCCCGCCTACGACTTCGTCAGCGTCGGCCTCTTCCTCACCCGGGCCGACCCCACTCTCCTGAAGCTCTTCTACGAGGCCTACGGTCAATCCCCGTTCGATCCCCGCGAGTTGATGGCGTACACCCTCCTGCACGTGTACAGCGACCTGAACTGGTACCTGCGCAGCCTCCCGGCCCCGCCCGCGCCGACACTGGACTCGTTGGCGGAGACGTGGTTCGGAACCGGGGGCTGACCCCTGGGTGATCGGGAGGGGCGGAGGGAGGGGCCGCGGTGCCCTACTCCTTGCGCCCCACCGCCGCGTACACGTTGATGTCCGCGTCGGTCACGTCGTTGATGTCGCGGTACCGGACCCGCTCGATGTCGTCCATCCCGGCCAGCACATGCGGCTCCACCGTCTCGGGCGCCGGCGCGCCCGCCGAGAACCGCCAGTGGTGCGCCGGCACCACCCCGGGCTCGTCCATCACGAGCCCGCTCTCCTCGAAGAACCGCGCCACCTGGTCCTTGGACCGCAGCACGAAGGTGAACCCCCGCTCGGTGTAGGTCTCCTGGACCGCGCGGATCTTCGCGGGGTTGAGGTCCTCGGTCAGATGGCTGAGGACCAGCCGGCTGCCGGCGGGCAGCGCCCGCACCAGTTCCCGCACCACGGGGTAGGCCTCGTCGTCCTCCACGAAGTGCAGGATCGCCACCAGGCACAGCGCGATCGGCCGGTCGAAGTCGAGTGTCTTCGCGGCCTGTTCGAGGATCCCCGCCGGTGCGGTGAGGTCGGCGTCGATGTAGTCCGTGGCCCCCTCGGGCCCACTCGTGAGCAACGCGCGCGCGTGGGCGAGCACCACGGGGTCGTTGTCGACGTACACGACCCGGGAGTCGGGGACGATCGCCTGGGCGATCTGGTGGACGTTCTCCGCGGTCGGCAGCCCGGTGCCGATGTCGAGGAACTGGCGGATGCCCTCGTCCTCGGCGAGCGTGGTCACCGCTCGGCGCATGAAGTCACGGTTGTGCCGGACGTCGAGGTAGCCGCGCGGGTTGGCGGCCAGCGCCGCGGCCGCCGCGGCCCGGTCCACGGGGTAGTTGTCCTTGCCACCGAGGAAGACGTCGTAGACCCGTGCCGGGTGCGCCTTGGTGGTGTCGATTCTCCGCCGCAGCTCGGCGGGGTCCTGGCTGAGCGCGTCACCGGCCATGGGGCTCTCCCTGGGGGGTCGGGTCATTGAATGACCAACAACCTAACCTCCCCAGGGGAGTTGTCGCGTCAGGGTTGCACCGGATAGGCCTTCGGATCGGGGCCGTACCGGTTGGCGCCTTGCTGTCCCTCCGTCGCCATGAAAATGATCATGACGATGAATCCGACACAGGGGACGATCCCGATGAGGACCCACCAGCCGCTCCGGTCGGTGTCGTGCAACCGCCGCACGCTGACCGCCAGGGACGGCAGGAAGAAGGCCAGACTGAGGAGGAGCTGGGGCACCTGCGAGTCCAGGGCGAGACCGAGGAGATACAGGGCGAGATAGATGACCGAGCTGATCAGCGTGAACATCCAGTACTCCTGGCGACGCGCCCTCCCGCTGAAGACCGCGTACTTTCTGAGCACCTCGATGAACCAGTTCATGTGTTTCCCCCGAGAATCGGCAGACGACCGCCCCGAAGTCGGGGCAGGCGCAGAACCTATGCCGATTGACGAAGACTCGTCAATCACGTATCGCTTCCGTCGCCGCCCTCCCCCAGCGTGGTCCCCTCCGGAACCCACTTCGGCCCGCCGATCGGATACTCGTACGCCGGCCGCCCGTTGTTGCCGCTCGTACGGAACGGCCGGCCGCCGTCGTCGAGCGTCAGCGTGCCGCTGCGGGAGCCGGCGGTCCACTCCAGCTCCAGATACCAGCTGACGTAGTACGCGGAGGCGTCGGCGGTGATGTAGTACACCTCCGGATCGGACTGACTGACCGAGTAGGGGAAGTCCCTGCTGCCCGCCTTGGGCTTCACAGCGGGGCGCGCGGCGTCGAGGGCGATCGTGAAGGAGCGGGTGGGGACACCGGCCCCGCAGCCGACACCCGGGTAGCCCATGGCGTAGTCGTTCCAGGCCAGGGGCGACCGTTTGTCGGTCATCCGGACCTTGAGGCTCCGTACGACGACGGTCTCCTCGCCGGTGCCCTGCACGGTGAGCGTCAGGAACTGCTCACCCGACGCCACGGCGCCCTCCGACGACACCCAGGCCGGCGCGTCCTGCTCCAGCGGCGGCGGCGCGACCTGCGCCGGCGTCCGGTCGGCCAGGTACCGCTGGGAGCAGGGCTCCTCCCATGTGTACGGCTGCACCTTCACGTTCAGCGGCACCGGAAGGGACGCGTCCGCACCGCCCGCGCCCGCACCGCCCGGGCTGGTCGGAGTCGCGGTGGCCGAGGCCCCCGCGCCCTGACCGGCACCCTTCCCCTTCGTGCCGCCCGACTCGCTCGCGGACACGGAGGGCGAGGCACCGGTCGGCGACGGGGAGCCCTTGCCGTCCGCCTCCGCGCGGCCGCTGTCGACGGACGCGGCTCCGGCCGTACGCCCGGCCCCGTCCTCGTTCCCGCCGGACGGCAGACTCATGGCGAGCGTCACCGCCCCGAGCACGGCGGCCACGGCCACCCCGGCGACCAGAGCGACCCGCGTACGCCGCCGGGCCGGCCCGCGCACCCCGGGCCCACCGGACACCACACCGCCGATCAGGGTCTCCGAAACCTCTGTCCCGGCGGCCGTCGAGCCCAACTCCGCCGCCGACACCGCACCCGCGGTCGAGCCCGGACCCGGACCACGCTCCCCCTCCGCCACCCCGACGGAGTCACCCCCCTTGCGCCGGCGCCTCGCGTCCGCGAGCACCCACGTCCGGTGCAGCTCGACCAACTCCGCCGGGGAGGCCTTGCAGAGACGGGCCAGCCGCTCCACGGGGGCGTAGTCCGTCGGTACGGCGTCCCCGTTGCAGTAACGGTGAAGCGTCGACGTACTCATGTGGAGCCGCTTGGCGAGCACCCCGTAACTCAGCCCGGAGCGCTCCTTCAACTCCCGCAGCAGCTCGGCGAAATCAGCCCCCAGGCCGTCCGCGGTACCGCTCCCCGACACGTCTTCCTCCGTCCCCTCACGTCCCGCACGTCCCGTTCCGCGTTCCAGGGCAGGGACGTTCCCGCAGGTCAAAGCCCTCGCGAGCGTTCCAGCGTCCCTGATCGTCCGTCGAGTGTGGCGGCCGGGACGGAACACCCCACAAGCTGTGGTCATCCAAGCACGCCGCTCCTGGCACACCGGTCGAGCGGCACAGCTTCGAGCACTTGTTCTCAGCCTTCTCCACTTGCTTTGTCCGAAAGGGACCTCTCATGCGTACGCTCCGCACCGCTCGCTCCGCCCGCACGGCCCGCCCCGCCCGTCTGATCGCCGTGACAGGAGCGGCGCTCGCCGCCCTCGCCCTCACCGCGTGCGACAACGGCATGGGCACGAGGGACGAGGGAGCCTCGGGCGGTTCCACCTCGACCTCCCAGGGCACGGGCTCCTCGGGTTCGTCCACGGGCGGCACCGGCACGAGCGGCGGCTCGTCCACCGGGAGCTCCACCACCGGCGGCACGAGCACGGGCGGCAACTCCACCGGCAACACCTCGGCCGACAAGGCCGCGTCGAAGGGCGGAACCTCGGACCCCGCCGACCCCGAGAACCGCGTCACGTGCAACGGCTCCAGCACGACCGTCACCGCGCAGCCGGTGTCCCGCCCGCTCAACCACCTGCTGATCACCGTCAAGAACACCGGTTCGCAGTACTGCGACCTCTACTACAACCCCACGGTCCGGTTCGGCGAGGCCCAGTCGGCGCCGCGCGTGTTCGAGGAGTCGCAGCCGCAGGCCGTGGTGACCCTGGCCCCCGGCGAGTCGGGCTACGCGGGTGTCCTGCTCGCCGCCGCCGACGGCAGCGGCGGCGAGGGCACGACGGAGAAGAAGGTCGTCATCCACTTCCAGGGCCCCGAGGCCGGCAGCGACGCCGGCTCCCCCGCGTCCCCCGCCCTCCCGGCCAAGGGCGTCTACGTCGACAACTCGGTGGCCGTCACCTACTGGCAGTCGACCATGGAGGACGCCCTGCAGTACTGACCGACAGCGCCCTCCCGTACCGGGCTCAGCGCAGCAGGCGAGCCGCCTCGACGGCCCAGTAGGTCAGGATGTTCTGCGCACCCGCCCGCTTGATCCCCGTGAGCGTCTCCAGGACGGCCCGCTCCCGGTCGATCCAGCCCTTCTCGGCGGCGGCCTCGACCATCGAGTACTCCCCGGAGATCTGGTACGCGACGACCGGTACGTCCACGGTGTCCGCGACCCGGGCGAGGATGTCGAGGTAGGGGCCGGCCGGCTTGACCATCACCAGGTCGGCGCCCTCCTCCAGATCGAGGGCGAGTTCGCGCAGCGACTCCCGGACGTTGGCGGGGTCCTGCTGGTAGGTCTTCCGGTCCCCGCGCAACGAGGAGCCGACGGCCTCCCGGAAGGGCCCGTAGAACGCGGAGGCGTACTTGGCGGTGTAGGCGAGGATCGCGACGTCCTCCCGCCCGATCTGGTCGAGGGCGTCCCGGATGACCCCGATCTGCCCGTCCATCATCCCGCTGGGCCCGACCACGTGCGCGCCGGCGTCGGCCTGCACCTGGGCCATCTCGGCATACCGCTCCAGGGTCGCGTCGTTGTCGACGCGGCCCTGCTCGTCGAGGACCCCGCAGTGCCCGTGGTCGGTGGTCTCGTCGAGACACAGATCGGACATGACGAGCAACTCGTCCCCGACCTCGCCCCGTACGTCCCGCAGGGCGACCTGCAGAATCCCGTCGGGGTCGGTCCCGGGAGTCCCGAGCGCGTCCTTCTTCCCGTCCTCCGGCACGCCGAACAGCATGATCCCGGAGACCCCGGCCTCCACGGCCTCCACGGCGGCCTTCTTCAGACTGTCCCGCGTGTGCTGCACGACCCCCGGCATCGCCGTGATCGGCACCGGCTCGCTGACGCCCTCGCGCACGAAGGCGGGCAGGATGAAGTCGGCGGGATGCAGCCGGGTCTCGGCCACCATCCTGCGCATCACAGGCGTCGTACGAAGCCGGCGGGGCCGCGTACCGGGAAACGATCCGTACTTCGACATACACCTACGCTACGCCCGCCCCACCCGTGCCTTTGCCGACGCGAGGTCGGCCTCAAAGGGGCGCGGGGAACGGGGCGAGAACCCCCACCGAACCCGCACCCACCCACTCACCTCACCCGCCCCTCCCCACAGCGCCCCCAGCACACCCCTACGGCGGCCGCGGTGACGGCGATCGCAGAGGGGGAACGGCGCGCCGACGGTCCGGTCCGGTCCGGTCCGGTCCGGGCAGCGAAGAGGGGCGGCAGCCGCAAGCAGCCACCGCCCCTCTCTCACGCCTCGCCTCAGGTCGTGGACCGTCTCCGCCGCGCCCCCGGCCGGCGCTCGCTCGGCCTAGTCACGGGATCCCCCGCCTCCACGGCGGCAGCCCGCCGCCGCAGCCCGAAGTCCGCCAGCGCCTCGGCCAGCTTGTGCACGGACGGCTCGGGAGCCATCACGTCCACCCGCAGCCCGTGCTCCTCGGCCGTCTTGGCCGTCGCGGGCCCGATACAGGCGATCACCGTCACGTTGTGCGGCTTCCCGGCGATGCCCACCAGGTTCCGCACGGTGGAGGACGAGGTGAACAGCACCGCGTCGAAACCACCGCCCTTGATGGCCTCACGGGTCTCCGCCGGCGGCGGCGACGCGCGCACGGTCCGGTACGCCGTGACGTCGTCGACCTCCCACCCGAGCTCGATCAGCCCGGCGACCAGCGTCTCCGTGGCGATGTCCGCGCGCGGCAGGAACACCCGGTCGATCGGGTCGAAGACCGGGTCGTACGGGGGCCAGTCCTCCAGCAGACCGGCCGCCGACTGCTCCCCGCTGGGCACCAGATCGGGCTTCACACCGAAGGCGATGAGCGCCTTGGCGGTCTGCTCCCCGACCGCCGCGACCTTGATCCCGGCGAAGGCACGGGCGTCGAGCCCGTACTCCTCGAACTTCTCCCGCACCGCCTTGACGGCGTTGACCGAGGTGAACGCGATCCACTCGTAGCGGCCGGTCACGAGCCCCTTCACGGCCCGCTCCATCTGCTGCGGCGTGCGCGGCGGCTCGACCGCGATCGTCGGCACCTCGTGCGGTACGGCCCCGTACGAGCGCAGTTGGTCGGAGAGCGACGCGGCCTGCTCCTTCGTGCGCGGCACGAGGACCCGCCACCCGAACAGGGGCTTGCTCTCGAACCACGACAGCTGGTCGCGCTGGGCCGCGGCGGAACGCTCGCCGACCACGGCTATCACCGGCCGGCCGCCCTCCGGCGAGGGCAGCACCTTCGCCTGCTTCAGCGTCTGCGCGATCGTGCCGAGCGTCGCGGTCCAGGTGCGCTGCCGCGTCGTCGTGCCCGCGACGGTCACCGTCATGGGGGTGTCCGGCTTGCGGCCCGCGGCGACCAGTTCACCCGCGGCGGCGGCCACGGTCTCCAGCGCCGCCGAGACCACGACCGTCCCGTCGGACACCCCGACCTCCGCCCAGCAGCGGTCGGACGCCGTGCGGGCGTCGACGAACCGGACGTCCGCGCCCTGCGCGTCCCGCAGCGGCACACCGGCGTAGGCGGGCACACCCACGGCCGCCGCCACGCCCGGGACCACCTCGAACGGCACGCCCGCGGCGGCGCACGCCAGCATCTCCTCGGTGGCGTACGTGTCGAGCCCGGGGTCCCCGGACACCGCACGCACGACCCGCTTGCCGCCCCGCGCGGCCTCCATGACAAGATGTGCCGCATCCCGCACAGCGGGTGCACCAGCGGTTGTTGACGCGCCGTCAACAACTGTCAGCTGAGGCGTGCCTGTGCCCGAAAACGTATCCGCTGAAGTAGCCGCGGAAGAGGCAGAGGCAGTGGCTGAGGACGCCGCGGTCAGCACCGACGGCGGGCTCGAGTCGGTGTCCAGTAGGGCGACGCCGGCGCGGGCATGCGTACGCACCACGTCGAGCACGTCGTGCTCGGCGATGAGAACGTCCGCGTTCGCCAGTGCCTCGACGGCGCGCAGTGTCAACAGTCCCGGATCCCCGGGTCCGGCACCGAGGAAGGTGACGTGACCGTGGTCCGGACCGGCGGGAAGGGTGGTGGGGCTCAATGTGCTCGCTCCCCCATCAGACCGGCCGCGCCCTTAGCGAGCATCTCGGCGGCGAGTTCACGGCCGAGCGCCATTGCTTGGTCGTACGTCTCGGGCACGGGACCGGTGGTGGACAGCTGCACCAGCGTCGAGCCGTCGATCGTGCCGACGACGCCGCGCAGGCGCATCTCCTTGACAATCTGCCCGTCGGCCAGCAGGTCGGCGAACGCACCCACAGGTGCGCTGCAACCGGCCTCCAGGGCGGCGAGCAGGGACCGCTCGGCGGTCACGGCGGCCCGGGTATGCGGGTCGTCGAGGCCACCGAGCGCGGCGATCAGCTCCGCATTGTCCGCGGTGCATTCGATCGCCAGTGCCCCCTGGCCGGGGGCGGGCAAAACAGTGTCGACCGAGAGGAAGTCGGTCACTTCGTCGCTCCGTCCGATCCGGTTCAGTCCGGCGGCGGCCAGGACCACTGCGTCCAGCTCGCCCTTCCGTACGTAACCGATCCGCGTGTCGACGTTCCCGCGGATCGGAACCGTCTCGATGGTGAGCCCGTGGCTGCGCGCGTACGCGTTCAGCTGGGACATGCGCCGGGGCGAACCCGTGCCGACGCGGGCGCCGGCGGGCAGCTGCTCGAAGGTGAGCCCGTCCCGGGCGACCAGGACGTCGCGCGCGTCCTCGCGCACCGGCACGGCGGCCAGCGCCAGGTCGTCCGGGTGCGTGGTCGGCAGGTCCTTGAGGGAGTGCACGGCGAAGTCGACCTCGCCGCGCAGCAACGCCTCGCGCAGCGCGGTGACGAACACGCCCGTGCCGCCGATCTGCGCCAGCTGCTCCCGGGAGACGTCGCCGTACGTCGTGATCTCCACGAGTTCGACGGGCCGCCCGGTCAGCCGGCGGACCCTCTCCGCCACCTGCCCGGACTGGGCCATGGCGAGTTTGCTCCGCCTGGTCCCCAGCCTCAGTGCCTGGTCACTCATGATCGCCCTCGGTTCTCGGCGTCGTTCTCGGAACTGCTCTCGGCCCGGGACACGGCCGCGACCGTCTCCTGGTCCAGGTCGAACAGGGTGCGCAGCGCGTCCGCGTACCCGGCGCCGCCCGGCTCGGCCGCGAGCTGCTTGACCCGTACGGTCGGGGCGTGCAGCAGCTTGTCGACGACGCGCCGCACGGTCTGGGTGATCTCGCCGCGGTGCTTGTCGTCGAGGTCCGGAAGCCGGCCCTCCAGGCGGGCGATCTCGCCGGCGACGACATCGGCGGCCATGGCGCGCAGCGCCACGACGGTGGGTGTGATGTGCGCGGCCCGCTGGGCGGCGCCGAAGGCGGCCACCTCGTCCGAAACGATCCTCCGCACCATGTCGACGTCGGCGGCCATCGGCGCGTCGGCGGAGACCTCGGCGAGCGACTCGATGTCGACCAGCCGCACCCCGGCCAGCCGGTGCGCCGCGGCGTCGATGTCCCGGGGCATCGCCAGGTCCAGCAGCGCCAGCACGGGCGCGGGCCGCGGCACCTCGACGACGGGCTCAGGCCGGCGCAGCTCGGTGATCCGTCCGGTGACGGCGACGGCCGCGACGAGCGCGGCGATCAGCTCGGCGTCGGCGGCGGACGTACGCGCGGCCTCACGCTCCGGCGTGCGACGGCTCGCGCGCCGGTCGACGGTCGCGTTGTCGACCCAGGCCGCGTGCTGCTCCAGGGTGGCCGCGTCCATCCCGGCCACCGCGGCCTCCCCGAGCACGGAGAAGCCACCGCCCTGCACGGCGGGCAGGTCGAGGGGGCAGTCGTCGTCACTGCCGAGCGAGGTCGGCGGCAGGACCGGCCGTACGTCGGTGCGCGTCCCGGCCTCCGCGGGGAACGCGCCCTCGGGCACCCGTCCCTCGACGGCCGCGGCGACCATCTCGGCGGTCAGCACCAGGCCCGTGGCGCCGGTGCAGGAGATGGCGACGTCCGCACGTGTCAGCTCGTCCGGCACCGATTCCATCGGGACCGCGCGGGCCAGCACCTCGGTCTCGCCCGGTGCGGCCACGCCGCGCCCGTACTGCTCTTCGAGCAGGTGCGCGAGCCGCTCGGCCCGGTCGTACGTCCGGTTGGCGATCACGATCTCGCCGACGCCGGCCCGCGCGAGGGTCGCGGCGGCCAGCGAGGACATCGACCCGGCGCCGATCACGACGGCCCGCTTGCCCCGGGCCCAGTCCGCGACGTCCGTGCCGGCGGTGAACTGCTCCAGGCCGAAGGTCACCAGCGACTGTCCGGCCCGGTCGATCCCGGTCTCGGAGTGGGCCCGCTTGCCGACCCTGAGGCTCTGCTGGAACAGGTCGTTCAGCAGCCGCCCGGCGGTGTGCAGCTCCTGCGCGCGGGCCAGCGCGTCCTTGATCTGCCCGAGGATCTGCCCCTCGCCGACGACCATGGAGTCGAGCCCGCAGGCCACCGAGAACAGATGGTGGACGGCCCGGTCCTCGTAGTGCACGTAGAGATACGGGGTGATCTCGTCGAGCCCCACGCCGCTGTGCTGGGCCAGCAGCGTGGACAACTCGGCGACGCCCGCGTGGAACTTGTCCACGTCGGCGTAGAGCTCGATGCGGTTGCAGGTGGCGAGGACGGCGGCCTCCGTGGCCGGCTCGGCGGCGACCGTGTCCTGAAGCAACTTGATCTGCGCGTCCAGGGACAGCGCGGCCCGCTCCAGCACGCTCACCGGAGCGCTGCGGTGACTCAGCCCGACGACCAGGAGACTCATGCCGGCATCACGGCGGGGACATCCCCGTCGGGCCCTTTCCCGGACTGCCGGGGAGCCGGCGGTACGGCGTCGGCCTGGCCCGCGGCCTCCTCGCCGGCCTTGCGCTGCTCGTGGAAGGCGAGGATCTGGAGCTCGATGGAGAGGTCCACCTTGCGCACGTCGACACCGTCCGGCACGGACAGGACGGTGGGCGCGAAGTTCAGGATCGACGTGACCCCGGCGGCGACCAGCCGGTCGCACACCTGCTGGGCGGCACCGGCGGGGGTGGCGATGACCCCGATGGACACCCCGTTGTCGTCGATGATCTTTTCCAGCTCGTCCGTGTGCTGGACCGGGATCCCGGCGACCGGCTTGCCCGCCATCGCCGGATCGGCGTCTATCAACGCCGCCACCCGGAACCCGCGCGAGGCGAACCCGCCGTAGTTGGCGAGCGCGGCGCCGAGGTTGCCGATACCGACGATCACGACCGGCCAGTCCTGGGTCAGCCCAAGCTCACGCGAGATCTGGTAGACGAGATACTCGACGTCGTAGCCCACGCCCCGCGTCCCGTACGAGCCGAGGTACGAGAAGTCCTTGCGCAGCTTCGCGGAGTTGACCCCGGCGGCGGCTGCCAGTTCCTCGGATGAAACGGTGGGTACCGAGCGCTCCGACAGCGCGGTCAGGGCACGGAGGTACAGCGGAAGCCTGGCGACGGTGGCCTCGGGAATCCCTCGGCTACGGGTCGCCGGTCGGTGAGTTCGGCCAGTTGCCACGGTGCTCCTGCGGGTAGAGCGGGGCTGCGGGCGGTCATGCGTCCCCAGACCGCCCCGTCGACAGCAGGCTATGTCTTTGTGAACGCGTGCACAAAGATGGTGTCCGATTTGCCCGGCCAACGTGACCGGGGTCACGCACACCCGACGCACGCATGTGGAACCGACACGGGCATGCCCTCGTTCCTCACCTGACGCCTTGCACGACGGGGGCAAAACCGCACACTCTCCTCACGAATCCCGCCCCCGAGACCAACCAGCCCATCGATCCTAAGCGACTTTTGGGACCACTTGGACTGGTCGGTCAGGTCACACTCGGGTCACCTCTGGGAGAGGGCTTTGCGAAGGCGCTCCTCGTTCACACGCCAGAAGGTGTGCTGCGCGCCGTCCACGAGCACCACCGGGATCTGCTCCCAGTACTGGCGGTGCAGTTCCTCGTCCTCGGTGATGTCCTTCTTCTCCCAGGGAACGCCCAGCTCACCGCAGACCTTCCCGATCACCGCCTCCGCGTCGTCGCACAGATGGCACCCCGGTTTGCCGATCAGTGTGACGAGTCGCTCACCGGGATTCTTCGGCGCCCGCCGGAACATCGCACTCATGCCGGCCATTGTCGCTCCGCACCGGACTTCCACACCTCCTCCTCACCATGAAGCACACGACCTGCCCTTTTCCCCACCGCCACGCCCTCTTCCGCACGCGGACACGCCGCCGGGACCCCTCCTTTAACGACATGGCCGCAGGGAGTTCACAGCCCGCAAACCTCCGGACTCCGGAAGTACCGAACAGACTGGCTATGCTCACGACATGGCCGCTCTCGGATGGCTCACTCCCCGTAGGCGCTCCGCCACGGCGCGGAGCGTTTTGGCAGGCGAGGCTTCTGCGGAGGCAGCGCGCAAGTCCTCCCAGGAGCTGGAGGACGTCTCCCCCGCGCCCGACGCCGTCAAGGAACCGGAGTTCCCGGTCCTCGGCGACGACAAGGCCGCCGCGTTCTTCGATCTCGACAACACCGTCATGCAGGGCGCGTCGCTCTTCCACTTCGGCCGGGGCCTGTACAAGAGGAAGTTCTTCGAGACCCGTGACCTCGCCCGATTCGCCTGGCAGCAGGCGTGGTTCCGGCTGGCGGGTTCCGAGGACCCCGAACACATGCAGGACGCCCAGAACTCCGCGCTCTCCATCGTCCAGGGTCACCGCGTCGCCGAACTGACGATCATCGGCGAGGAGATCTACGACGAGTACATGGCCGAGCGCATCTGGCCGGGCACCCGTGCCCTGGCCCAGGCTCACCTCGACGCCGGCCAGAAGGTCTGGCTCGTCACGGCCGCCCCCGTCGAGATCGCCCAGGTGATCGCCCGACGCCTCGGCCTGACCGGCGCGTTGGGCACGGTCGCGGAGTCCGTCGACGGCGTCTACACCGGCAAGCTGGTCGGTGAGCCGCTGCACGGCCCGGCGAAGGCCGAGGCCGTCCGCGCCCTGGCCGCCGCCGAGGGCCTCGACCTCTCGCGCTGCGCCGCGTACAGCGACTCCCACAACGACATCCCGATGCTGTCGCTCGTGGGTCACCCGTACGCCATCAACCCCGACAGCAAACTCCGCAAGCACGCCCGCGACATGGACTGGCGGCTGCGCGACTACCGCACCGCCCGCAAGGCCGCCAAGGTCGGTCTGCCCGCGGCGGCGGGCGTCGGCGCGGTGGCCGGCGGCACGGCGGCCGCGATCGCGCTGCACCGACGCCGCCGCTGAACGGCTGATCGTTTCTCGAACGCCGGAGGGGCTGGGGGAACCCAGCCCCTCCGGCGTTCGCGCGTTCGGTGCTCCGGCCCCTGTCACCCGGCATTCCAGCGGTCATACCCCCACCGCACCCCCCTCAGTCACGCCGTCCGCACCCGACCACAACACGCCCCGCACCCAGACGGAACACGAACCCAATCGATCAACAACCGATCACCGAACGGAACTTGAGCAGCCGTCAATCGGTAACAGAAGCGACGTAATCGATGATTTGAGCAACTGGGTGTAGCAGTGCCTGCACGAAGCGTTATTCTCCTCAAACGCAAACCGGTACCCCTCCGTCGCTACGACGGGTGAAAGGTTCCGCACTGCACGTGATGGAAGCTCTGCCTCTGGGAGTCCCGTGTACCCACACGTCGGGGTTGACGCCTCGGGCCTGGCTACGCTGCGCGCGACGGTCAACCAACTGTTGCGCGGCTTCGTCCCCACCGCGTACGCCGTCCCCGCCCTCGCCACCTCCGCCGCGCCCGTCGGCCCGTGCTACGCACTGGCCGACGGCAGCGCGACGGTGGGCAGACGAGGCCGTTCGGGATCCACCGCCACGACCACCCGCCGTCCCGCCGCGGACAGCGACAGCGCCCGCATGATGGACCTCGTCGAACGCGCCCAGTCCGGCGAGGCCGACGCTTTCGGCCGGCTGTACGACCAGTACAGCGACACCGTCTACCGCTACATCTACTACCGCGTCGGCGGCAAGGCGACCGCCGAGGACCTCACCAGCGAGACCTTCCTGCGCGCCCTGCGCCGCATCGGCACGTTCACCTGGCAGGGCCGTGACTTCGGCGCCTGGCTGGTCACCATCGCCCGCAACCTGGTGGCCGACCACTTCAAGTCCAGCCGTTTCCGGCTGGAGGTCACCACCGGCGAGATGCTCGACGCCAACGAGGTCGAGCGCTCCCCCGAGGACTCCGTCCTGGAGTCCCTCTCCAACGCCGCCCTCCTGGAAGCCGTACGCCGGCTCAACCCCCAGCAGCAGGAGTGCGTCACCCTCCGCTTCCTCCAGGGCCTCTCCGTCGCCGAGACGGCCCGGGTCATGGGCAAGAACGAGGGCGCGATCAAGACCCTCCAGTACCGCGCGGTCCGCACCCTCGCCCGCCTCCTCCCGGACGACGCCCGCTGAAGCCCCGCTCACCGGGACCACCACGGCCGAGCCGCCGGCCCACCGGGTCGACCGAGCGCATCGATCACATACGCTCCGCGACACCCAACTCACCCTGCGTCGAAGTCCGTTGACTTCCACGTCCGATCATCCGCCGTCCGTAACCCAAGTGCCGCGCCGCTCGTTGTGCGGGATACAGGCTCCCTGTGGTCGCGCCTGGCCGACACCGATCACTCGATCGTGTTGCTCGGTCAGGGTCGCGCAACCCTCAGGACCCCCTGGGGAGTCGACCGTCATGACGAGAGGAGGTGCCGCCAGTGATCGCGAACGTATCGGCGCACCGGCGGGCGAACGCCTTCGCCCAGGCCCTGGAGGAGCTGTCCGACCGGGGCACGGCGGCCGAGCAGCCCGAGGGATCGGCACCGGCCCCGGCAGCGGAACAGACCGAGCGGGGCCGCATGTTGGCCCTCACCACCGGTCTCGACGAGCTGCCCAAGCCAGTGCTCGACCCCGAGGTCAAGGTCGTCCATCGCGCCCAGTTGGTGGCCGCGATGGAAGCCATGCTGCGGGACGGCACGCTCGCGGGGCGTGAGGCGGACCCTTCGGTGCCCGAGCAGCGATCGGGCAAGGCACGAGGTGCTCACCGGGCGAGCCCGCTGGGGAAGTTGCGACCAAGGTCCCGTCTGACGAAGGGGCTCGCCGCGGGCGGCCTCAGCGTCGGTGTGGCCGCGAGCGCCTTCGGCGGTGTGGCCGCCGCCAGCTCGGACGCTCTCCCCGGTGACTCGCTCTACGGCCTCAAGCGCGGCATCGAGGACGTGAAACTGACCCTGGCCGACGACAGCGACGACCGGGGCCGGCTCTATCTGGACCAGGCGTCCACCCGGCTCGGTGAGGCCCGCCGCCTCATGGAGCGCGGCCGGAGCGGACACCTCGACCACGAGTCGCTCGGCGAGATCCGCCGCGCCCTCAACGGCATGCGCCACGACGCCGCCGAGGGCCACCGGCTGCTCCACGAGGCGTTCGAGCGAGATCCGGACTCCCTGGGCCCCATCCGGGCCCTGTCGGCCTTCTCCCGGTCCCACCGCGAGGCCTGGGGCGCGCTCCGCGACCGGCTGCCCGTGCAGCTCGGGGACGTGAGTCAGCAGGTCTCGTCGGTCTTCGACGCCATAGACGACGAGGTCGCCCCGCACTCGTCGCTCCTGCCGCAGCCCCCCACCCGGGGCGGCGACGGCAAGCAGCGCTCCCCCGGCACCGGTTCCCCCGGCACCACGGACCCCGGCGGCCCGGCCCCGAGCGCCTCCGGCGGTTCCGCCGGCAGCGGCGAGGACACCGGCGGCAAGCCCAAGCCGTCCACCTCCGACGCGGACAGCGGCGGCGAGGGCCTCGTCGGCGGCACCACCGGCGGCCTGCTGGACCCGCCCCAGGACGACACCACCAGCTCCTCCCCGTCCACCGGCAGGTCCACCCCGCCCGACGACCCCGAGGTCACCCTCCCGCCCCTCCTCCCGGGCCTCCTGCCCGGCCTGGGCATCGACGGCGACACCGGCGAATAGTCCCGCGGTACGACGGTGGGGGCGCCCTTCTTCGAGAAGGGCGCCCCCACCGTCGTACGTCCGCCGGTCGAAGCTAGAAGAACACCGACCTCCGCTGCACCAGCAGCTTGTACAACGTGTGCTGGATCTGCTCCCGCACCTGGTCGGTCAGGTTGAACATCAGCATCGGGTCCTCGGCGGCCTCCGGCGGATACCCGTCCGTCGGGATCGGCTCGCCGAACTGGATCGTCCACTTCGTCGGGAGCGGTACGGCACCCAGCGGGCCGAGCCACGGGAACGTCGGCGTGATCGGGAAGTAGGGGAAACCGAGCAGCCGGGCGAGCGTCTTGGAGTTCCCGATCATCGGGTAGATCTCCTCCGCGCCCACGATCGAGCACGGGATGATCGGCGTCCCCGCCCGCAGAGCGGTGGAGACGAAGCCGCCCCGACCGAACCGCTGGAGCTTGTAGCGGTCCCCGAAGGGTTTGCCGAGCCCCTTGAAGCCCTCCGGCATGACCCCGACCAGCTCGCCCTGCTCCAGCAGCCGTGAGGCGTCCTCCGCGCACGCGAGGGTGTGCCCGAGCTTGCGGGCCAGCTCGTTGACCACCGGCAGCATGAAGACCAGGTCCGCCGCGAGCAGCCGCAGGTGCCGCCCCGTGGGGTGGTTGTCGTGCACGGCGACCTGCATCATCAGGCCGTCCAGCGGCAGCGTCCCCGAGTGGTTGGAGACGATCAGGGCGCCGCCGTCCGTCGGGATGTTCTCGATGCCCTTCACCTCGACCCGGAAGTACTTCTCGTACACCGGCCGCAGCAGGGACATCAGCACCTGGTCGGTGAGTTCGGCGTCGTAGCCGAAGTCGTCGACCTCGTAGTCGCCCGTGAGGCGCTTGCGCAGGAACGCGAGACCGCCCGCGATCCGGCGCTCCAGCCCGCCGCCGTCCTGTGCCTCGGCGGCCTCCTGGGGCGGCTCCGGCTTCTCCCGTGTCACAGGGACATCATCCGTCCCCATCGCCCGTCCGGGGAGGGCCTGGACCTCGCCGGATTCACGGACGTCCCGGACGACCGCGCTCTCGCCCTTGCGCCGGGTTCCCGTACTCCGCCGACGCGGCGGGCGCTGCACGGCGCCCCCGCGCGTCCGGTCGTCGTCGAACGGAATGACCTTGGCATCCGCCATCGTTGATGCGCTCCTCAGTTGGCGCTCTGCGTCGGGGGTTGACCGCCACCCACGGTGGGCACGGGCAGGGCGGCGATCCGGTCGATGGCCCCTGCGAGGGCCTCGGGGGGCAGGAGGCCGGGCCCCCTGCTGCGGGCGAAGTCCGCGAACGTCTCGGCAGTCGTGTACCGGGCCCGGTAGCCGAGCGTCTCGCGCATCTGGTTGGTCGACACGACCCGCCCGTGCGTCAGCAGCCGCAGCTGCTCCGGCGAGAAGTCGGTGACACCCAGCGTGCGGACCATGGAGCCGACCCAGCTGACCGCCGGCATCAGCAGCGGCACCGTCGGCCGGCCGAGACGCCGCGCGCACTGAGAGAGCAGCAGCACACCGTCGCCGGCGATGTTGAACGTGCCGCTGTTGAGGGTGCCGCGCGTCGGTTCGTGCGAGGCGATCCGCAGCACCTCGATGACGTCGTCCTCGTGCACGAACTGCAACCGGGGGTCGTAGCCGAGCACGGTCGGCAGCACCGGCAGCGAGAAGTACGAGGCGAGCGGCGAATCGGCGCTCGGCCCGAGGATGTTCGCGAACCGCAAAACACACACGGCCACATCGGGCCGCCGCCTGGCGAACCCGCGGACGTACCCCTCGACCTCGACGGTGTCCTTGGCGAAGCCGCCGCTGGGCAGCGACTTGGGCGGGTTGGTCTCGGTGAACACGGCCGGATCGCGCGGCGCGGAACCGTACACGTTCGTACTGGACTTCACGACCAGCCGCTTGATCAGCGGGGACTTCTGGCAGGCACCGAGCAACTGCATGGTGCCGATGACGTTGGTCTCCTTGAGCGTGGCGCGGCCGCCGCTGCCCAGCGGGGTGCCCGTGACGTCCATGTGCACCACGGTGTCCACGTTGTGCTCGGCCAGCAGGCGGGCTATGGCGGGCTGACGGATGTCGGCCTGGACGAAGTCCGCGCCGCCCAGGTGGTGTCCCGGCGGCACCGCGTCCACCGCGATGACCCGGTCGACCTGTGGGTCACGCTGGATCCGCCGCACGAACCGGCCACCCAGCTGACGGGCCACACCGGTGACGAGCACGACCTTCCCCAAGATCAGCGCCTTCCTCGTGTTCTCCGTGTGTTCTCCGGGTTCCCCGTGTGCGGCCACGTTAGCGGGTCGATGTTGCACTGTGGTGACCGCGACCCCGTCAACGACCGGCAAAAAACCACGACCGGTGAAAACCCGTGAACGGGAGAAACACCGCGGCCCCCCACCGATTTCCGGTGGGGGGCCGCGGCAACGCGTTCTCGACAGCGTTCGCGCAAGAGAGCAAGGCGTACGGCCCCCTTACGCGAGGGGGGCCGGCCAGGACCCCGATCTCGGGGCCGGACCGCCTTACTTCTTGTTGCGACGCTGAACGCGGGTGCGCTTGAGCAGCTTGCGGTGCTTCTTCTTAGCCATCCGCTTGCGCCGCTTCTTGATAACAGAGCCCACGACTACCCTCGCTCACTTCTCATCACTCGGTGTTTGGGCGCCATGGGCCCATACGACCTACGAGGGGCCAGCCTACCCGTCCGAGCGCTGAGGTCGTAATCGAGGGGGAACCGGGGGTATCCCGGAAGTCCCGCAGGGCCTCCGGGAGCCCCTCGGCCCCGATGGCCGTCAGGCCGTCTCCACCCCCACATAGCTCTCGCGGAGGTACTCGTGCACCGCTTGCTCCGGCACCCGGAAGGACCTGCCCACCCGGATCGCCGGCAGATGACCGCTGTGCACCAAGCGGTACACGGTCATCTTCGACACGCGCATCACCGCGGCGACTTCCGCCACGGTCAGGAACTGAACCTCGTTCAGAGGCCTCTCGCCAGCTGCAGCCATGACACACCTGAACCTTCCGCACTCGACGGCCACCGGCTTCCCCTTCCGGTGACTCTTCGTCGTTGCGTGCTCACTCCCCAATGTAGGGGCGGGTGATGCGAGTGGGGAAGAGGGGATGCCATCGGCGGCCTACTGTGACAGACACGCCCGATTGAGTACGTAGCGGGTCAGCGGTCGGTAGTAATCAGACCGCACACCGTCATCAAGTGGAACGGCGACGGACACCCGCCCCTCCGCCTCCCCCACGAAGAGCGCCGGATCGTCCGTGTCGGCGAGCCCGATCGCCTCGAACCCCAGCTGACCTGCCCCGCAGACCCATCCGTGGTCTCCCACCACGAGTTCCGGGAGGGGCCCGCCGGCTTCCGCGGCGGCCGCCAGGACCGTCCGAACCGGGAGCGGTGAATGCGTGTGCACGCCGGTCGCACAACCGGAGCGCAGGGCGGGCGCCTCACGGACGAGAGCGACACCTCGTACGTAGTCGAGGTTGTACGTGCGTAGACCGAACCGGGTCGTTATGTCGACACGTCTACCCGTCGCTGGGGTGAGAACCTCACATCCCGCCGCCGACAAAGCGTCCGCCAACGCGCCGTAGAAGCCGATCAGCCGGTGTGGGTGCCCGGTCCCGAAGAGCACCGCCCCACCACTCCGAGCGACCGCCCCGAGCCGTTCCGCGAAACGGTCCAGCGCCCCGACGGTCCGCTCCGGATCGATCACATCCTGCCCGGATGTACACCCTGGATCGGCCGAAACACCGCACCTCTCCGCCATCAAAGCGAGCACATCCCGCTGGCGCCAAGACATCTCGGGATCGATACCGATCAGAAACCGAGGATCCCGAGCCGCGAACAACCGATAACTCCGCAGACTCGCTTCCCTGGCGGTGGCGACCCGCCCGGCCAACCCCGAGCCCACCAGATGCCGCCGCAACGCCCCACCGCTCACCACTCTCAGATGCTGACGCACGCCCCGCCCCCGCGCACGGAAACCCCTTGCCGAACCACACAGTTGGCGTAAGCCCCTCCAGGGGCGCGGGGAACCGCGCGCATCAGGGGCGCGGGGAACTGCGCGAACGGGGTCCGGGGCGGAGCCCCGAATCTTTGACGGGGGGCGAAGGGGGCGCCCAGCCCCCTTCAGGGCGGGACGGGTAGGGGAGGCGGGGGCGAGAAACCCCTACGGCAACAACCCCCGCAACGGAAACACAGCCTTCCGCGCAGCCAACACCGCCTGATCCAACCGATCCGCGGGGTCGTACCCCGCCTCCCACCCGGCCCACTCCACAGGCCACCGCCCATCAGTCATCCGCGCCGGCGCCAACTGCCGCGTACGAGCGAACACCTGCTGCCGCCACTCCTCGGGAACCGCCGTCTCCGGCGCGATCTCCCGCCCCGCCGCGATCGCCACCAGATGCGTCCACGACCTCGGCACCACATCCACCACCGCGTACCCGCCCCCGCCGAGCGCGACCCACCGCCCGTCGGCGTACTCGTGCGCCAGTTCGTGCAGCGCCACCTGGACCGCCCGCTGCGCGTCCAGCGACACCGCCAGATGCGCCAACGGATCCTCGAAGTGCGTATCGGCACCGTGCTGGGTCACCAGCACCTGCGGCCGGAAGTCGGCGATCAGCTCCGGCACGACCGCGTGGAACGCCCGCACCCACCCCGCGTCCCCGGTCCCCGCCGGCAACGCCACGTTCACGGCCGACCCCTCCGCGCTCGACGGGGCCCCCGTCTCCTCGGGCCACCCCGTCTGCGGAAACAGGGTCCGGGGATGTTCGTGCAGCGAGATCGTCAGAACCCTCGGGTCCTCCCAGAACGCCGCCTGCACCCCGTCCCCGTGATGCACGTCGACATCCACATAGGCGACCCGCTCGGCCCCCAGCTCCAGCAGCCGGGCGATGGCGATCGACGCGTCGTTGTAGATACAGAACCCCGAGGCACCCCCGGGCATCGCGTGATGCAGCCCGCCCGCGAAGTTCACGGCGTGCAGCGCGTCCCCCCGCCACACGGCCTCCGCCGCCGCCACCGACTGCCCCGCGATGAGCGCGGACACCTCATGCATGCCGGCGAAGGCCGGATCGTCGACCGTCCCCAGCCCGTACGACCCGTCCGCGCCCGCGGGATCGGCGGACGCGGCCCGGACCGCCGCCACGTAGTCCTCGCGGTGCACGAGCCGCAGCGTCGACTCCCCGGCGGGCTTCGCCGAGACGACGTCCATCTCCCGGTCGAGCCCGAAGGCAGTCACCAGGCTCCGGGTCAACGCCAGCCGGACCGGATCCATCGGATGGTCCGGACCGAAGTCATAGCCCGTTACTGCCTCGTCCCACATCAGCTGTGCGCGGCCGCTCATGCCCGCCACCGTATCGGTCCGGTTCGGTCTCGAACGAGCGGGCGTACACCAGGGTCACCAGCACCAACGCCATCGGGATGAGCATCGCCCCGCGATAGCTCCAGAGATCCCCCACGGCCCCGACCAGCGGAGAACCGATCAGGAACCCGACATAGTTGAAGATATTCAGCCGTGCGACGGCCGCGTCCGAAGCTCCGGGGAACAGCCGCCCCGCCGCCGCGAACGTCTGCGGCACCAGCACACACAGCCCGAGCCCCAGCAGCGTGAACCCGAGCATGCCCACCCAGGCCCCCGGCGCGCCCGCCACCACGGCGAACCCGACCGCCGCGACCAGCGCCCCGGCCCGCACGACGGCCGCAGCCCCGAACCTGCGCACCCCGAAGTCACCGATCGACCGCCCGAGCAGCGTGGTGACCATATAGACGTTGTACGGCACGGTCGCGAGCTGCTCACTGCTGCCCAGCACGTCCTGCAAGTACTTGGCGCTCCAGTTGGAGACGGTCGAGTCCCCGATGTACGCGAAGCACATCACCAGACAGAGCGGCAGCAGCATCTTGAAGGCGACGGACCCACCGGCCCCACCCGCCACCGCCGAAACGGCGTCCTCCTTCTCAGCCGGCTCCGGCCCGGCGTCGACGTACCACCGGCTCCCGACCAGCGCCGCCGGCAACAGCACGACGACCACCGGCAGATATGACACCAGCAGCGCCAGGTCCCAGTGCGCCCCGACCCACGCCAGCGAGGCCCCGGCTATCCCGCCCAGGCTGTACACGGCGTGGAAGCCGAGCATGATGCTCCGCCCGTACGACCGTTGCAGGCTCACCCCGAGCATGTTCATCGAGGCGTCGAGCGCCCCGACCGCCAGCCCGAAGGCGGCCAGCGCGGCACCGAGGACGACCATCTGCTCGCCGGCCCCCACCCCGAGCAGGGCCAGGAGCACGACGGGCTGGGACCACCGCAGCACCAGGCTCGGCGGCACCTTCTTCACGAGCTGCTCGGTGCAGACGCTGCCGACCCCGGCGAGGATCGGCACCGCGGCGAGGAAGGCGGGCAACAGCGCGTCGGAGACCCCGTACCGGTCCTGAATGGCCGGAATCCGCGTCACGAGCAGCGCGAAGGCGACACCCTGAGCGAAGAAGCTGAACGCCAACGCGGCCCTACCGCGCCGCAGTACATCTGTCATGGCGGCACAGTAGGGGCCGCGACCTACCCGTGGGTAGAGGAAGTTGAATACTGCTCAACTAACCGTGACGAGCGCCTACAGGCCAGCAGGTCCAGCAGGCCCCCCATGTCCGAAAAGTACCCCCTGGCCCCGGTCAGCTTCTCGGCCGGCGTCATCGCGGTGAACCCGTACACATCCATCCCGGCCGCGAGCCCCGCCCGCACCCCGAGGGGGCTGTCCTCGACGACAGCGCACCTCTCCGGGGCCACCCCCATCCGCTCGGCCGCGTGCAGAAAGAGATCCGGTGCCGGCTTCCCCCGCCCCACGTCCTGCGCACTGAAAACGAGCCCGTCCCCGAACCACCGGTCCAGCCCGGTCGTCCGGTGCCCCACCCGGATCCGCTCATGACTCCCGGACGACGCCACGCAGTACGGCACCTCGTCCGCGACCAGCTTCTCCAGCACTGGGACGACCCCCGGCACAGCCACCAACTCCCGCTCGAACGCGGTGAACACCCGCCGGTGGAAGACGTCGTCGAAGTCACCGGGCAGCGTCCGCCCGGTCCGCTCCAGGACGAGCTCATGAATCCGATGCATGGCGGACCCCATGTAGTCCCGGATGGACTCCTCGTACGAGGTCGGGTGCCCGAGTTCGGTCAGATACTCGGCGAGGATCCGGTTGGAGATCGGCTCGCTGTCGACGAGAACACCGTCATTGTCGAAGATCACGAGGTCATAGCGCATGACTCGACCCTAAACGACCCGGGAATGCAGAAAGCCCCCGCCGGTCACCCGGCAGGGGCTTTCTCAAAGATTGTTCGGCGGCGTCCTACTCTCCCACAGGGTCCCCCCTGCAGTACCATCGGCGCTGTAAGGCTTAGCTTCCGGGTTCGGAATGTAACCGGGCGTTTCCCTCACGCTATGACCACCGAAACACTATGAAACACTCAACCGCACCACACCGTGACCATGGCATGGGGTTGTTCGTGGTTTCAGAACCAACACAGTGGACGCGAGCAACTGAGGACAAGCCCTCGGCCTATTAGTACCAGTCAACTCCACCCGTTACCAGGCTTCCATATCTGGCCTATCAACCCAGTCGTCTACTGGGAGCCTTACCCCATCAAGTGGGTGGGAATACTCATCTCGAAGCAGGCTTCCCGCTTAGATGCTTTCAGCGGTTATCCCTCCCGAACGTAGCCAACCAGCCATGCCCTTGGCAGAACAACTGGCACACCAGAGGTTCGTCCGTCCCGGTCCTCTCGTACTAGGGACAGCCCTTCTCAATATTCCTGCGCGCGCAGCGGATAGGGACCGAACTGTCTCACGACGTTCTAAACCCAGCTCGCGTACCGCTTTAATGGGCGAACAGCCCAACCCTTGGGACCGACTCCAGCCCCAGGATGCGACGAGCCGACATCGAGGTGCCAAACCATCCCGTCGATATGGACTCTTGGGGAAGATCAGCCTGTTATCCCCGGGGTACCTTTTATCCGTTGAGCGACGGCGCTTCCACAAGCCACCGCCGGATCACTAGTCCCGACTTTCGTCCCTGCTCGACCCGTCGGTCTCACAGTCAAGCTCCCTTGTGCACTTACACTCACCACCTGATTGCCAACCAGGCTGAGGGAACCTTTGGGCGCCTCCGTTACCCTTTGGGAGGCAACCGCCCCAGTTAAACTACCCATCAGACACTGTCCCCGATCCGGATCACGGACCCGGGTTAGACATCCAGCACGACCAGACTGGTATTTCAACGACGACTCCACCCGAACTGGCGTCCGAGCTTCACAGTCTCCCAGCTATCCTACACAAGCCGAACCGAACACCAATATCAAACTGTAGTAAAGGTCCCGGGGTCTTTCCGTCCTGCTGCGCGAAACGAGCATCTTTACTCGTAGTGCAATTTCACCGGGCCTATGGTTGAGACAGTCGAGAAGTCGTTACGCCATTCGTGCAGGTCGGAACTTACCCGACAAGGAATTTCGCTACCTTAGGATGGTTATAGTTACCACCGCCGTTTACTGGCGCTTAAGTTCTCAGCTTCGCCACCCCGAAGAGTGACTAACCGGTCCCCTTAACGTTCCAGCACCGGGCAGGCGTCAGTCCGTATACATCGCCTTACGGCTTCGCACGGACCTGTGTTTTTAGTAAACAGTCGCTTCTCGCTGGTCTCTGCGGCCACCCCCAGCTCACCGAGTAAATCGGATCACCAGTGATGGCCCCCCTTCTCCCGAAGTTACGGGGGCATTTTGCCGAGTTCCTTAACCATAGTTCACCCGAACGCCTCGGTATTCTCTACCAGACCACCTGAGTCGGTTTAGGGTACGGGCCGCCATGAAACTCGCTAGAGGCTTTTCTCGACAGCATAGGATCATCCACTTCACCACAATCGGCTCGGCATCAGGTCTCAGC
>NZ_JBVISJ010000002.1:1043693-1045582 GCF_055575575.1 Streptomyces sp. NPDC034049
GATGTTTGACGCTTCACAGCGGGTACCGGAATATCAACCGGTTATCCATCGACTACGCCTGTCGGCCTCGCCTTAGGTCCCGACTTACCCTGGGCAGATCAGCTTGACCCAGGAACCCTTGGTCAATCGGCGCAAACGTTTCTCACGTTTGTATCGCTACTCATGCCTGCATTCTCACTCGTCAACCGTCCACAACTCGCTTACGCGGCTGCTTCACCCGGCAGACGACGCTCCCCTACCCATCCCAGCAGGCGTTGGCCCTTATGCTGGAATGACACGACTTCGGCGGTACGCTTGAGCCCCGCTACATTGTCGGCGCGGAATCACTAGACCAGTGAGCTATTACGCACTCTTTCAAGGGTGGCTGCTTCTAAGCCAACCTCCTGGTTGTCTCTGCGACTCCACATCCTTTCCCACTTAGCGTACGCTTAGGGGCCTTAGTCGATGCTCTGGGCTGTTTCCCTCTCGACCATGGAGCTTATCCCCCACAGTCTCACTGCCGCGCTCTCACTTACCGGCATTCGGAGTTTGGCTAAGGTCAGTAACCCGGTAGGGCCCATCGCCTATCCAGTGCTCTACCTCCGGCAAGAAACACACGACGCTGCACCTAAATGCATTTCGGGGAGAACCAGCTATCACGGAGTTTGATTGGCCTTTCACCCCTAACCACAGGTCATCCCCCAGGTTTTCAACCCTGGTGGGTTCGGTCCTCCACGAAGTCTTACCTCCGCTTCAACCTGCCCATGGCTAGATCACTCCGCTTCGGGTCTTGAGCGTGCTACTAAAACGCCCTATTCGGACTCGCTTTCGCTACGGCTACCCCACCCGGGTTAACCTCGCAACACACCGCAAACTCGCAGGCTCATTCTTCAAAAGGCACGCAGTCACGACGCACCGAGTAAACTCGATGCGCGACGCTCCCACGGCTTGTAGGCACACGGTTTCAGGTACTATTTCACTCCGCTCCCGCGGTACTTTTCACCATTCCCTCACGGTACTATCCGCTATCGGTCACCAGGGAATATTTAGGCTTAGCGGGTGGTCCCGCCAGATTCACACGGGATTTCTCGGGCCCCGTGCTACTTGGGTGTCTCTCAAACGAGCCGTCAATGTTTCAGCTACGGGGGTCTTACCCTCTACGCCGGACCTTTCGCATGTCCTTCGCCTACATCAACGGTTTCTGACTCGTCCTGTTGCCGGCAGACAACAGAAGAGAGATCCCACAACCCCGTATACGCAACCCCTGCCGGGTCTCACACGCATACGGTTTGGCCTCATCCGGTTTCGCTCGCCACTACTCCCGGAATCACGGTTGTTTTCTCTTCCTGCGGGTACTGAGATGTTTCACTTCCCCGCGTTCCCTCCACTTGCCCTATGTGTTCAGGCAAGGGTGACAGCCCATGACGACTGCCGGGTTTCCCCATTCGGACACCCCCGGATCAAAGCCTGGTTGACGACTCCCCGGGGCCTATCGTGGCCTCCCACGTCCTTCATCGGTTCCTGGTGCCAAGGCATCCACCGTGCGCCCTTAAAAACTTGGCCACAGATGCTCGCGTCCACTGTGCAGTTCTCAAACAACGACCAACCACCCATCACCCCCGGCTTCCACCGGAGTGCACTGGGGTCGGCACTGAAGGCAGCCATACGGCCATACCCTCAGACACCCAACAGCGTGCCCGACACGATCGGTTGATGAGCTTCGCGTTCCACGCCGAAGCAGTACTAGCGCTCTCATCCATACCGAACCGTGCCGAATAATCAACGTTCCACCCATGAGCTAACCAGCATCAGACATTCGCTGATGATCTGGCCTCTGACCTCACCCCGTAGGGCTCGGTAGAAGTGCTCCTTAGAAAGGAGGTGATCCAGCCGCACCTTCCGGTACGGCT
>NZ_JBVISJ010000003.1:0-55432 GCF_055575575.1 Streptomyces sp. NPDC034049
CGCAGTCCCATCGCCTACGAGACAGCACTCGACACAACATCAACTACCCTGGCCCAAGCCGCATAGCCCGTGTCCAAGATTCCGGGTCAAGGCCCAACAGCGGCAGAGGCCAGGGCGGCGCCGAGGTCTTCAACCAGGAGTTGGCCGAGGCTCTCGCCCGTCGGCACAACGTCACGCTGTTCACGGCCAATCCCGACATGCCCGCGCACCAGGGCATACAGCGGACGGTGCACACCCAGCCACCGATGATCGACCCGGGGCCGGGCGCCGAAGGCGAACCGCAGCCGATGAAACGGCGGGACTGGCTCGAAGAACTCGCGGGCCGCGACCCACAGCAGTACGGACTGGAAGACCCCGCGGCCCAGCCGTACGACATCATCATCGGCCACTCGCGTTTCTCCGGGCCGGCCGCCGCCGGGCTGCGCGAGAACTGGTACCAGGACGCGCGCCTGGTGCATTTCCTGCACACGAGCCCCGAGCGGCTTCCGTACGTACGGGGCCTCACTGCCGAGGAGGCCGAAGCCAAGGCTGCCAAGGACTCCGCGATCGAACGCGGTCTGATGGAGCGTTCGGACGTCGTGGCCGGTGTCGGCCCGCTCCTGGCACAGGCGAGCAGGGATCTTTCCGCGGAGGGCGTGAACGTTCCGCACTCCCACGAATTCGTTCCGGGCGCCAAGATCTACGATCCGGTGCGGCACGATCCCGCGCCGGAGACGCTGAACCTCCTGGTCATGGGACGCGTCGGTGACCCTCTCAAGGGCGTGGACGATGCCGCCGCGGCGGTGAGGCGGCTGAACGAGGCCGGTCTCCGGGTCCACCTCACCGTCCGTGGTGTCCGCCATGAGGAGCTTGAGGCTCCTGGGATTCCGAGGATTTCCCCGACCGGCTGCGCGGCACGATCTTCACCGATCCGTTGTTCCGGCTGCAGGAGCGTGACCCGTACCGGCTTGCCTTCTGGCTGCCCGATTCCAGCGGCGGCCCTTTCATCGTCATGTAGTTGACCCTTGCGGTGGGAACGGCTCACGAGGTCTGGGGCGGCGCCACGAACCTGTCCGTGTCGTCCAGATCACGCGGCGACTTTGCCATGAGTCAAGCCAACGGCCGTCATCGTCTAGGGGACTTCCATCCCTGGAGGCCCTATCTCCCAGAGGTCTGGAGCCAGTAAGCCGAGCGGACATCCGCAGACGGGGCGTACGTGGCGCGAACTCAGCTGGGTGTACTCGTCACCACGAGGGACCGGGGCCGCAAGTCGGCCCGTATCCACCTGAACTGGCTGACGTACCACCAGTCAGACGGACTTCGCAGACTGGAGTCACCGCGCGTCTTCCAGCACCAGGCAGGTGGCTTGTCGGAGGTGCTCGAAGTCGTACGCGCCTCCGGGGAGGTCCTCACGCGACGCGGCTTCTCTCCACCAGAACAAGCGCACAAGGACGTCATGAGGTTCTTCATGATCCTGGAACTCGACGACGGCGAGTACATCGTCCGAGTCTCCGACGACGCCAAGACCTCCTGGGGCACCCCTGGGGATCCGCGTGTTCACGCAGCCGTCCCCCTCCCCCACCAGGTCGCCGTCAAGATTGAGGGCAGCTCACCTGTTCAACGCGAAGCCCGCCCCCCAGCCAGAGCCCTACGACCCTGACGACGCCCCCTATCGCCCACCAGGCCCACGTCGGTATCGCGAGATCACGCGTCCGAGGCATCAGTACTGTAGGGAGGCTCCGAATCGTTCGCGGTGGATGCCGTGTCCGTCGGAACGGCTACAACCTCCCGCTGACCAGGGTTGAAGTACCGGGTATCCGTAAGGCGCCAGGTCGCGCCGTCCACCGCGAAGGTGTCGTCGACACGGAGTTGCTCGTAGCGCTCCGTGCCGTCCACTTCGACGACGGCGAGGCGCACTTCGGCCGGCTCCGCACCCGTGGGGCGGGCACTACTCAGCCCGCCGATCCGGCCGCCTCCAACCGTGGTCGTGACCTGCCCGGAGCGGATCACAAGCCCGCCGTGCGGTATTTCCGTCCACGTCATTCGTCGGGGGCCTCCGGAGAGGAGAAATCCTCGGGCGGGGTGTCCGCAACGGGTGCGTCCGCAGGAACAGCAACGGCCGTCCACCTGCCGCCGGCGAAGTGCGCGATGTCCACCAAACGCCAGATCTCCGAGCCCACAGGGAAGGTGTCGTTCAGCTCTAGCCGCTCCTTGTGCTCCGTGCCGTCCGCGTCGACAACGGCCAGCTTCACGCGGGCCGGTCGCGACCCGGTGGCCGACGTGCTGCTCACACCGCCGACCTTTCCTCCTGCGGTCCTGGCGAGCTGTCCGGAGCGGATCACCAACTTGTCCCGCGTCATACGTATCTCCTCTCTAAATACCCCGAGGGAAAGTGTTTCCTCGGTTGTTCGAATGTCCTAGACGAGCGTGCCGAAGAGACCCCGCCCATGGTCGCTGAAGTTCCTGATGAACTCCTCGGTCGACATCTCCTCCGGATCGTTGACACCCCAAGGATTCCGCAAGCGGACCATGCCGTCCTGCGCCCCGACCACCTCGTACACGTGGTTCGGAACCAGCTCGTAGGGCAGTTCTTCTTCGTCTGCTGCCTCGTTGAGCAGGCGCGTTGAGGCCAAAATCGGTTTGCCGTCCGCGAGTTGCTGCTGCATGTAACCCTCCAGAGCGGGGCCGGCGCCCTCGCCCTGCGGGAACCCACGGATGACGCTGTCCCTGCCCGTGAGCTGGGTGAGTATTTCGGTCTGATCCCACACGGTGGACCCTTGGTTGAGCCGCTCGTAGCCGACCGGCGTGGGACCGTCGGGGACGTCCGTGTCCGCCTTCCACTCCGCGTCCCAGTCGTTCGTGCGCTTGTCGTCCCAGGTCTGGTCGACTGCGGCCATCGCCTTCTCCAGCACCGCAGGCCACGCCGCGCCTTCCATCTGCGCGAAGACCGGCGTACTGGGATCGTCCTCGACCACGGGGAGGTCCGGCTCGACGACGAGTTCGATCCGTTGGTCGGTGGCCCGGCAGGTGCCGTCCGCTCCGCGTTGCGTGGCGTAGAGGGTCACCGTGTAGGTGCCGTCGGGGTTCTCCTGGACAGCGTTCTCGATGGCCTCGGGGCGGTGCCCCGCGACCGCCCCGAGCGACGCGATGACACCGCAGTCGTTCAGACTGCCCTGCGCGGTCTGCTCACGCGTGGGCGGGCCGTCGAAGAGCGGCACCTTGCCCTCCGGGGCCTCGTTGATCGGGTCACCGTAGGTCAGCCCTTCGATCTCCTCCCCGTCATCGAAGTACATGTTCTCGATGGACGGACGATCGACCGTCTTCTGGATCTTGTCGCCGGCGTCGCTGGGCTCGCCCGATTCGGCGGATTCCACGGACTCGACAGGCTGTGCGACGTCGGTGGGCGACGAGGGCTCGGCTACCTCCGCAGACTGCGGGGAGTCCGGGGAACCGGCCGAGTCCGGGTACGTTTCCTCCAGTTGCGGACTGGCATAGCCCTCTTCGATATCCGGCTCCTCGGACTCCACGGGCTGCGCAGATTCCTCCGGCTCGACCGGCTCCTCCGACTCAAGGCCTTCCTCGTCGCCTTCGCCGTCCTGCTCGCCAGAGTCCACAGACCCCCAAGAACCCTGCGCCGGGCCAGACGACTCCGCCGACTCCAAGGGCGCCTCCGCCAGCTCTGCGGGATCCTCCGACTGCCCCCACTCGGCGGGCTCGGCAGGCTCGGCAGGCTCAGCGGGCTCGCCCCATTCATCGGCCTCGGCCGGCTCAGCGGGCTCGGCGAACTCAGCAGGCTCAATCGGCTCAGCGGGCTCGGCGAACTCAGCAGGCTCAATCGGCTCCAGTCGCTGGTCGCCAGCCGTGTCGTCGCCCGAGTCGTTGAATGACCCCGCGTCGTCCGGCTCCGTCGGTGCGTCCTTGTTCGCCATCTCCCATGACTGGGGGGCGGCGATCTCCGGCGCGGGCGGATGCTCGGCCCCCTGAAGCTCGCTCACGTGCTGGACTCCTCCATGTCCGCGATCACTCTGTGCCCCCTGTTCATAGCCGCTCTCCCCGCGTCCGCCTCGGCACCCGCTCGAAGCAGGCGAGAACCCGGGCGAACTGCTCAGACCACCCCTCCGACGGATCCGCACACCCGACGATCCGTTCCAGCACGGACGGCGTCGCGAGACGCCCGTGGTAGTAGAGCCGGGTGTTCGTACCCTTCGCCGCCTTGAAACGAGGCTCCGCCCGCGGGCAAGGATCCTGCCCGTCGAGTTGGCCACGCATCATCGCGGCCACATGCTCGGCCAGTTCCTCCGGCGCCGTGGGCGCGCCGACGCGGCTGTGGACCGCGCGGTCGACCGCCTGACCGATCGCGCAGCTCAGCAGACGGCGGTCATGGTCGGTGGCCAGGTACGGGGCGAAGGCCTCTCGCATCGCCTCCCCCGGCAACGGCGTAGTCCACCCCAACAGATGCGCCGCCACAGCCATCTCCGCCCACAACGCGATCCGGAGTTCGGGCTGGTCCATCAACCGCTGCGCCCTGCGCAGGTCGCGGAGGGTGCATGGCTCGGGCGTGCAGCAGGGGCCGCACGCGCGGCTGCGCTCCCCGGTGAGCGTGGCCGCCGACGCCGGCCGGATCGCCCCCGCGTCCTCGCGGTCCGTCCCGTCCCGCATGCGGACCAGCAGGGGATAGTCCATGCCGTCCGTGAAGACGGCCGCTTCGCCCGGCCGCAGGGTGACCAGGTACTCGGACTGGGCCGCCGTGATGTTCATGGTCGCGCCGACCGCCTCGCGGTCGTCCTGGGCGGGGAGACGGTGGACCACCTTGGCGGCGGTGTTCTTGATGACGTCCGGGAGGAGCTTGGAGGGAATCTGGTCGGCGATGACCAGGCCCTCGCCGTACGCCCGGATCTCGGCCAGCAGACCGGCGAACATCTCCACCGCGTGGGCGCTCGCGCCGCCCTCCTCCGAGCGGCGCAGCAGCCGGTGCGCCTCCTCGAAGACGCTCAAGTGCCGCAAGGGGAAGGACAGTCGACGGGTCACGCGCTGTTCCATGCGCAGGAACTCGACGAGCCGGATGAGGATCGTGCCCATCAGGAACGCCTTGTCCTTGTCGTCGCCGACGTCCTCGATCTCGAAGACGACGTTGCGGCGCAGAAGTTCACCGAAGTCGAGCGGACGGCCTCCCTCCAGGAAGCGGCCCGTCGTGCCGAGCCGCAGACTGGCCAGGCGGATCTTGATGAAGCCCCGGACGTTGTCGGCGACCTCCTTGCCGTAGCCGATGTCGGTCACGACCGCGAGGGCTGTGTGCTCCAGGTCCTCGAGGGTGGGGTAGCGGGGCTCGGTGCCGGGGACGAGCGGTTCGCCGAGGGTGAGGTCCCAGCCCAGGTCCTCGTAGCAGCGGGTCAGCGCGGCGCTCAGTACCTGTGGGAACGGTTCCTGCGGGTCGAAGGAGGCCAGGAACAGAGCGCGCACCATGTCGAGGTGCGTCTGGAGGGGGAAGCGCTCGCCGTTCGCGTACGCCGAGGGCTCCAGGGGGTTCAGGCCGGCCGGGAGCGCGTCGGGGTCGCCGGGTTTGATGACGACGACCTCGCTGGTGTCGCCGAGCCGTGCCGACATGAACCGGTACTCGGCCTTGGCCGGCTCCACCACCAGCCACGGGATGCCCGCATGGGTCGCCGCCTCCAGCAGGCCGCGCACGGTCTGGGACTTGCCGCCGCCGGTCGCCCCGCACACGAAGGTGTGCCGGTTGAGGGTGGAGCGGGTCAGTTCCAGGTCGCCCACGGGGCTGCGGTTGCGGTCGAGCACCGACCCGAGCCGGACCGGAGGCGGGGTGTCGGCCGTGGCCGGACGGCCGGTGGTCTCGGGGGTGACGTCGAACTCCGGGCGCAGCGCGAACCGGACGCCCGGTATCTCCTGGGCGGGGGGCCGGGCCAGAGCTGCCAGCAGGTCGGATCCGGCGTGGAAGGGGCACTCCTCGGGGGCGGGGAGAGCGCCGCCGAGCGCCGTGGGCAGGTCCCCGACCCGCCCGGTCGGCCGGAGGGCGTAGGGCAGCCCTTCCAGGTCCGCCGAGGCGCAGACGAGCGCGGCGACACGGGCCGCCTCCTCCGGCGTACGGCCGCCCGCCAGCAGGCGTATCCGCCACAGCCCGGTGGCCGACGCCTTGGCCAGGTCCTTGTGCCGTCGCTCCAACCGGGCGGCGGCGATGGCGTACTCGGGCGAGCCGTCCGCCTTGGACATCGCGCGGCGCTGTTCGTCGGCGATGTCGCCGGTGAGGTCGTCGAGTTCGTCGGCGGGCACCGGTTCGGCGAACACCATCCAGGCGAAGGGCTCCTGCCACACCGCCAGGAGGCAGTCCTCCAGGCTGGGCCGCTGCCGTGCGGCGCCGCTCCCGGTGGCGTTCGGCTCCGCGTCGACGAGCAGCCCGTCGGTCACACCCGCGACGGCGCTCCAGTGCGGGAAGCCGGCGAACAGGGATGCCGCGGTGCCCGTCGGCTGGGCCAGTCCGCGTGCGCCGGCGGGCAGTCGCAGCAGAGCGCTGCCGCCGTCGGCGTCGGTACGACCGCCGAGCAGAGCGCTCCCTCCGACCATCACGTCGATGGGCCGGTCCGCCGCGCGGCGCGCCCACCCCACGAACACCGCTCCGCCCGTCGGGTCGTCGGAGCGCCGTGCGTGATGCGCGGAGACCAGGGCGGCGAGCCGCTGGGCGTGCAGGTCGTCGCCGGGCCCGTGGGGCCGGTCGTCCGTGAGGCGTTGGCGAGGGACCTCTCGCAGCAGGCAGGCGTCCATGTCGAGAAAGCGCTGCCAAGTGCCGCCGTACGGCGTGGTGTTCATGGGGTACGGACCGCTCTCGCTCGCTGATCGGCGCGCAGCCGCGGCCGTTGTGTCTCGACCGGATACGACTGGCCCGCGCGTCCGCGATACCGGGCCGGGCTCACAGGATGTGGACGGTCAGGCCCTTTGCCGTGCCGCTCCAAGGCGGCGCAGGAAGCGGCCCGTTCGCTGACTTCACTCCGGCAAACGGGCGGGCCATCCCAGTTGCCGGAGATGTCCGCCGACGTGAAGAAACGGGCGTCATCGCTGACTTGACCAGAATCGTGCGCAAGCAGTGCGGTTCGCAACGTCTCCCCCGTTGTCGATCTTGCGCCTACACCCTAGAGCCGGTCGTGTCCCAGGCCAAGCCTTGCAACTGTGACTTCGTTCCGGCGGTTCCAACTGGACTCGGGGGGCGAATTCGTGCAGCATGTTTCGGCTGCGAATCAATGACTGGCTGCCGCTTCGGCGGTCACGGGGGCGAGTTCACATCACCAGAGGCGTACGTGCTGCCGCCCTCGGGACGGTCATTCCTCAACTGTCCATATGTGGCTGCCACTTCGGCACACATCCTCCCCAGGGCGGACCCCTTACGTGACGCATCCTGTCGATCCGCACCAACCGGGCCGGCCGGTCGGCCCCGGCCACCCTCCCCAGGGCGACTTCCCCCACGGCTACCCTCCCCCCGGCCAGCCGCACCAGGCGCCGCCCGCGTACCAGGCGCCGCCCGCGTACCAGGCTCCGGATGCACCGCCTGCCATGCCGCCCGCGTACCAGGGTCCGGGTACACCGCCTGCCATGCCGCCGTACGGCGCCCCCGCCCAGCCCCCGCAGGCGTACGCCCCGGGCCCGGCCCACCCGCCTCCGGCACAGCCGCCCTATCAGACAGTTCCGCCCCAACAGGCGGTTCCACCGCAGCAGTTCGCGCCGCCGCCGTATCAGCATCCGTATCCGCAATCGCCCCCGCACGCGCACGCGCACGCGCACCCGCACCCGCACCCGCACCCGCACCCGCACCCGCACCCGCCGCAACAACCCCATCAGCACTATCCGGCGCCCCCACAGGCGCCTCAACAGCCGTACAGCACCCCGCAGATGTCACCCCAGGCACCCCAGGCACCCCACCACCCGCTGTACGCGGCTCCGCAGGCACCGCTTCCGCAGGCGCCCCAGCCCGTGCACTACGCACCGCCACCGCCCCCACCACCTGTGCCCGCCCCCGTATCGGCCACCCCCGGTGCCGAGTTCTCCGGCGCCTACGCTCCAGGGGGCACCCCCGAGGTTCGCCGCGGAGCCGACTCCTCCTCCGTGACCACCCTGCTGCTCAACATCCCCCTCTTCCTGGGCAGCCTGCTGGTGATGTTCCTGATTTCGCTGTCCATGCCGAGCGGTGTGGACGTGGCGTTCGTCGTCGCGTGGCTCGCATCGGGTGCCCTGGTGTTCAACCGGCCGACCGAACGCGGCCTGGCGAAGCTGTACTTCAAGATGCGTGAACCCCTGGGCAGCGAACTCGCCGTGCTCCAGCCGATCTGGTACGAGGTCACCCAACGGGCCGGCGTCGACGGGTCCAAGTACGACCTGTGGATGGAGGACACCGACGAGCTGAACGCCTCCGCCGCCGCGGGCCACATCGTCGGGGTCACGCGCGGCGCCATGCGCAGCCTCCCGCCCCAGCAACTGGCCGCCGTGCTCGCCCACGAGCTGGGCCATCATGTCGGCGGCCACGCGTGGGCCGGGCTGCTCGGCCACTGGTACGCCGTGCCCGCCCGACTCGTCATGAGCGCTCTGCGGCTCGTGATCCGTGTCCTCGCCGCGATCTCCGAGATCCTCGCGGGGCTCTTCGTGCTGTTCCTCGGCGTACTGGCCATCGCCCTGCTCTTCACCTTCCCGGCCGCGTTGGCCCTCTACGCCGTACCGTTCCTGCTCGCCTGGTCCGGGCGCCAGGGTGAGCTGCGGGCCGACCGGTTCGCGGGCCTGATCGGCTACGGTCCGCTCCTGGTCTCCGTGTTCACCGGGTGGCACGCGGCGGGAGCCGACGACGACCGCCGCAAGCAGCGAACGATGGCGCGCCTCATGTCCACACATCCGCCGCTGCACAAGCGCATACGCGCGATCGAGACCTTCGTCGCCTGACCGGCCTGGAGCCCTCCCATGACGATCGAGAACACCGAGGCCGGGCAGCTCGGCCCGTATCAAAGACTGTTCGACGCCGGCCAGCGCGTCGGTTGGACCTACCGCGACCCCGAGTCGCTCCGTCAGCCGTTCGTCGAAGCCGAGCCGCAGCGCACGGAGCTGGACGGCAGCTACGAGAACCGTGTGCAGGCCGCCAGGCTGGACCGCAAGGACCGCATCAGCTCCGCGCTGAGGATCGGCATCGTCGTCGCCGTGGTGTTCTACCTGCTGAGCCTGGTCTTCACGGTGATGCTCACCATCGGCGGTGTCATCGTCGGCATCCTGGTGGTGCGCGCCCTCTACGCCTCGTTGCGGTACACCGCCGCCACCCGTGCCCGCACCGCCCAGACGAAGGCGCTGGAGGAACGTTTCCAACACGACTGGCAGTCGTGGCACCAACGCTGGACACTCCACGAGGCCCAGCAGACGCAGTGGATCGCCGGCCTGGACGCCTGGGGCGCGCTGCCCTTCGGAGCGGGCACCCGACGACTGGACGTCTTCGGCGGCAGCCAGCGCGGTCGCGAGGGCTTCCTCACGGTCTTCGGCGCTTCGACGCTGCGCCAGCGGCCGCTGATCGTGCTGGACCTGACCCAGGCCCTGGTGTGCCGTGAGCTGTCCGTGCTCGCCGAGGCGGGCGGCGTGCCCGTGGACGTGCAGCTGCTGCCCAGCCGTATGGCGGAGAGCGGCATCGTGAGCGGGCTCGCGCCGCACGAACTGGTGCAGGCCCTGGTCGAGGCCATCCACGGAGACAGCCCCGAATCGGCCCGGGCCGATCGTGCCGTCTACACCCGGATCCTCACCCAACTGTGCGGCGCGCTGGGCGAGGACGTGTCCCTGGCACGGCTCGGTGCCGGGCTGCGCGTCCTGGTGGGTGAGACCGACGACGCCAAGGCGCTGAGCAGGGAGGAGCGCAACCGCATCGCGGACGATCTGTTCAGCGACAAGAACAAGGACCAGATGCGGGACAGCCTCATCCGGCTGGCGTCCTTCGTGCACCCGCTGGAGCAGCTGGGAACGGCCCGTGAGGGGCGTGGGCCCGGCTATCTGACGTGCGTCGCGCTGGACTTCGGCGCGGGTTCGGCGAGCGCGGAACTGCTGGCCGACCTCGCCCTGCAGAGCGTGATGCGGCGGCTCTCCTCGTTCCAGGAGGAGGCCCCGTGTGTCGTCGTGATGCTCGGCGAGCAGGGCCTCCAGCGACGTCACCTCGAACAACTGGCCCAGCTGTGCGAGCGCAGGGGCGCCCAACTCACCCTCGTGCACTCACATTTGCGCGATTCCGGGCAGGAGCTCATCGGCGGTGGAACGGTCGCCTTCATGCGGCTCGGCAACCACCAGGAGGCCACGGTCGCCGCCGACTTCCTGGGCCGCCACCACTCCTTCGTCCTGCACTCGCTGACGGACACCGAGGGCCGGACCGTCAACACCTCCGTCGCCAAGACGATCGGCTCCTCCGTCAGCCGCGGCACCACCACCAGCCACTCGGAGACCTACGGCCGGAACTGGGGCAGCAGCAGTTCCACGACCTACCAGGGCTGGTTCAACCCGCTCTCGACGTCGGACTCCACCAACTCCGGCGGCAGCTACAGCGAGACGACCGGCACCTCCACGAGCGTCACCCACTCCACGAACGAGTCCACCACCCGTACGACCGGCGACAGTGACAGCACGAGCCTGGCGACCGGGCGGCAGCGCGTCTACGAGTACGCCCTCGAACCCACGCAGCTCCAGTCGCTCGCCGAGTTCAACCTGCTGGTGGTGGAACGGCAGCCCGGCGGCGCCGTCCAGGTGCACGCCGGCGACTGCAACCCCAACGTCGTCCTCCTGGACCGGGTGAGCACGCAGCCGCTGCCCCGCTTCGACACACCGCCGCAGTACATCCCCGCTCCCGCCATCACCGCCGATCAGGCGTATGTCGCTCCGCAGCAGCCGTACGCGCCCGTACAGCCCGCTGTGGCTCCCCCACAGCCGTACGCCGGGGCACCTCAGCAGCCGTACGCTCCGGCGGCTCCGCAGGCCCAGTGGATGCCCCCGGTCCAGCCGCCCCAGCCGCCGAGCGGCTGGACACAGGGGCCGCCGCCGAACTGGCCCGGACAGTAGGCCGGATGGGAAGCAAGCGCCGAAGGACGAGGTACATCTCATGGCCCACCTGATCGCCGGCCGCAGCCCACAGCAGGTGCTCGACGAGTTGCTCGCGCTCAAGATCAGCGGCTGGCCCGGCCGCTGGTCCGCGATGCCGGAGGACGAGGAGGACCTGAAGCAGTGGTACGGGGGGCTCAGCTGGGAGCCCCTCTGGCACCAAAGCCACCTGCAGTACGTGCGTACGGCACCCGGGGGACGCTTCCGTTTCCTCCGCCAAGGAACCGGCAGGCAGCCGATCACCTCCATCAGCTCGACCATATGGGCGGTCCGCGGAGAGACTCTCGACGAGAACCCACGTCTGCGCGAGCTAGCCTTCGAGCGTGCGCGGGCCTACGCGGAAGCCATCACCGCAGAGTTGGGAACCGCCCAGGGGCAGGGCGCGGGGGCTCCCTCGACTTCCCCGTGGTGCCACAGCACCATCCCCGAAGCGGCACACCAAAACCGCAACGCCTTGCGCTGTGGCACCTGGACGGCCTGGGATCACCGCTGATCGAACTCACCGTGTTGCTCGACATGGGCTCCGAGGAACGGCCTTATCTCGCGAACACGCGGATCGAACTGCACTGCCACCGCGCAGAGGATCACCGGTGACACGGACTTCGAGAATCTTCGAGAAGGTTTACGCGAAAGGTGACAGGTAGTGGCGACCGCGCGAGGTAATCGGACTCCCGCCCAACTGGCCGAAGATCTCCGGACACTCGACCGTGTGCACTGGCCCACGGTCTGGGCAGGACCGCCCGCTCCGGGCCGCCCGCTGGAGGACTGGTGCACCCAGTTCGGCTGGAAGCCGCAGTCCGCCGAGTGGGTTCTGGACGTCACCGGTTCCACCGGCCAGGGCATGTGTCTCTACCCCGTCGCGGAGCGTGGTTGGGCGCCGGTGAAGCTCGTCAGCTGGACCCCTTGGGCGCTGAGCGCCGACCACACCTCCGAGAACGACGCCGTCCTCGACCGGGCGGCCGACGCCTGGAGCGCTTTCGAAGCGGCCCTCCGGCCGATCCTCGGTGAGCCGGAGTACTCGGGCGCCTGGGACGACCCTGACTTCCCCGAGCCCTGGCACGAGCACCACTGGCTCATGCCTCGCGATCTACGGCTGGAGGACATGAGCCCCTACCGGATGACGATCTGGCGGGAGCGCCATCCCGAGGACCGCATCACCGTCCTCAAGGTGAACCTGGGCCCCGCACCCGAACCGGGCGAACTGCGAAGGCCTTTGATCAACGTCATCTGCCGCCCACCCGAGATCTGATCCGTACGACATCGCGGCGCAGCGGTCAGATGACGCGGGGTGTGGCCGGGCGCCAGATGCGCAGGTCGAGCTGCGCGGCTTCGCCCTCGTAGCTCCGCTCCAGGAATCCGCCCTGCATGAGGAGCCCGATGGCGGGAGCGGGCTCGCCCGCCGAGGGCCATATCGCCACCCAGCGAGTGTCGACAGGGAAGCGCAGGCCCTGGCTCTGGCTCTTCCACTCCTTCGGATACCCCGATCTGTGGGGGGAACCGCAGTACCCGGGTTCGCCCAGGATCTCGGTGGCGGCCGCCATGCAGTCCGTCCACAGGGTTTCGGCGGGGTCGAGCACGTTCCTGTGGTGACGGGACGAGGGCCTGGAGCTGATCCTCCAGAGCTTTGCCTCCAGCCAGTTCACACGAGCGGGGTAGCGGAGCACCGGGGGCAACCACAGCGATAGGCCTTCCCCTGTGGCGTACTGGTGAAGAGGCAGTGTTCTGGCTGTGCGCTATTCGCCCGTAGCGGTACTCAGGCTCGGAACTCGAAACGCAGAGCGTCGATGGCATGCCACCAGCCGCTGATTGGCTCTCGACCGGGAACGGCGCGCCCGGGAAACTGCGGACTTCTGATGCCGTGCTTGAAGGAGTTGTGATGCAGGTAGCCGTGGTCACCTTCGACGGGTTCAACGAGCTCGACAGCTTCATAGCTTCCGCGCTGATCAACCGGTGCCGTAAGGAAGGCTTGGAAGCCTTCATCACAACACCGACGCTGGCGGTCAAGTCCATGAACGGCGTCGAGGTGACCGGGCAGCGACCGATGGAGTTCGTGACCGAAGCCGACGTCGTGCTGATCGGCAGCGGAGTGAATACGCGAGATGTGGTCGCCGACGACCGGCTGATCTCCCGGCTGCCGCTCGACCCTTCGCGACAGCTGATCGGTGCGCAGTGCTCCGGAGCGCTGGTGCTCGCCAGGCTCGGGTTGCTCAAGGGCATGCCGACTTGCACAGACATGAAGAGCCGGCCGTACGTCGAAGCCTGTGACGTCACAGTGCTGGACGCGCCGTTCCATGCCGAGGGGAATATCGCTACGGCGGGCGGCTGCCTGGCGTCTCAGTATCTCGCCACCTGGGTGATCACCCGGGTACTCGGGGAGGACGCCGCGCGCGCCGTCATCGACTACGTGGCTCCGGTCGGCGAGAATCAGGAAACCGTCGAGCGCGCCATGCATGTCGTCCACGCGGGCGTGGTTGCACTGCGCTGACGCCTGGCAATCAGCATTTCGGGGCCGCTTGCAATCACGACGACGGCTCTTGAGCGCATTGAGGGCGCGGCGTTGTCTGAGGTACTCGTGAGCCGTGGACGCGGCGAAACAAGCGGAGGGCCAGGACCTGCTGTCCTCTCTGGTTGGCCGTCAGCTTGACTTCCTCTGCGTTGTTTCGGCGAAGGCCAGGCCTTGCAGGGCGAGTCGTTGCGTTTCGTATCGGCCTTCGGTGGTGGCCTCCACGTCGAACCCGTGCGTGACCTGCGGTGGGTAGCCGATGAGTTCGAGCGCCCGGCTGGGCAGCGCCTGCTGGGACGCCTCTTCCGACTCCCACAACAGAACGGCTCCCCACCGGTTGGTGTCCGGATCGGAGAGCCACATCTTGAAGCGAAGCCCAGGCACTTCGGAGAACGCGGCGACGGATTCCTCACGCAGGTACTCACGCATGGACTCGATGGTCTGTCCGGAGGCGGACAGGTCCCACCAAACGATGTCGGCACGCATGGCACTCCTTCCTTTCGAGAACGAAATCCGGCTGTCGGCCGGCCACGGGCCCGCGGTTACGGCACGATGCAGGTGACGAGGTCACAGGCGGTCCAGGCGCTGTGGAGGGTGGGGCGGCCAGGGCCCGAGGGCAGGCAACTCCTCCGCCGCCACCGGTGACACCACGGGCGTACGTCCGGCCAGCCAGGCCGCCAGGTCGCGCACGCCTCCGGAAACCACCGTGCCCGGCGGCCCGTCGCCGACGGACCACTGGCGGCCCACGTCCTCGGCACGGACGCGTGTGCCTGCCGGAAGGCGGCTGAGGAGGAAGTCGATGGCGTGTGCGGCCATGTCCTCGGGCCAGTCGTCCGGCCGCACGCCGAGTTCCAGATCGACCATGTGGATCCATGCCTCGCGCCAGCGTGCGAAGACGGTTGCGGCGAGGTTCGCGTTGCGGAACGTTACCGGACGGCTCCAGTCCACGTCGGTGGCGCGTGCCCAGGATGCCTCCAGCCCGGCCGTGTGCGCGGCGAGTTGCGCGCGCTGCTCGGCTGCGCTGCGCCCAGCCGTCGCCTCGATGATCGCGTTGCGCTCATCGACCCCGCCGTCGTAGCCCGCTACGAGTTCACCGCGCAGGGCATGTTCCGCGAGACGGGCGAACATTCTCGCGTTGTCGGTGAGATGCGCGAGGACGTGGCCGCGTGACCAGCCCGGAAGGGCGGATGCCTCGGCGACCTGCTGGTCGCTCAGTCCGGCCACGAGCCTTTCCAGCGTCCGGTGGGCTTCGATCACAGCTGCGACAGGAGGTTGCATGACCCTCCGCCCTACAGGGCCGGGGTCTGGTTGAGGACTGCCGGGGTCTGGGCAGCGAGTTCCTTGAGTGGTTCACCGCTCAGCCGGCATACCGTCCACTCGTTCAGCAGCTCCACGCCGAGCGACTTGTAGAACTCGATCGTCGGTTCGTTCCAGGCCAGGACCCACCACTCGAAGCGCTCGTAGCCGTTCTGCTGACAGATCGCGGCCAGGGAGGCGAGGAGAGCCTTGCCGTGTCCTCCACCTCGGGCGTGCGACCGTACGTAGAGGTCCTCCAGGTGCATGCCGCGCGTGCCGGTCCAGGTCGAGAAGCGGGGGAACCACAGGGCATAGCCCACGGCCCGCCCCGTCTCGTCGTCCTCAGCGATCAGTGCGAAAGCAGCGGGATGTTCTCCGAACAGCGCGTCGCGGAGCTGCTCCTCGGTCGCTCGGGCCTGCTCAGCAGCCCGTTCGTACTCAGCGAGTTCGCGGATCATCGCGCGGATCTCCGCGATGTCGTCCACAGTGGCGGCCCGGATCATGCCGGAGATCATCGGCCACCGTACCGAGCCGTGTCCATCCGATTCCGCGCCTTCTCCCCGGCGTGAACCCGACCGTGGTCTTCGCCTCGTCGGCCCAGCTGCGGAACACGTCCGCAGCTGGGGCGACAAGAGCCTTGTGGCGCATCAACACGCTTGGCGATGCTGCCTCGATGATGACTTCCGTCGTTGCGTTCGTCGGTGCGGCTTTCCTGATCGCCGTGGTCCCAGGGCCAAGCACGGTCGTGATCCTGCGCCGAGCGGTGGTGAACGGCCGGAGGACCGGCATGGCCACGGTCATGGGTAACGAGTGCGGGGTACTGCTATGGGGCCTCGCCGCGGCCTTCGGTCTCTCCACCCTGCTGCTGGCCTCGCAGGTCGCCTACGACGTCATCCGGATTGCCGGCGCCGCGGTGCTGGTGTGGATGGGAGCGCGTGCCTTGTGGCAGGCGAGGCGAGCTAGCCAGCCGGATCAGGCACCAGCGGAAATAGCCGCGGTGTCGCTTCGGCGGGCGTACTGGCAGGGCCTCGTCACCAACTTCGCCAATCCGAAGGCCGGCGTGTTCGCCGTGTCCTTCCTGCCGCAGTTCGTGCCGCATGGAGCTCCTGTTCTTCCAACGCTGCTCGCCTTCTCGGTGATCTGGGCCGTGGTCGACTTGATCTGGTACCTACCGTTGGTCTGGCTGGCCGGACGTGTCGGAGGAGTGCTTCAGCGGCAGTCCGTTCGGCGCCGGATGGAACAGGTCTCCGGGGCGCTCTTGGTCGGGCTGGGGGTGCGTCTGGCTACCGAGTCTTAGAAGCCATTGCCAGTGCGGCGAGGTAGCCGGCCCAACTTTCCTGGCTGGCCCCCTCCCATGTCGGCGCGCCGAGAACACGCCGAGCGGCCGCCAGGTACTCAGCCCACGCCGTGGCCGCCTCAGCCGCTTCCCTGTCGTGCACCCCCCGGTGCCGGTCAGGATCTCCGCCGGTCCACAGCCGATGGTAGGCCCGGTCGTAGTCCCGCGAATGGGACGTCGGGGTCTCCAGATGATGCCGCTTCCCGGTGCGGGTCTGCACCGTGATCGGCCCCCAGTCGTTGGTGCGCCACTGGAAGTCGATCACCTGCCAGTCGAACTGGGCGAGCCAAGCGGGGTCGGGCTCATAGCCTCCGCCTGCTCCTGGCCAGACCTTCCGCCAGGCGACTTCGGTCAGCACGGCGAGCTCAGTCGCCAACTCCTCCGGTGTCGTGTGGACCTGGGGACCGGATACCGGTTCGCTGCTCACAACTGACAAGGAAATCAACTCCCTCGGTACAGGAGTCGCCTACGACGACCGATCCTCACGCTCGTCGCGGCCCCGTCACCATTATCGTCTACTAGACGATAATATCCAGATCATGAACAGCCCAGAACCGCAAACACCCTCGCCCTCCACCCCTCCCGAGGTGACGGATCCCGAACTGGCCCAGCGAGCGGCGGAACTGGCCGTCGGCTGGGTCTCCGCCGCGACCTCCCTGTCAAAGGACAGACAGGACCAGGGGTGGCAACTGGTCGCTCTTCAGCACTCCGGCTCCGGACACATGGAGATGTACGCCTGGGAGGCAGTCGAGACCTGGGAACGCCGACTGGCCGAGACGCTCGCGACGGCCGATGACTCCGCGGAAGGCCGCGCCCGAATCGCCAGGGCGAAGGAGGAGGCGGTCTCCCAGATGCGCGACATGCTCCTCTCCGGCATCCGCACAGCGGAACACCTCAACACCCGCCGAGAGGAAGCAGACCAGGTCGACCCCCGCGCCGACCTACGACGCTTCATCAGCCGCAACGAACGAACGCGGAACGAGCACGGCGAGCGGTTGAGCGGTGGGCGCCCAGGAAACCTGGCCACCCACCGCCGCTACAGCTCCACGGCCGGGCCGGCTTCCCCCGTCACTCCCTCCCCACGGCCATGATGCCGACGCATTCTTCGAGCGCCGCGTACAACGCCGGCACGAAGGCGGCAAGTTCGGCGTCCGACGCCTTCCCCGCCTCCAGTTGGATCCCGGTGGATTCGGCGAGCCGCCCCGCGACCGCCTCGAACTCCCCAGGGTCGATGATCTGTGAAGGCTCCGCACCACCGAACGCCGGCGGGGGCGGGGGTATCTCCTCCGTCATGCGGAACTCGAAACGGCGGGTTGCCCCGCACTGACCGCACGCGCCCTCGTACACCGCGACCAGGACGTCACCGTGCAGCTCCAGCCGGTGTCGACGATCGAAGCCGCCCGACCCTCACTCACAGCGACGCAGGTCCATATACAGATGCGCTTCGGCCGATGAGCGTGCAGTCAACATGGCATGACCCTAGGCGCTGTTGGGCTCGTTCGTCGGCCCTGATCGCGCATTGGAACGTGAACCGGGACCCAAGGACGTCGCCGGCCAGGCCGGAATTCAGCCCCGCTTCGCCCCCGTGATCGCCTCTCCGATGACGAAGCCCTTGGCAGGCCCTTCCGGGATGACGACCTCCGTGCCATAGGGGACACGGCGGATGTCGCTCCAGTCGGCCGCATCCGGGCGCGGCCCGGTGAAAAGCGTGACGGCGCCCTCACCGTCGTAGTCATCGATGATGCTGCCCATGTCGTCCTCGTCGCGGCACGGCTCCGTGTCCTCCGGAGCGACGAAGGCGTCCGGGATCCACGCCCTGCGGTTGTGGATCACATTCATGTCCTGATAGCAGGCGTATTCGCCGCCGTCCAGGAACTTGTCCAAGGCCCGTCGCACTCGATTGGCGATCAGGCTGTGCGAACGGCGGGCGGTGGGCGACAACTCGATGGCTCCCTCAATGATCTCAGCGCGGTAGCCCTCGGGTGGGTCCATGGCCTTCCACACCTGCCACAAGGCCTCGTCCAAGCTGGGTCCGTTCACGACTTCAGTCCCTGCCTCGGACATGGTCTCGGGCCTCTCATGTGCAAGAGCGGTCAAGGTGACCTCCTCCTCAAGTGTGGGCTGGGCGTGCACGGGGCACAAGCAGCGCCACCACGCTAGGTAGCCACACAGGTCCACCTGCGAAAACGCCCTCGCTTCACTCGAACTGGTGACGCAGAAAACGGCTCCCGCCGCAGCCCCCGCCTCGAACCACCGCCCTCCGCGAACCACCCTCCCCCCCTGCCCCGTCCACCCCGTACAACCATCCCCCCACCCCAACCGTCTGATCGTCGCCGGCGGTGTCCCCCGCCGACGACGATCGGCACCCCCCTCTGAAGGACCCCATGACCTCAGTCAGACGCTCGACGGCGGCCGCAGCCACCGTCGTCGTGTTCGCCGCCGCCGGCGGCCTGCTCACCGCGACCGTCACGACGGCGTCCGCCGCCGTGACGTGCGCCTCCCCCGCCTTCAAACGGCAGCTTTTCGCGAACACCACCTTCTCCGGCACCCCGAAGAAGACGGACTGCGACGCGAGGATCAGCGAGAACTGGGGCACCGGCGCCCCCGCCACCGGGCTACCAGCCAACAACTTCGGCGTCCGCTGGACCCTCACCCGCGACTTCGGCTCCGGCGGCCCCTTCACCCTCTCCACCTCCGGCCTCGACGGCATCCGCGTCCACCTCGACCCGGACACACCCGACGCCCGCAAGATCAACCTCTGGAAGAACGGCACCACGACCGTCTCCAAGACCCTCAACCTCACCATCCCCGCCGGCAAACACACCCTCCGCGTCGACTACGTCAACTGGACCGGCTCCGCCAAGGTCAACTTCACGTACACGCCCCGCACCTCCGCCACCGTCGACAAGATCGCCCCGCTCCCCCCGACCGCCCCGACCGTGACGTACGACAAGACCACCGGCAAAGCCAAGCTGACCTGGGCGAAGAACAAGGAGATGGACCTCGACGGCTACCGGGTCCTCCGTCGCCCCGCGACCAGTGACAGCTGGAAGAGACTGACCGATACGGCAGCCGGCTCCGCCGCGTACACCGACACCACCCTGGCGAAGACCGGTGAGACGTACGTGTACGAGATCCGCGCGTACGACAAGGCCGGCAACGAGTCGGCCGGCAGCGCGGACCGGTCGGTCACGACGGTCGACCGGACCCCGCCCCCCGTTCCCTCCCATGTCAAGGCGACCGATGGTCAGCCTGGGGTCACGCTGGCCTGGAACGCCGTGCCGGGCGCGGCGTACCACCTCGTCCACCGGCGCTGGGACGACGACGGCGGCGACAACCCCGTGGTCCAGGTGGCGAAGGTGACGTCCACCTCCTGGCTCGACACCACGGTGAAGGAGAACCTCGACTACAGCTACTGGGTCACCGCGGTCGACGAGGCAGGCAACAAGTCGGCGAAGTCGGCGGGCACCCCCGTCTCGCGGGGTGATCACGCCCCTTCCGCGCCCACCGGTCTGACCGCGACACCGCAACCGGCGGCCGGCATCGGGTTGACCTGGCAGGCTCCGAGGACTCCGATCGCCCAGGATCTGTCGCACTACCGGATCTACCGCGGCAACAGGCTCGTGGACACGGTGCGTTCCACGCAGACGTCGTTCGTGGACTCCGGCGTTCGACACGGCCTTTCGTACACCTACACGGTGACCGCGGTCGACTTCGCCGAGAACGAGTCCGCCGCCTCGGCGTCGGCCACGGCCGTGGCTCCCACGGCCGGCCTCGGCCCGGCGGCCGTCACCGGCCTGACCGGGGCCATCGTCGGTCAGGATGTCGAGCTGACATGGCGAAGCAACCCCGAGGCGGACGAGGTGGACCACTATGACGTCTACCGGGGCCAACTCGTCGACGGCACCTGGCAGTACGAGCTGTGGAACTCCGTGGACGAGGGATCGACGGACCCCGATGAACCCCTGAGTTATGTCCAGGAGTTGTACGGCTCTCGCGGCGAGACGGTCCGCTGGGCGGTCGTCGCCGTGGACATCCATCGCAACTCCCGCTTCGACACCGGCGAGGAGTTCTCGTACGTCACCCTGACGGAACCGGTCGGCTCACCGGACGCGTAACGCGCGCTCCCTACGAGCAGGCGGCCGATACCTGGGCACCCGGGGCCTCGGACCTCGTCCGGCACACACGCCCCACGGGCCCCGTACAACCAATCCCCCACCTCAGCTGTCTGATCGTCGGCGGTAGTGTCCCTGACCGCTGACGATCAGGCACCAGGCGTCCCACACAGGCACCGGCGCAGAAGGACCAAGGACCCAAGTGATCCCGAAAACCCCAGTCAGACGTACGGCCGGCGCGACCGCCGTCGTGCTCGCCACCGCTGGTGGACTGCTCACCGCGACCTCCGCGCCCGCGTCCGCCGCCGTGACCTGCACCTCCCCCGTCTTCAAGCGGCAGCTCTTCGCCAACACCACCTTCTCCGGCACCCCGAAGAAGACGGACTGCGACAGCGCGATCGACCAGAACTGGGGCACCGGCGCACCCGCCACCGGACTCCCGACCAACAACTTCGGCGTCCGCTGGACCGTCACCCGGGACTTCGGGTCCGGCGGCCCGTTCACGCTCTCCGTCTCCGGCCTGGACGGCATCCGCGTCTACCTCGACCCGGGCACACCCGACGCCCGCAAGATCAACCTCTGGAAGAACGGCACCACCACCGTCTCCAAAACCCTCAACCTCACCATCCCCTCCGGCAAGCACACCCTCCGCGTCGACTACGTCAACTGGACCGGCTCCGCCAAGGTCAAGTTCACCTACACGCCCCGCACCTCCGCCACCGTCGACACGGTCAAGCCCCTTGTCCCGAGCGGGACTTCGGCTTCGTACGACTCGGAGACGGGCAAGGCCAAGCTGACCTGGGCGAAGAACCAGGAGATGGACCTCGCCGGGTACAAGGTCTACCGGCGGCTCAAGGGCGCTTCGTTCGGCAGCACGCCGCTCGCGACGACCACCTCCACCTCGTACACCGACACCGGGCTGCCGAAGTCGGGCGCGGCGTACTACTACGAGGTCCGCGCCTACGACAAGGCGGGCAACGCGTCGACCGGCACGGCCGATCAGCTGGTCACCACGGTGGACCGGATCGCGCCGACCGTCTGGGATCTGAAGGTCAGCGGTGAGTCCGCCCTCTACGGGGTGTCGCTCTGGTGGATGTCCGAGGGGGCCGAGACGAACCGGCTGCTGAGGTCCGCCTCGCCCGACGGGCCGTTCGAGGAGGTCAAGGGCCCCTGGGGCAACTCGGCGACCGATGCCACCGCCCCGTACGGTGAGACCTCGTACTACAAGGTCGCGGTGTCGGACGCGGCGGGCAACACCGCGTACTCGTCGGTGGTGTCGATCGCCAGGCCGCTCGCGGTGCCGTACCTCTGGAAGACGGAGAACCGGCCGGAGGACGGCGGCGGCGTCGATCTGCGCTGGGACGTGTCCCCGCACGCGCCCACCACGTTCCGGGTCCACCGCGAGGAACGCCGCTTCGACGACGCCACCGGCACGTTCGACGTCGTCGACTCCCGGGTGGTGCCCTGCGAGCCGACGCTCGTCGACACCGCCTATGGCACCAAGTACAGCTACACCTGCACCGACACCACGGTCGTGCCCAGCCCCAACGACGGGTTCTACGTGTACTGGGTGACGACCGTCGACGCGCTCGGCCGGGAGTCGGGCCCCTCGCAGACCATCTTCCACGGCTACGGCGACGGCACCGCCCCGCCGCTCGTCACCGGGTTCACGGCCACCGCCACCGAGTACGGCACGGTCCTGGACTGGGACGACAGCCCGGTCACCGACCTCGCCGAGTACAACGTGTTCCGGCTCAGCACGGTGGACGACGGGACCGAGTACACGCATGTGGGCACGGTCAAGGCGGGCACCAGCCGGCTCGTCGACTCGGCGAACCTCCAGGACGGCGAGCACCACACGTACTTCGTGGACGCGGTGGACACCTCGGGCAACTCCAACTACACGTCGGCCGACAAGATGGTGTCCACGACCGTCACCGAGCTCGACCTGCGTCCCACCGTGGCGACCCCCGCGGACTGGCTGGTCAGCGTGAACGCCGAGGCCGACGGCGGGGCCGGGGTCGACCTCACCTGGAAGCTGTCCAGCGAGTCCGACGGGACGGACATCACCGGCTACCGGGTGTACCGGTGGAACCCGGCCACCGCCGCCTACGAGCCCCTGACCGCCGACCCGGTGACCGGCACGTCGTACACCGACACCACGGCCGCCGCCGGCACCACCCACTTCTACTGGGTGACCGCCCTGCACGCCGACGGCACCGAATCGGCCCCCGGCGACGCCTGGGCGGCCCTGGCCCCCTGAGCACAGGGAAGGGCCCGGAGGTTCGTGCGAACCTCCGGGCCCCTTCCCGTACTTGACGATCCGCCAGTCGGACGGCTGTGACCGTCAGTCGGACGACGGCTGCCGCCCCTTCGGCCGCCACACCACCAGCGCGCTGCTCTGCTGCACTTCCTGGTACGGCACCAGATCGCGCCGGTACGACGCGTGGACCGCCGCCTCGCGCTGGCGCATGGCCGCGGCGGCGCCGTCGAGCGCGGCCTCCATCTCCGCCACCCTCGACTGGAGCGCGGCGACCTGGTTCTCCAGCTCGATGATGCGCTTGATGCCGGCCAGGTTGATGCCCTCGTCCTGCGACAACTGCTGGACCGTGCGCAGCAGTTCGATGTCACGGGCCGAGTAGCGACGGCCGCGCCCGGCGGTACGGTCCGGGGAGACCAGTCCGAGACGGTCGTACTGGCGCAGGGTCTGCGGGTGCAGACCGGAGAGCTGGGCGGCCACCGAGATGACGTACACCGGTGTCTCTTCCGTCAGCTCGTAAGCCCGGTTACCGAATGAGTTCTGCCTACGGCGGCCGTCCATCACCTTCATGCTCCCTTCGCGGCCTGGAACAGCTCCGCTCGCGGGTCCTCGCCCGCGGTCGCCTCGCGATACGCCTCCAGCGCGTCACGAGCCTTCCCCGACAGGTCCTTCGGGACACTCACCTCGACCGTGATCAGCAGGTCCCCTCGGGTGCCGTCCTTGCGGAAGGCGCCCTTGCCCCGGGCCCGCATCGTACGGCCGTTGGGGGTGCCCGGGGGCAGTTTCAGGGTGACCGGCGGTCCGCCCAGGGTCGGGACCCGGACCTCTCCGCCGAGCGCCGCCTCCGGGTACGTCACCGGGACGGTCACCGTGAGGTTGTCGTCCTTGCGGCCGAAGACCGGGTGCGGGTCGACGTGCACGACGACGTACAGGTCGCCCGCCGGGCCGCCCCGTTCGCCGGGGGCGCCCTTGCCGCGCAGCCGGATCCGCTGGCCGTCGGAGACGCCCGCCGGGATCCGGACCTGCATGGTGCGGGAGGACTTGGCCCGGCCCGAGCCCTTGCAGATGTCGCAGGGGTGCTCGGCGATCAGGCCGCGGCCCTTGCAGTCCGGGCAGGGGTCCGTCAGGGAGAAACCGCCGCCGGAGCCCCGCGCGACCTGGCCGGTGCCGACGCACGTCGGGCACACGCGGGGCGTGCCGTTGGCGTCGCCGGTGCCCGAACATGCCTTGCAGGGCGACTGCGAGGACATCCGCAGGGGCACGGTGGCGCCCTCGATGGCCTCGGTGAAGCTCAGGGTGACCTCGGACTCGATGTCCTGGCCGCGCCGGGGCTGCACCCGCGTGGTGCCGGAGCTGCCCCGGTTGAACAGGCCGCCGAAGACATCGCCGATGCCCCCGCCGAAGCCGCCCGCCTGTCCCCCGCCCTGGGCGCCGCCTCCGAAGAGGTCGCCCAGGTCGAAGTTGAACGAGCCGCCGGCGCCGGGTCCGGGGCGGAAGCCGCCGTTGCCGAAGAGGGCGCGGGCCTCGTCGTACTCCTTGCGCTTCTTGGGGTCGCCGAGGATGTCGTTGGCCTCGGAGATCTCCTTGAAGCGCTCCTCGGCCCTGGTGTTCCCCTTGTTGGCGTCCGGGTGGAACTCACGGGCGAGCTTGCGGTACGCCTTCTTGATCTCGGCCTCGGTGGCGTCCTTGGGGACGCCGAGGACCTTGTAGTAGTCCTTCTCGATGAAGTCCTTGGTACTCATCCGCGACGTCCCTCCTTCCGCTCACCGTGCACACCGCCGCGCACCTCACCGGGTACGCCGTCGGCGTCAGCCCTCGTCCGGGCCACCGCTCTCCTTGTCGTCGGCCGCCGCCGCCTGCTCCTCGGAGCCCTCGGCCTTGACGGGCTGCGCACCCGGCTGCGGCTCGGCCACGGCCACCCGCGCGGGGCGGATGGTGCGCTCGCCGATGCGATACCCCGGCTGGAGAATCGCCACGCACGTCGTCTCGGTGACGTCGGGCGCGTAACTGTGCATCAGGGCCTCGTGGATCGTCGGGTCGAAGGGCTCGCCCTCCTTGCCGAACTGTTGCAGGCCCATCTTCGCCGCGACGGTCTCCAGGGACTCGGCGACGGACTTGAAGCCGCCGACGAGTTCGCCGTGCTCCCGCGCGCGCCCGATGTCGTCGAGCACGGGCAGGAGTTCGGTGAGGAGGTTCGCGATGGCGATCTCCTTGACCGTGATCCGGTCGCGCTCGACCCGGCGACGGTAGTTCTGGTACTCGGCCTGGAGGCGCTGGAGGTCCGCCGTGCGCTCACCGAGCGCCGTACGCACCTGGTCCAGCTGCGCCGTCAGACCGGCCACCTGGGCCGTCGCTGCCGCGTCCCCGGCCGGGGCCGCCCCCTCCTGGGGGGCGGCCTTCGACTCGGCGTCCTCGGAGCCGGAGGGGACATCAGGCTGCTGCGGCTGAGCCGACTGCGGCTGCTGCTCGTCGAAGCCCGGGGTCTCCTCCGTCACGCGGCACCGTCCTTCCGGTCCTCGTCGACGATCTCGGCGTCGACGACGTCATCGTCGGCCTTGGCGTCACCGGCGCCGGCGCCGGCCTCGCCGCCCGCGGCCTGCGCGGCCTGGGCGTCGGCGTAGAGGGCCTGGCCGAGCTTCTGCGAGACGGCCGCGACCTTCTCGGTGGCCGTGCGGATCTCGGCGGTGTCCTCGCCCTTGAGCACTTCCTTCAGCTCGGCGACGGAGGCCTCGACCTCGGTCTTGATGTCACCGGGGACCTTGTCCTCGTTGTCCTTGAGGAACTTCTCGGTCTGGTAGACGAGCTGCTCGCCCTGGTTGCGGGTCTCGGCGGCCTCGCGGCGGCGGTGGTCCTCCTCCGCGTACTGCTCGGCCTCCTGGCGCATCCGGTCGACCTCGTCCTTCGGCAGCGAGGAGCCGCCGGTGACGGTCATCTTCTGCTCCTTGCCCGTGCCCAGGTCCTTCGCGGTCACGTGCATGATGCCGTTGGCGTCGATGTCGAAGGAGACCTCGATCTGCGGGACGCCGCGGGGCGCCGGCGGCAGACCGGTCAGCTCGAACATCCCGAGCTTCTTGTTGTACGCCGCGATCTCGCGCTCGCCCTGGTAGACCTGGATCTGCACGGACGGCTGGTTGTCCTCGGCGGTGGTGAAGATCTCGGACCGCTTGGTCGGGATCGTCGTGTTCCGCTCGATGAGCTTGGTCATGATGCCGCCCTTGGTCTCGATACCGAGGGACAGCGGGGTGACGTCGAGGAGCAGGACGTCCTTGACCTCGCCCTTGAGGACACCGGCCTGGAGGGAGGCGCCGATGGCGACGACCTCGTCCGGGTTCACACCCTTGTTGGCCTCCTTGCCGCCGGTCAGCTCCTTGACGAGCTCGGCGACGGCGGGCATACGGGTGGAGCCACCGACGAGAACGACGTGGTCGATCTCGGAGAGGGCGATGCCGGCGTCCTTGATGACGTTGTGGAACGGCGTCTTGCAGCGCTCCAGCAGGTCGGCCGTCAGCTGCTGGAACTGGGCGCGGGTGAGCTTCTCGTCCAGGTGCAGCGGGCCCTCGGCGGAGGCCGTGATGTAAGGCAGGTTGATCGAGGTCTCGGTGGAGGAGGACAGCTCGATCTTGGCCTTCTCGGCGGCCTCGCGGAGGCGCTGGAGGGCCATCTTGTCCTTGGCGAGGTCCACGCCGTGGCCGGCGCGGAACTGCTGCACCAGGTAGTCGACGACGCGCTGGTCCCAGTCGTCACCACCGAGGTGGTTGTCACCGTTGGTGGCCTTCACCTCGACGACGCCGTCACCGATCTCCAGGAGCGACACGTCGAAGGTGCCGCCACCGAGGTCGAAGACGAGGATCGTCTGGTCGTCCTTGTCGAGGCCGTAGGCGAGGGCGGCGGCGGTGGGCTCGTTGACGATGCGCAGGACGTTCAGACCCGCGATCTCACCGGCCTCCTTCGTCGCCTGACGCTCGGAGTCGTTGAAGTACGCCGGGACGGTGATGACCGCGTCCGCGACCTTCTCGCCCAGGTAGGCCTCGGCGTCGCGCTTCAGCTTCTGCAGGATGAAGGCACTCATCTGCTGCGGGTTGAAGTGCTTCCCGTCGAGCTCGATCTTCCAGTCCGTGCCCATGTGACGCTTGACGGACCGGATGGTCCGGTCCACGTTCGTGACCGCCTGGCGCTTGGCTACCTCGCCGACGAGCACCTCACCGTTCTTGGCGAAGGCGACGACGGACGGCGTGGTCCTGGCGCCCTCTGCGTTGGTGATGACGGTGGGCTCGCCGCCTTCAAGAACGCTGACGACGGAGTTAGTCGTGCCCAGGTCGATGCCGACCGCACGTGCCATTTCAATTCCTCCAACAATGACTTGAGTGGAACGGACTCAAGTGTGCATGACGCCCCTCGATGGGTCAACAGACCTGAGTGGAGGGGGCTCAACTCTTATGTTTTCCTTATACGCAACTGCCTGCTGACCTGCACGTATGCGGCCAACCTGGGAGGCGCACCTCCGTACGGGAGTGACGTGCGGGGGTGGGGCGACGGGCCGCCGAGGGGCACGCGATGGGTGACGGGCGACGGGTGGCCGAGCGGCGGGCGACGGGGAGCGCCAGGGAACTCACGGGCCGCACCCGACGCCCTCAGGCCCGCCAGAACCCGACGCCCCTCAGGGGCGCGGGGAAGTGCGCGAGAACCCCCACCGGCCCGGCGGCCGAAACTCAGCCAACCGGGAGGGCCGCCAGCCGGGGCGCCGGGCGCCCCCGTCGATACCCGGACACAGCCCGTACGCCCGTCGATGCGCAGGCGCACCCCGTACGCCCGTCGATGCCCATGCCCAGCCCGTGACGCAACGCCGACTCGCCAACCCCCCGTCCATCACACCCGCACCCGCCCCCTTCGCCCCACCTCTCGCCCCGAGCAGCCACCCCCTCGCCCGCCAGCCGCCCCACGGCCGCCCGGGGCCCACGCGCAGCCAGCCCAACCGGCATCCCACCCCATCCCACCCGGCCCCAGCCCTACCCCACCCACCCCCTCCTCCCCAGTTCCGCCGCCTCCTGTTCCCTGAAGCGGTCGGGGCGGGGCGGTGGGCCGGGGGCGCGGCCCCCGGGGATGGGGCGGCGGCGGGTGAGCGGGGCTGGGGCGCGGCGGGCACCCGTGGGGACAGGGCGGGGGACGCGCACGGAGGTCGTGGGGCCCGGCCTCGTCGCAGGCGGCGGGACGAAGAGCATGCCGAGGACGACCAGGGCCGTCACCCCCGCCACCCACCACGCGGTGCGCGGCTGCGTCCACAGCATGTGGATGGCGAGCCCCACGCCCGTGGACCCAGCGGCCGCGACCCCCATCATCACCACCACCCCCGGCGGCGTGAGCCCGATCCGCCGCAGCCGGTGGGCGAGATGGTCGGGCCCGCCCCGCCACAGCTCCCGCCCCGCCCGCTTCCGCGAGACCAGGACGAGCACCACGTCGGCGGTGGCCACGGCCGTGAGGGCGAAGGGCGCCCCCACCCCGGCCCCGTATCCGACGGCGTACACATGGAGCACACCCCCCGCGAGCAGGAAGCCCACGAACAGTGCCCCGCACGTGCCGAGCACGACGCGCGCGGGCGGCCAGTTGTGCATCAGGAACCCGGTGAGCGCCGCGGCCAGCACGCTGAACAGCGCGGCCAGCCCGTCCATGACCTCGGCCGCCGCGCACCCGCTCAACGCGAACGCGGTGACCGCTCCGACCACACCGAGCACCCCGTCGGACCGCCCCATCCCCTTGAACCCGTGCACCACGAGGACGATCCAGACGACCCCCGTCGCCCCGCCCAGCACGCCGAGTTCGCGGTACGGCACGACCAGCGCCGCGCCGACGAGCACGGCCGCGGCCCGCACCACGGCCGGAAGCCGCCACACATCACCGACGAGCCCGAACACCCCGAGCCCGGCCCCGACGACGATCAGCCATCCGGCCTCGCGCCCGAGCGGAGCGACGCCGCTCCACTCCCCCACCCACGCCACGGCCCCCACCCCGCCCATCACCGCGAGGCCCCCGAGCAACGGCACCCGCCGCCCCCGCCGGCGCTCCGCGATCCCCAGCCGCAGCGCGGGCACGCGGACGGCCGCCGAGAGCACGGCGGTCAGCAAAAGGGCGGAGGCGGCAGCGAGGATTCCGTACAGCACGGATCCACGTTAGGGGGGAGTGTCACAATTTCTTACGAATAACACGATCGTTTTGAAACAGCACGATCACCCCGGAACGCGACAGGCCGGTACTCAGGCAACCCTCAGCGACGCAGATCACCGCCCCCCTGGCTACAGTGCGGCAGAAGAACTGGGTAGTCTCAGACGGACTGCATAAGTTACTGCTTAGTAATCACCCTCGCAGGCCCGAGGAGCCCCGAAATGCAACTCGCCGCGATCATCGTGTCGCTGGTCCTGACCGTGGTCGGCGTTGCGCTCATCGCCCGAGCCGTGGCGCAGATCTACCGGTTCGTGAAGCTCGGTCAGCCGGTACCGGCGGGCAGCCGTACGGACGACCCGAAGGCGCGCACGATCACCCTGGTCAAGGAGTTCCTCGGCCACACCCGGATGAACCGGTGGGGGATCGTCGGCTTCGCCCACTGGTTCGTCGCGATCGGCTTCCTGACGCTGCCGCCGACCCTCGCCCAGGCGTACGGCCAGCTGTTCCAGGCCGACTGGACGCTGCCTGTCGTCGGCGGCTTCCTGCCGTTCGAGATGTACATCGAGTTCATCGGTGTGATGACGATCCTCGGCATCCTCGTGCTGATCGCCATCCGGCTGCTCAACCTGCCCTCCCGGGCGGGCCGCAAGTCGCGCTTCGCCGGCTCCAAGGCCTGGCAGGCGTACTTCGTCGAGTACGTCATCCTCACCATCGGCCTCGCGATCTACGCCCTGCGTGGCCTCGAGGGCGCCATCCACCACGTGGACCACTACGAGGCCGCCTACTTCGCCTCGTACCCGCTCGTCCTCGCCTTCAAGGGCCTGGGCGTCGCCACGCTCCAGAACCTGGTCTACTTCGTCGCCATGATCAAGATCGGCACCTCGCTGATCTGGATGATCACGGTCTCGCTGAACACCAACATGGGTGTCGCCTGGCACCGCTTCCTCGGCTTCCCGAACATCTGGTTCAAGCGCAACGCCGACGGCGCCACGGCCCTCGGCGGTCTCCAGCCGATGACCTCCGGCGGCAAGCCGATCGACTTCACCGACCCCGGTGACGACGACGTCTTCGGTGTCTCCCAGGTGGAGCAGTTCTCCTGGAAGGGCATCCTCGACTTCTCGACCTGTACCGAGTGCGGTCGCTGCCAGTCGCAGTGCCCGGCCTGGAACACCGGCAAGCCGCTCTCCCCCAAGCTGCTGATCATGTCGCTGCGCGACCACGCGCACGCCAAGGCCCCCTACCTCCTCGCCGGTGGCGGCAAGACCATGGAGGGCGAGGAGAAGGCGTCCGAGGAGCAGCTCAAGGACGTGCCCGCCGCCGCCCTCGCGGAGGCCGAGCGCCCGCTGATCGGGACCGTCGAGGAGAACGGCGTCATCGACCCGGACGTCCTGTGGTCCTGCACCACCTGCGGCGCCTGCGTCGAGCAGTGCCCGGTCGACATCGAGCACGTCGACCACATCGTCGACATGCGCCGCTACCAGGTGATGATCGAGTCCGCGTTCCCGTCCGAGGCGGGCACGATGCTCAAGAACCTGGAGAAGAAGGGCAACCCCTGGGGCCTGGCGAAGAAGCAGCGCCTGGAGTGGCTCAAGGAGGTCGACTTCGAGGTCCCGGTCGTCGGCAAGGACATCGAGGACCTCTCCGAGGTCGAGTACCTGTACTGGGTCGGCTGCGCCGGCGCCCTGGAGGACCGCGCCAAGAAGACCACCAAGGCCTTCGCGGAACTGCTGCACATGGCGGGCGTCAAGTTCGCCATCATGGGCGGCGACGAGAAGTGCACCGGCGACTCCGCCCGACGCCTCGGCAACGAGCCCCTCTTCCAGGAGCTCGGCATGGAGAACGTCATGGCGCTGAACATGGCGTTCGGCGAGGAGATGGACGACGAGGGCAAGGTCGTGCCGGAGTCGGCCAAGCCGAAGTCGGCGAAGAAGATCGTCGCCACCTGCCCGCACTGCCTCAACACCCTCGGCAACGAGTACCCGCAGCTCGGCGGCGACTACGAGGTCATCCACCACACCCAGCTGCTCCAGCACCTGATCGACGAGGGCAAGCTGATCCCGGTGACCCCGGTCGAGGGCCTGATCACCTACCACGACCCCTGCTACCTGGGCCGTCACAACAAGATCTACACGCCCCCGCGCGAGATCATGACCGCCGTCCCGGGCCTGCGCCAGCAGGAGATGCACCGCCACAAGGAGCGTGGCTTCTGCTGCGGCGCCGGCGGCGCGCGGATGTGGATGGAGGAGCGGATCGGCAAGCGCATCAACAACGAGCGCGTCGACGAGGCCCTCTCCCTCAACCCGGACATCGTCTCCACCGCCTGCCCGTTCTGCCTCGTCATGCTGACCGACTCGGTCAACGGCAAGAAGAACGACGGCAAGGCCAAGGAGTCCATCACCGTCGTCGACGTCGCCCAGCTCCTGCTGGAGTCCGTCAAGACCTCGGTCCCCGACGACGAGCCCCCGGCGGGCGCGGCGGAGACGGAGAGCGAGCCGGAGCCGCAGCCGGTGAAGTAACCGGTCAAGTAGCCCCCGCCGCACGCCAGTTGTACGTCGACGCCCCCGGTCCCGCTCGGACCGGGGGCGTCGTCGTGTCACGGCCCGTGCGGCTCACCGCCCGTGCGGCTCACCGCTCCTCGGCCGGCAGCAGCTTCTCGATCTCCGGCGGCAGGTCGTCGGTCACCCGCACCACGAGGAGCGGCTCCTCGTCCGGCGAGAGGCGGACGGCCACGGCGTCGGCCGGGTCCAGCCCTTTGACCTCGTACGCCTCGTACTCCGCCGGCTCGGCCGTGGTGTCGACCTCGCCGGGTGTGTCACCGCAGGGCACCGCCCGGGCCTCCCCCGCCCCGGCGCCCAGCTCGAACTCCACGTCGCCGCGGTAGCTGTACTCGCCCTCCCCGAACTCCACGACGAGCGCGCACTTCGCCGCGCCGCCGTCACCCCTGTCACCGCCGTCACCACCGTCACCACCGTCACCGCTGCCGGTCTCCCCGAACACCCGCTCGACCGCCGCCTTCACCCCCTCGTCCTCGGCCACGTTGACCAGGACGCGCACCTCGCCCCCCGGCGACTCACGGACCGCGATCGCGTCCTCGGTGTCGACGCCCTCGACGGCGTACGCCGTGTACACGGCCAGCTCATCGACCGGCACCTGGTCCTCCTCACCGCCGCCCTGGTCCGCGCAGACGGAGTCCCGCGCGGTGCCCACCTTCGCGCCGAGGACGCTGTCGACCTCGCCCGCATCGAGGTACTGCCGGTCGCCGTAGTCCACGGCGAACACGCACGAGGCGGAACTCGTGCCCCCGGTGTCCAGTGCCGCGCATCCGACGGCCAGGGGGACCGTCGCCAGGGCGGCCAGGGCGCCCAGGGCGATTCGTACACGGGTACCGCTCAGCATCTCGTCTCCTACCGGTCCGACGGCCTGTCCGCCGCTGCCTCGCACTGTCGCTGCCTCGCACTGCCATTGCCTCGAACTGCCATTGCCTCGCACCGCTCAGACGCACGAGCGCGGTGGAACGTTCGGACCACCCGCCCCGCCCCAACACCACGGGATGTCACCGGAGTTCACGTACAACCCACCCACCCCTCCAACGGTCTCCTCTTCGCCGACGTCCTTCCCGAGCGCCCGGCGCCCCGCCCACCGCAGGAGATCCCCGCATGCACATGGACCAGCACACGGACAGGCGCGAGCCCCCGCGCCGGCACCTGCGACTCGCCCTCGCCACGGCCGCCGCGGCCGCGCTGACCGGCGGTCTGCTCACCTGCTCGGCCACGCCGGCGACGGCCGCCGACCCGGTCCACCACCCCGTGGCCGACTTCGACGGCGACGGGTACGGCGACGTCGCGTACTCGGCCCCCGTCGCCACGGTGGACGGCAGGACGTACGCCGGCCAGATGGTCGCCCTGTACGGCTCGGCGAACGGCCTGACCGCCACGCACCGCACCACCCTCAGCCAGAACACCCCGGGCGTCCCCGGCAGCGCCGAGCAGGGCGACAGCTTCGGCCATGTCAGCGCGTACGGCGACTTCGACGGCGACGGCTACGACGACCTCGCCGTCTCCGCCGACCTGGAGGACACCGGCGGCCACCGGGACACGGGCACGGTCGTGATCGTGTGGGGCTCGGCGAAGGGCCTGTCCGGCGCCACGACCCTGGACGACCCGACGCCCTCCCGCCACCACGCCTGGGGCAAGTCGCTGGCCGCGGGCGACTTCGACGGCGACGGCACGGAGGACCTCGCGGTCGGCGCCGCGTCGAGCACGATCCATGTCTTCGGGAACGGCATCGCCAGGTCGGGCAAGCCCTACGACCACTACACCGTCAAGGCGGCCATCAGGTCGGAGGAGTTCACGGGCGCGCTCGACCTCACCGCGGGCGACGTCGACGGCGACGAACGGACCGACCTGATCGTCAACGGCATCGAGCCCGGCGGCACAGGGCGCCGGAACGTCAACCACTACCTGCCCGGCACGCCCTCCGGTCTGTCCGTGGCCGCCGCCCGGAAGTTGAGGCCCGGCGTCGAAAGCGCCGTCGGCGACATCAACGGCGACGGCTACGGCGACATCGTCACCGGCCAGGCGTTCGACCCGACCGACGACCCCGACGTCCTGTCCGCGCCCGGGTCCGTCACCGGCGGCAAGGTCAACATCACCTACGGCTCGGCGGACGGCCCGGTCACGGCCACCGCGTTCTCGGTGACCCAGGACACCGGCCGGGTTCCCGGCGCCTCCGAGCGCGGCGACAGCTTCGGCTTCGAGGTGTCGCTCGGCGACATCGACGGCGACGGCTTCCAGGACCTGGTGGTCGGCGTGTCCGACGAGGACCTGAAGGGGGCCGTCGACGCGGGTGCGGTGACGGTCCTGCGCGGCTCGGCGAACGGCCCGGACACCGAGGCAGGCTTCCGCTTCCTCGCCCAGTCCACGGCCGGCGTCCCCGGCGCGGACGAGATCCACGACCACTTCGGCTGCGAGGTGAAGCTCACCGACGTCACCGGGGACGGCAGGGCGGACCTGACGGTCGGCAGGGCCGGCGAGAACGGCGGCAACGGCTCGGTGGTCCTCCTGCGCTCCGACGGCGCGAAGATCACGACGACCGGCGCGCGCTCCCTCTCCCCCTCCGCCGTGGGCGTGTCGACCCACGCCTCACCGAACCTCGGCGGCGACGCAGCGAACTGATCCACTGCCCCTGCGCCCCTGGTGTCCCACAGATCACAGAAATTTCTCGAACTGCCGTACAACCCTCTCGTCACTCCACCGGTCTCCTGTTCGCCACTTTCACGTGAACCCCTGGACAACTCAGGGGAACGCGGACAGAAAGGGCACCCCATTGACTGCGGACGTCTGCCAGGCGTCCGCATGCAGCAGGAGATTCCCGCATGCACAAGCATCTGCGACTCGCCCTCGCGACGGCCTCCGCGGCCGCGCTGACGGGCGGTCTGCTCACGTTCTCGGCCGCGACGGCGACGGCGGCCGACTCCGTCCACCAGCCCGTGGCGGACTTCAACAACGACGGCTACGGCGACGTCGCGTACTCGGCCGGAAACGCCACCGTCGGCGGCGCGGCCGGCGCCGGCCAGATCGTCGCCCTCTACGGCTCGGCGAGCGGCGTGACCTCGACGAAGCGCGCCACGATCAGCCAGAACACCACCGGCGTCCCCGGCAGCGCGGAGAAGGGCGACGGCTTCGGCTGGGTCAGCGCGTACGGCGACTACAACGACGACGGCTACGACGACCTCGCGGTCTCCGCGCAGGGCGAGGACGTCGACGGCGACACCGACGGCGGCACGGTCCTCATCGTCTGGGGCTCGGCGAACGGCCTGTCCGGCGCCACCACCGTCAAGGACCCGGCGGTCTCCTCGCACGACTACTGGGGCACCGCGCTGGCCTCCGGCGACTTCGACGGCGACGGCAAGGAGGACCTCGCGGTCGGCTCCTCGTCGAACCGGGTGTACGTCTTCAAGGGCGGCATCAGCAAGTCCGGCACGGCCGCCGGCCGCTACAGCTTCACCACCGACATCCTCTCCGGCAAGGGCACCGGCACGCTGGTGATGAGCGCGGGCGACGTCAACGGTGACAAGCGGACCGACCTGGTCGTCAACGGCTTCGAGACCGACGGCGACTACCACTACAACACCAACTGGTACGTGCCCGGCGGCGCCTCCGGCCTGAGCGCCTCGGGCGCGCAGGAGCTGAAGCGCGGCATCATCACCGGCATCGGCGACATCGACGGCGACGGCTACGGCGACATCGTCACCGGCCAGGACTGGGACCCGTCGAAGGACGGCAGCGAGCCCTCCGTGCCCGAGTCGTCCACCGGCGGCAAGGTCCACGTCGTCTACGGCACCGCCGGCGGCCCGGGCACCACGGTCGCGGTGACACAGAACAGCGGCAACGTGCCCGGCTCCTCCGAGCGCGGCGACTGGTTCGGCAGCGAGCTGTCCCTCGGCGACATCAACGGCGACGGCAAGACCGACCTGGTGGTGGGCGCCCCCGGCGAGAACCTCGGCGGTGTCGTCGACACGGGTGCCCTGACCATCCTGTACGGCACGGACGCCGGCCTGAACACGACCTCCGGCTACCAGTACTTCGCCCAGTCCACCGCCGGCGTGCCCGGTACGGACGAGACGGAGGACCACCTCGGCAGCGACGTGAAGCTCACCGACGTCACCGGCGACGGCAAGGCGGACCTGACGGTCGGCGCGTACGGCGAGAACGACTACAACGGCTCCCTGGTCTACCTGCCGTCCGACGGCACGAAGATCAGCACGACGGGCTCGCGCTCCATCGCCCCGTCCGCGGTCGGCGTCTCCACCTCGGGCCAGCCGGTCTTCGGCGCGAACGCGGCCAACTGACGCGGGCGACCGTCACAGGCGCAACCAGCGTACGGGCCCGCATCCACCCCGGATGCGGGCCCTCCCTCCTCCCCCCTGGAGCCCTCCCCGTGCGCAGCAGCCGCACCACCCTCTTGACGAACACTCTCACCGCAGCCCTCGCCACCGCCCTCCTGACGACCCTCCCGATGGCCTCCGCGACGGCAGCCCCCGCCAAGTACGCCGACGACTTCGACGGTGACGGGTATCGCGACCTGGCGATCGGCATGCCGGAGCAGACCGTGGGCGGGAAGCGGCTTGCCGGCTCGGTCCTGGTGACATTCGGTTCAGCCAAGGGGCTGACCTCCAGGAAGATCCACGTCACCCAGAACTCGACCGGTGTCCCCGGGGCCGCCGAGTCGCAGGACCGCTTCGGCTCGGCCCTGTCGAGCGGGGACCTGGACGGTGACGGGTACGCCGACCTCGTCGTCAGCAGTGACTCGGAGAGCGTGGGGGGCCAGACCGCGCGGGGCATGGTCACGGTTCTGTGGGGCGGCGCCAGGCCCTTCCGCCGCGGTACGGCGCTCGCTGCCTCGCCCCTATCGGGTCGTGACGACTTCCTGGGGAACGACGTCGCGGTGGGCGACTTCGTCGGTGACGCGGCGCCCGACATCGCGGTCGCGGACCTGTCGAGCGTCTGGCTGTACGAGGGCGGCATCAGCCGTACCGCCACGCCCGCTCCCGTTCCCGCCGTGGTCCAAGGCCATGACGGCATCGGTATCGCCCAGCTTGCCGCCGGGGACTTCACGGGCGGCGGCAAGGACGAGCTGGCCGTGACCGGACCGGCGGCGACACTGGTCTACGCCGCGGGGAACGCGAGCACACCGACCGTCGAGGACTTCTACAACCGCAGGACACTCATCGGCGGGGAGTCGGTGGCCACCGGCGACCTCGACGGCGACGGCCGCGACGACCTGGCCATCGGCCGCTTCCTCTTTCGTGTCGGCAACGGACTGAAGGACCCCAGCGCCAAGGCCGGTTATGTGATGGTGCACTACGGCAGCCCGAGCGCCGTGGGCGGCCTGGACCGCCAGCGTCACGTCTACCACCAGAGCACCTCCGGAATCCCCGGCGGCAATGAGGCCGAGGACCTCTTCGGTGCCTCCCTGTCGATCGGCGACGTCACGGGCGACGGCCGCGCCGAGTTGGCGATCGGCGTGCCCTACGAGTCACTGCCCCGCGCCGAGCGGGGCGGGGACGTCCTCCTGCTGCGCGGCGGATCGAACGGCCTGACCACCGCGGGGGCCAAGCGCTTTTCCCAGAACACCCCCGGGATCCCTGGCACGGCGGAGCACAACGACGTCTTCGGCTCCCAGCTCCGCCTCGTCGACTTCAACCGTGACCGCAAGGCCGACCTGGCCGTCTCGGCACCGTACGAGGACCCCTACCGGAACGAAGGCAGCGGTGCCGTCTGGCAGCTGCACGGCACGGGATCCGGCCTGACCGTGAAGGGCGCCGACGTCTTCGGCCCCAAGGACTACGGCATCCCCCGGGGCTCCGGCCTCGGCATCGCATTCAACCGCTGACCACGCGACGTCGGGCCGCTGCGGGGGCGATCCCCGTTGCGGGCCCATGACCCAGGAGGGCCCATGCCCCGCAGCACCAGACTCCTCCGCACCGCCCTGGCCACCGCGACGGCGGCCACCCTCACCGGCGGCCTGCTGAGCCTGGCCACAGCCGCCCCGGCCACCGCCGCCCCCGCCAAGTACGCCGACGACTTCAACGGGGACGGCCACCGCGACTACGCGGCCTTCTCGTACGGCACCGAGACCCGCTACAGCGACGGCGGCGGCGTCCTGGTCACCTTCGGCACGGCGGCCGGCGGCCCCGGCACGAAGACCCAGTTCATCGACCAGGCGAGCGCCGGCGTCCCCGGCGCCGACGAGTCGGACGACTTCTTCGGCGAGTTCCGTACCGCCGCCGACTTCAACCGGGACGGCTACGGCGACCTCGCGGTCTCCGCCAACGGCGAGGACGTCGGCAGCGCCAAGGACAACGGCACGGTGACGATCCTCTGGGGCAGCGCGAAGGGCCTCTCCGGCGGCACCACCGTCCCGTTCAAGGGCCCGAAGGGCACCTCCGGCGAGGCCGTCGACCTCGCCACCGGCGACTTCGACGGCAACGGCCACCCGGACCTGGCCCTCGTCCGCGCCGGCAAGGCGTACGTCTACCGGGGCGCGATCACCAAGTCCGGTGTGAAGGGCACGGTGACGGTCCTGGACAAGAGCGACTCGCCCTTCTACGCCACCGCCCTGATCGCCGGCAAGGTGAACACGGACGGCAAGAGCGACCTCGTCGTCATCGGCGACGTCGTCACCGACACCACCCTCGCCTCCGACGCCTGGTTCGTCTCCGGCGGCAAGACCAAGCTGTACCCCGGCAAGACCCTGCGCATCGAGTCCGTCAAGGCGAACGGCGGACAGGCCGAGCGCGGCGGCGACGGCGTCATCGCCGACTTCGACAAGGACGGCGACGGCGACATCGCCATCGGCACCCCGGTCTACGACCGCACCAAGGGCCGCGTGACGCTCTGGTACGGCACCTCCACCGGCCCGTCGAAGTCCGCCCGCTTCACCCAGGCCACGTCCGGCATCACGGGCACCCCGGAGTCGTACGACGCCTTCGGCGACGCGATCACCTCCGGTGACGTGAACGGCGACGGCTACCGCGACCTGGCGATCGCCGCCCCGGGCGAGACCATCGGCAGCCGCGAGCAGGCGGGCGGCGTCCACGTCCTCTACGGCGGCTCGTCGGGCCTGACCACCAAGAACTCCCAGTGGTTCGCCCGCGACACGGCGGGCGTGCCCGGCGACCTGTCCGCAGGCGAGTACTTCGGCCACACGATCCGCCTCCGCGACACCGACCGCGACGGCCGGGCCGACCTGTACGTGGTGGGCGAGAACGGCTCCCTGGTCCTGCGCGGCTCCACGAAGGGCGTGACCACGACCGGCACGACGGCGGTCGAGGGCGACACGGTCCGCGGCATGCTCCAGTGACGGTGACGGTGACGGTGACCGTGACAGAGACAGTGACACCATGATCGCCCCCGGGTGATGCGCGGGCCCAGGCTTGCGAAGATAATTCCCTTATAGGGACATAGCGGAATGGCCCCACCCGAGGGCCGAAACTCAACGAACTGCGGAAAGCCGGCGATAACCATGGCCGAACACCCGAACGCAGCGCTCGTCCGCAAGGGCTACGACGCCTTCACCCGGGGCGACATGGACACCCTCCGCGGCCTGATGGCCTCGGACTGTACGCACCACGTCCCCGGCAGCCACCTGCTGTCGGGCGACTACAAGGGACAGGACTCGATCATCGGCCTGTACCGGCGCCTCTTCGAGGAGACCGGCGGGACGTTCGACGTCACGCTCAGCCACGTCTGCGTGGACGGCCGGGGCCACGCCGTCTCCGTGCACCGCTACACCGCCGAGCGCGGCGGCAAGCAGATCGAACAGAACGGCTGCCTGGTCTTCCGGATCGTCGGGGACAAGTTCACGGACATCGACGAATGCCAGGAGGACATGGACAAGGAAGCGGAGTTCTGGTCCTAGCCCCGGCCCCCGCACTACAACCCCGCACGGCCTCCAGGTGTCACACAGGTGAACGAGCCAGTGAACCAGCCACACCCTCGACATCCGGCCACCCACCTGGAGCCCCCCGTGCACAGACGGACGTACGCCCTGGCCGCCGCCACCGTGGCCACCGCCACCGCCACCACGGCGGCCCTCGCCCTCACCCTCGCGCCGGCCGCGACCGCCGCCCCGCGCACCGCGCCCGGCGCCCCCTCCGCCTCCGTGACCAGCGACTTCAACGCCGACGGCTACGCGGACCTCGCCGTCGGCGTGCCCGACGGGACCGTGAACGGCAAGGCCAAGGCGGGCTACGTCCACCTCCTCTGGGGCGGCGCGAAGGGCCTCGGCAGGCACGGCGGCATCCGGGTCAGCCAGTCCACCGCCGAGGTCCCGGGCACCCCGGAGGCGGGCGACCGCTTCGGCGCCTCCGTGCTGCTGGCCGACCTGAGCGGCGACGGCCTCGCCGAGCTGATCGTCGGCGCCCCCGGCGAGGACGTCACCGGCCGGGGCGCGGACGCGGGCACGGTCACCGTCGCCGGCGGCGCGCGGACCGGCACGGGCCCGGCCTCCACCGCCCTCACCGGCCCGTCGGGGAACGCGGCGTACGGCTGGTCGGTCGCGGCGGCGGACCTGACCGGCGACGGCGGCCGGGACATCGTGGTCGGCGGCCGGGACAAGGTCGTCATGCGGGCCGCCGTCGACAACGGCGAGGACCTGGTCATCACCACCGTCCTCGCCACCCCGATGGGCGGCCGCGCCCCGCTCCTGGCCACCGGCGACTTCACCGCCGACGGCACGGACGACCTCGCCCTCGCGTACCACACGATCGACGCCCCCTTCACCCAGTCCCATGTGCGGCTGTGGTCGTGGGACGAGGCCGAGCGCCGTATGGCCAACACCTGGAACTCCGACAACGGCGCCGCCTCCGCGCTCGCCGTCGGCGACTTCGACGGCGACGGACTGGACGACCTGGCCCTCGGCGAGTGCCGTGAGATCGCCGACGAGAACATCGACGACCCGTGCGGCCCGGAGTCGTACGCCGAGGGCGGCGGCATCCACCTCCTCTACGGCGACGAGAAGTCCTTCGGCCTGCGCACCCAGACCCTCAACCAGGACACGGTGGGCGTGTACGGCGTCGCCGAGGACGGCGACCGCTTCGGCGCCTCCCTCGCCGTACTGGACTGGAACCGCGACGGCCGCGACGACCTCGTCGCGGGCGCCCCCGGCGAGGCCATCGGCACCCGCGCGGCGGCCGGCGCGGCCACCCTGCTGCTGAGTCACGCGGGCGGCATCGTCGACCAGTTCGGCGAGGCGACCTCCGTGCCGTACCACCAGGACCGCCCCGGTGTCCCCGGTGTGGCGGAGACGGACGACGCCTTCGGCGCGGCCGTCGCCACCGGCGACTACGACAAGGACGGCACCCCGGACACGGCCGTCGGCGCCCCGGGCGAGAACGCGAAGTCCGGCGGCGTCTGGGTCTTCCCGAGGACCTCGGTCACCGGTTCCTACGCCCTCACCCCGAAGAACCTCGGCCTGCCGTCCGCGTCGTCGGCCCTGTCGTACGGGAGGTACCTGAGCAGCAGCCGTTGAAAGTGCGCCGACGTACGCCGGCGTGCGCCGATGCAGCCGGCCGGTACGGCCGTGACACGGCCGCCGACCTGCGCGGCGGCCGTGACCGGCCGACCCCTCACCCATCCCTGACGATCCCTTAGGGGATGTCACAGCTCGGCCGCAAAGCCGGGCCGGTCGGCCCCGGCCCGGCACACGGCCGTCCGGGAACAGGTACGTTCGATGACGTGGCTGGATTCAGGATCGGACGCGGCCGGGACAACGGCGCTCCTCAAGCGCGACCGCACAACCCTCCGTACGGACAGCAGGCCCCGCAGGCCGGCGGCCCGTCGTACGGCTACCCCCAGACGCCCCCGGGACCGCCGTACGGCGGCGGGCGCGGCGGTCAGGGCGGGTGGCCCCAGACGCACGGCGGTGCCCCCGGCGGTTACGGGACCCACGGAGGCCCCAGGGGCCACGGGGGTCATGGAGGGCCCGGCAACCACGGTGAGCCGGAGTACTTCGGCGACGACGGCGGGCACCCCCAGGGTGTGGACCCGTACGCGGCCAACAACCCGGGGCACACCCAGATGTTCGCCGTCGGCGAGGACCCGTACCAGCAGGGCGACACCTACCGCGCGGGCAGCGCCCCGGCGGCGCCGCTCGGCCCGCGGCTGCCCTGGAAGGAACTCCTCAAGGGCATCGTCACCAGCCCGAACCGGACGTTCCTGGTGATGCGCGACTACGCGGTGTGGGGCCCCGCCCTCGTCGTGACGTTCCTCTACGGCCTGCTGGCCGTCTTCGGCTTCGACAACGCCCGCGAGGACGCGATCAACGCGACGCTCTCGGCCGCCGTGCCGATCGTGCTCGTGACCGGCGTGACGATGGTGGTGAGCATCTTCGTCCTGGGCGTGGTCACCCACACCCTGGCCCGCCAGCTCGGCGGCGACGGGGCCTGGCAGCCCACGGTCGGCCTCTCCATGCTGATCATGGCCCTCACGGACGCGCCCCGTCTGGTCGTGGCGATGTTCGCGGGCGGCGACGCCTCCTTCGTCCAGATCCTCGGCTGGATCACCTGGGTCGCCGCGGGCGCCCTGCTGACCATGATGGTCGCCAGGTCCCACGACCTCCCCTGGCCGAAGGCGCTGGGCGCCTCCGCGATCCAACTGGTGGCGATCCTGTCGCTGATCAAACTGGGCACGTTCTAGGCACGGCGGCCGCGGCGAGTACGCGGCGGGTATGTGTATGAGGTGAGGGGCTCCCGGCGACAGACCGGGAGCCCCTTCCTGCTGCCCGGCGGGGAGCCCTGACAGCCGAGAGGCAATGCCCGCCGCACAGCCTGCCCGCCGTCCGGGCCGCCCTCCGTCCGGGGCCGCCCTCCCTCCGGCCTGCCCTCCCCCTCCGGCCTGCCCTCCGTCCGGCCTTCGCTCGGGCCGCAATTCGGTTGTGTGATGATGCTCGAAAATGACCGGCCCCGGGGTGGGGCCGGTTACGCGAGAAGGGCGGGGGCCGGCGTGGGCAAGGGCGGGGAGTCCATATCGGACGAGGAGTGGGAGCGGTTCCTCCGCGAAGCGGAAGCGGGGAGCAAGGACGCGCCCGAGGAGCCGTCGGCGCGGGCCCGCATGGTGGCGGGACGGCTGCGGGACGCCCCCGCCGAGCCGGAGCCGTGGCGGAGTCACCAACCGCCCCGGCGCCGCAGAGGCAAGGGCTGGTACGTGGTCGGCTTGCTCGTCGCGGTCGCCCTGCTGGTCGTGGCACTGGCGCCGGGTCGGGTGGTCGGCTGGTTCGCCGGTGAGGGCGGCGAGAGCACGCCGCTGGCCGTGGAGTCGGAGCGTCCGGACCAGCCGCCGCCGACGGAGGCGGCAGCCCTGAAGCCGACCCTGAAGCAGCCGTTCCGGGGGTCGCCCGCGGCACGGTGGGGCGACGGGACGGCCGGGCTCGGACTCCCCGAGGCACGGGCGACCGGCTGGATGAACAAGAAGCAGGTCGCACAGGCGCTCGAGGACAGCCGGGACTTCCTCGCCGCGTCGAGCCTGGATCCCGGTGTGCTGCGCGGGGAACGCCCGAAGAAGGCGATCGCGCTGCTCAACCCTCATCAGCAGGACGTCCAGGACTACCTGGCGACCGCGTTCCGCTCGCCCAGCCGCGAGGACGATCCCCTGTTGCTGTTCAGCCGCTTCGAGAAGAAGGTCCGGCTGGTCGGAGACGTGGTCAAGACACGGGGCCGGATCACGTACCGCGAGGGCAAGCGAGGCGCGGTCGAGGTGACCACCGACGTCACGTACGTCTACCCGGTCGTCCGCGCCGAGGCGGGCAGCGACGAGGTGGCTCGCACCATCGTGCGCCGCGAGGTCGTGATGAGCTGGGACGACCCGGCGAAGATCATCATCGAGCCGGGCACGTTCTCCCTGGTCTCGTACAAGGTGGACACCACCAACGGCGGCTGCGACAACGTCACCGGCTACTTCACCCCCGAGTTCGACTCGGACCGAGAGACCTCCCCCTCGGACGACGGCCCGGCACTCGACCCGTACGACCGCAGCACGTCGATGGACGAACGCCTGCGCCAGTCGGACGAGGAAAGCTGCGGCACGGCTTCACGGTCGTGAGCCGCCGGCGACGACCGGCCAGGGTCGCGGTCACGAAGCCGCTCGATCACCGGTCACGGTCCTGAGCCCCTCGACGTCCGTCTGACGTCTGAGCCCCTCGACGTCCGGTCGAGGGGCGCGGGCCCGGCCTGCCGCCTACGTCCTCAGAGCGCTTCCCTGTTGACCTTGGCCGTCTGCCCCGACCGGTGCACCGGAGGCAGAACACTCCACGGAAAGTTGATCCACTCGTCGGTCCGCTTCCACACGTAATCGCACTTCACGAGGGAGTGGGACTTCTCATAGATCACGGCGGACCGGACCTCGGCGACGGTGTCGAGGCAGAAGTCGTGGACGAGCTTGAGCGTCTTGCCCGTGTCCGCGACATCGTCCGTGATCAGCACCTTCTTGTCGGAGAAGTCGATCGCGTTCGGGACGGGGGCGAGCATGACGGGCATGTCGAGGGTCGTGTTGACGCCCGTGTAGAACTCGACGTTCACGAGGTGGATGTTCTTGCAGTCGAGCGCGTACGCGAGGCCGCCGGCGACGAAGACCCCGCCGCGGGCGATGCTGAGCACGATGTCGGGCTCGTACCCGTCGTCGGCGATGGTCTGCGCGAGTTCGCGTACGGCGGTGCCGAACGCCTCGTAGGTGAGGTTCTCCCGGACCGGCGGCGTGCTCGGAATGCTCACACCTGCGTCCGGTGGAAGTTGAGGAAGGAGCGGGAGGCGGTCGGGCCGCGCTGCCCCTGGTAGCGGGAGCCGTAGCGCTCGCTGCCGTACGGGAACTCGGCCGGCGAGCTGAGCCGGAACATGCACAGCTGCCCGATCTTCATGCCCGGCCAGAGCTTGATGGGGAGCGTGGCGAGGTTGGACAGTTCGAGGGTGACGTGCCCGGAGAAGCCGGGGTCGATGAACCCGGCGGTGGAGTGGGTGACGAGCCCGAGCCGGCCGAGGGAGCTCTTCCCCTCCAGCCGCGAGGCCAGATCGTCGGGGAGCGAGATGACCTCGTAGGTGCTGGCGAGCACGAACTCGCCGGGGTGGAGGATGAAGGGCTCGTCCCCCTCGGGTTCGACGAGCCGCGTGAGGTCCGACTGCTCGACGGACGGATCGATGTGCGGGTACCGGTGGTTCTCGAACACCCGGAAGAAGCGGTCGAGACGCACGTCGATGCTCGACGGCTGCACCATGGTTTCGTCGTACGGATCGATCCGCACCCGACCGGCGTCGATCTCGGCCCGGATGTCCTTGTCTGAGAGAAGCACGCCCCGAGGATACGCAAGACGCGCGGACCGCCCACAACCAGGACGGACCCGCGCGCCGAAGAGATGCCGTTTGTCGCTGACCTTCACACCCGCGTGTCAGCTGCTTGCGTACCGATCTGCCGCCGAGCTACTACTTCCCGACTGCTTACTTGCCTACCTGCTTACCGTGCTTACCTGCCCGCCTACCGACGGACCGGCTACCGCTTCTCCAACGCCACCGGCACGACACTGCGCAGGCGCGCGCAGCGTGGGCAGCGCATGAGCCGACCGGGGCCGAGGCGCTCGGCCTGCTGCATCGGGAACGAAGCGGTGCTGAACACGTGCCCATCGGCACAACGGACGACGGTGCGCTCCATCAAGTCCAAGAGTCCCTTCCCCAAGAGCCGCGTCTGGCTGTCGACCTACGTCGACCTGACGACGAAGCGCCACATTACGGGATGAACGGGACGCCCCTCCAGGCGGCACTCCGTTCCTCCGGAGCCCCACGCAGACCCTCTTCAGCGCCTCCACCGTACGCCCCAACTCCCGCGCCCCGCAGCCCCGTCCCGACCCCGGGAACACATGCGGGCCCCACGGCTTCAGCGCGCGGGGCCCGACATGAGGTAAAGTGACGATGCGTTCCGACACCGGCACCAACCGGCGTCTTACGCGGGTGTAGTTTAATGGTAGAACATCAGCTTCCCAAGCTGAGAGCGCGAGTTCGATTCTCGTCACCCGCTCCATGCGAAACCCCCAGGTCAGTGACCCGGGGGTTCTTTGTTGTCTAGACCGGTGGGCGGGTGGCGCACCACAACCGCACCATAAGGACTCGGCTAGGTACCGGTGGCCTCCCCCTTGTGGTGCGCGGAGTCGCCCGTGTGGTTCTTCGCACGCTCGGCGCGGACCATCTCGTCAAGGCCGGCCGCCAAGTCGCGCTGACGCTCGTCGTCGGAGTGCTGGTAGATCAGCGCGGCCTTCTCGGAGGACTGGCCCGCCCGAACCATGGTGTCTTTGAGCGTGGCGCCGGAGCGCGTGGAGAGCGTGTGCCCGGTGTGGCGAAGGTCGTAGAAGCGGAAGCCGTCCGGCAGCCCCGCAGCGGCACGGGCACGACGCCACTTCCGACCGAAGGACGTACGGCGGAAGGCCGCGCCCTTCTCCCCGACGAAGACAAGCCCATCGGGGCCCTTCTCCGCGTACCAGGCGAGGTGGCGCTTGACGTCCTTCTCCAGGAAGGCCGGCAGGACGACGAGACGGGCGCCCGCATCGGACTTGGTGGCTCCGGGAGCGCGCTTGCCGTTGGTCCGCTCGGGCTCGGCGACACGGACGCGGATCACCAGATTGTCGAGGTCGACGTCTCGGCGCCGAAGGCCCGCCAGTTCCTCGGGACGCATCGGCCCGTACGCCCCGAGGTAGACCATGAGGCGCCAGCGGATACCGATCGCTTCGGCGAGCGCGTCGACCTGGACGACGGTGGCGATCCGGCGTTCAGCAGCGGACTCCTTGCCCGCACCCTTGATCCGGCACGGGTTGCGACTGATGAGGTCGTCATCGACGGCCGTTTCCATGATGCCTTTGAGCAGTCGGTATGCCTTGGCAACGGTTGTCTTGGCACTCGTCGCCCGCAGCCGCTCCGCCCGCCATTCACGGACGCGAGGTGCAGTGATCTCGTCCAGGTCGAGCGCGCCGAAGGCCGGGAGGATGTAGAGCCGAAGGAGGTGTTGGTACAGGTCCACCGTCCGTACGGCCAACTCCCGCTCCTCGACCCACTTCTCGGCGTACTCACGGAAGTTCACGGCGCCCGCATCGGGAGCGCGCCAGTCGCCCCGGCTGAGATCCGCCTCAACCTGAGAGAGCCAGATCTCAGCGTCCTTCTTCGTCTCGAAGGTCTCGGGTGCGCGCACACGCTCGTTGTCGGGAGCCAGGTACGACGCCGTCCACTTTCCGGACCGGTACTGCCGCACGGCTCCGAAGCGGCGACGTCTGCCCTTCTTGTTGGCCATCAGGCAGCCCTCCGAAGTCCGGTACGGCGGAGCCGGATCGGCTCGACGGTCCGAGAGTCCAGGTACTCGTGAAGGGCGCTCTCGGGGATGCGGACATGACGGCCGACCTTCACGTAGCGAATGCGCCGCTCCTCGATGAGTCGCCGAGGGAAGCGGGCAGTGGTGCCCAGCAGCTCGGCGACCTGGTCGACGGACAGGTAGCGGTCGTTCATGCGGTCGGCCTTCCTTCCGCTTCGGACGAGGGTTGACGTGAGGTGGCGAACCAGGTCTCTGCGGCCGTCAGGCCGGTTCCGGCGAAGCGCCAGTGCGAGAGGACAAGGACGGTGTCCGGGTCGGGTAGCGGGTGGCCTGCTTCGGCGGCGCGGGCGCGGGTGAGGGCTTCGTTGTGGTCGGCGCGTTCCTGGCGGAGGGCGCCGAGGGTGACGGAGTAGGCGCGGGATTTGGTGGAGAAGTGGCCGCGGAAGCCGAGCATGTGGGCCCACTTGCGTAGGCGCAGGTCTTCGAGTTCCGGGCGGGCGCCGAGGTGCCAGCAGGTGAGGATCATCTGTCGGGCGTGGTCGGTGACTTCGGCACCGATGAGGTCGGTGATGGGGTTGCGGATGGGGCGGTCGAGGGTGCCTGTAGCCGTCTCGGCGCCCTTGGTGGCGTACTTGGCGATGTAGCCCGCCACGGCGCGGCTGGTCAGGTCTGAGGTGCCCGCGAAATCGGCTGAGCGGATAGGGCGGATGTCGAGCTGCACGCCGAAGCGGAAGGTGTGGGCGTGTCCGTCGAGGACCGGGCCGGGGGTCTCGGCGAGGCTGGCCGCCGTACCGATGGCGTCGGTGAGGAGTTCGGTCGTGGCCCAGGTAGGTGGGGTGTCTTCGGCCCCCTCGGGGCCGTCGAGGCGGATGACCGCGTGGAAGTGGACGGCGCCGCGCCGCTGGTACTCGGCGACCTTGGCGTACGAGACCTTGAGGGAGTCGCGGAGCTCCGAGCGGGTGAGGCCAGCGCGGGAGGCGAGTTGCTGGCGGAGGTAGGTGGTGAAGCGGGCCCACAGGGCTCCCGCGTGGGCGTTCCAGAGGACGGCGGCGCGGTAGTCGTAGCGGTCGGGGTCCAACGGTGTGCCGAGGGCGGGGTCGTCATCGGGGTGGAGTCGGCCGCAGCGGCATCGGCCGCCGCCGGGACGGTTGTGGACGGGGCCGAAGGAGGGGGCGGTGAAGGTGGCGAAGACGCGGGGGTGTTCAGCGACGGCCGGGCCGATGCCTTTGCCGCCGCTGAGTCCGGCGGTGACGAGGTGGAAGGTGTCTTTGCGGTAGATCGCGGCGCAGGCCGCGCAGCGGGTGGCCCGGCGGTTGTTGCAGCGGATGAGGAGCTGTCCGGCCGGAAGGTCCGTGTCGGTGATCTCCCGAACGATCTCACCGGTCGCGGCGTGGACGTCGAGCCGGTGGCCCTCCATCCGTACGGGTCGTTCGCAACCGCCGAGGCGCTGGATCTGCCGTGCGTAGGCGCCGAGGTCGCCGTGTCGGGCGAGGGAGGTCAGGTGGCGGATGGCTCCGAGGGGAGCCGGGGGGTGCATGTGCGGGTTCCTCCTGCCAGGGGTTCGGGGTCGTAGGCGCCCACCGCCCACACCGTCCAGGGGGCTAGACAGTGTGGGCAGGCGTAGGCACGCGTGGAGCCGTTGGGTCAGCGGCGGGTGAGGAGGGAGCGGATGACGACGGCGCAGACGGCGGTCGAGGTGGCCGTGACGGCGACGGCAAGGAGCATGGAGACGAGGACGGCGCCGACGACGAGGACCACGGCGGTGCCGCCGCCGACGAGGGCGAGCGCGGTGCCAGGGGTGAGCTGGACGGCCGGACGGGACGGCGCGAGGGTGGCGGGGGCCGGTTGCGGAGTCGGGGCGACCGGGGTGACGGCGGTCGGCTCGACGACTGCGGGCGGGGTGACCAGGCCGGTCGGCTGAGGCATGGTCGGGATCTTCGGCCGGAACATGAGCGGGTCTCCTTCTCTGTTACTTGACGAGGGAGTTGATGACGGGGGCCAAGAGGCTGTCGGCGATGAGGTAGCCGCCAAGGAGCAGCACGGTGATGAGCCACCAGGGCGGGCGGATGAGCTTGACGCCGAGGACCCCGACGCAGAGCAGGGCGAGCCAGAGCGGTACGTCCACGGGGGTGGTCTCCTGTCAGGCCGGGCAGCGGTGGGTGCGGGCGGCGAGTTCGGCGGCGGCGCGGGAGTCGTACTCGGCGGAGAAGTCACAGCGGGGCGCGGTGCAGGCGGCCAGGTGGCGGTGCTTGCCGCGTTCGACGAACGAGGCGACGTTCACGGGGCCGATACGGCGGACGTTGCGGAAGCGGCGATGCATGGTGGTGCTCCTCTCTCAGAGATGAGCGGCGACGGACGCGGTCATGGACGGGGGCAGGCCGAGTCGGGCGCGTACGGCGTCGGGGTCGGCCGGGTGGCCGGTGGCCGAGTGGTGCTCGTCGGCCAGGGCCCGGACGCGGTCGACGAGCGCGGGAGGGAGCGCAACGGCAGGGACGGGCGCCGGAGCCGGAACGGGGACCGGATCGGTCACCGGTTCGTCGACGATCAGCTCAGGGGCGGGGTCGGGGTCAGCGGGCGGGGTCGGGAGCGCGGCCCGGTCGTGCATGTCGACGGCGGGGGCGAAGTGCGCTTCGTCGTGTTGATCGGTCGTCGACGGAGCCGGGGACGCTGGTGCTTCCTGGGGGTGACGGTGTGCGTGGGCGAGGAGCGTGCCGCCGAAGAAGGCGACGGCCGGCCAGCCCGCGACCACGACGCGGAGCCAGGCGGGTACGTGGTCGAGGTCGAGGAGTCCGGCGGTGGCGACGTTGGCGCCGAGGGAGGCGGCCAGGGCGACGAGGAACCACAGCCGCGGGCCCCCGGACGGCTGTCCGGCCCGCTGTTCTTCGCGCATCCGGCGCCAGGCGGCGACCAGCAGGAGGTCAACGCTGATCGGGTAGGCCCATGCCTTCCAGCCGCCCTGTCCGGCCGCTTCGGCGAGGTCGTGGAGGTGGGAGAAGGACAGGGCGCCCGCGATGACGGCTTGGATGATCACGGCGTCCAGGCGGGCGAGTTGGGCGCGCATCGGCTCGTCTTCCTTCCGGTTTCCGGCATGGGAGGGGTAGGGACCTTGGCGTGAGGTGGTCACGCCGACCGTGGGAGGAAGGAGTGGCTACTCGGTGACCGGGCGTGTGATGGGCGCGGCAGGTGCTGCGGCCGGGGCCGACTCAACCGGCGTCGCGGCGAGGGCAGGGCGGAAGGAGGCGAGCCGGGGCAGGTCCGGGACCAGGGCCGAGGTGTCGCGGCAGATGGCCGCCGCTTCGTCGAGAGTGAGGTGGGACGAGCGGACGCGGCACCAGCCGCCGGAGGAGTCGCCGACGACCGCGACGCCGGGCCGTTCGGCCGGGATGGACGTGGCGGCGAGGGCCGCTTCGGGGGCGATGTCGGCGAGCGCCATGTTCGCCGAGGTCTCGTCGTTGACGCGGTGGCAGACACGGCCGGTGAGCTGCGCGCGGAGCATAGTGGCGCCCTTGCCGAGTTCGGAGCCGAAGCGCTGTCCGCAGACCTCCAGATAGATGCCGGCCGCGCGGCCGAGCTGAGCGAGTCGGATGAGCTTGGTGACCATGGCATCGCGTCGCTTCTCGTCGTCGCGGCTCGCGGCGAGGAAGAGTTCCGCGACCTCGTCGACGACGACCACGACCGGCACCGGCCGCACCTCGTCCGGCAGCCCCCACACATCCGAGGTGAGCACGGCGTCCGGACCGGCCACGCTCGACAGCCCGATGAGCCGAAACCGCGCCTCCATCTCCTCCAGCAGGGCGTCAAGGACGTCGTTCGCACGGTCCGAGGTGTCGGCGAGGGCCGACAGTCGGGGCGCGAACGGCGCCAGTTCGACACCCCACTTGCAGTCGATGCCGACCAGGGCGACGGGTTGCCGGGCGAGCCCGCACAGCAGGTTGCGCAGGTACACGGACTTGCCCGACTGCGTAGCGCCGAGGATCAGTTCGTGCGGCACGGTGCGGAAGTCCCGTACGTGCCAGTGACCGTCTTCCCGCAGCGCCAGCGGGAGAGTGAGCGGCCCACTCCCCCGCCAGCGTCGGGCGGGGCGTACGTCGGAGAGCACGTCCCAGCCGATCAGGCGCAGTTCGAGCCGTCCCGGCTTGGTGGGGCGGATGTGAACGGCGTGGGCGCCCCAGGCGTGCCGTAGCCGGTCGGCCGAGGCGGCGAAGTCCTCGGGTGCCTGCCCGGCCGCCATGCGCAGCCGCATCACCAGACCGGACCCGGTCGGGCGTGGCAGCGACCGCCAGGGCGGCACCGGGGCCGCTTCCCGCCCGATCATCCGGGCCGTGGCCCGACGGACGGCCGAAGCCGGAACCGTCAGACCGCAAGCGTCCATGGTCGCCCTGTAGGTGGTGAGCACGCGCAGGGCGACGACCGGGTACGCGACGAGCCACCAGAACAGGACGGGCGTCCGCCGACGCATGACGAGCAGCGCGGCCACCGTCAGCAGCACCAGGACCAGAGTCCACACGGCATCGGTCATGGTGATCAGCCCTGGACCGGAGCCGGAGCGTTGACCATGACGGCGTCCGCCCGGTAGGCGATGCCGTGGCGGGTACGGCCACCGAACTCGCTCTCCCAGGGCCGGGCCACCAGGCCGGACAGAACGACGGGGGCGCCCATCACCAGGCCCTCACCGATGCCCGGCTCAGGCACGGTCACCTTGACCATGTCGGAACCGCCCGCCGCGATGAACACCAGCTCGATCACCATCAGCCGAGCGTTGGTCACCGGGTCCACAGCGACCTCACCGGTCTGACGGTCCTTCACCTTGACCTCGGGCAGCTTGGTGACGAGCAGCGTCGCGGCGGAAGTGTCCACGGGGATGACACGCATTCTTCGAACCTCACAGGTTGGCGGCGCCGATCTCAGCGCCGATCCGGACTGGATACCCCCCTAGACAGCAGGGAGTAGGCCCCGCCTGAACTGTCTAGGGGGGTTGACGCCAACAGTAGACCGACGGCCCATCAACTGTCTAGGGGGGTATACGAGCAGAGCTACGGCCAGACCTGAACAGCCCTACGGCAGCACCCAGTGCAAGGCCGTTGCGTCGTCCTGGGCCTTGCCGCGCGGCCATCGACGACCGTCAGGATCTCCGCTCTCCGCTTCCCGCACCAGGCGGATCAGTTCATCCGGGCCGGAGGAGTTGAGCACGCTCAACAGCTTGTCCCAGTCGGCGAGTTCAAAGCGATCGACGAGTCGGGTGGCGCCGTCACTCAGCAGCGTTGCCGATGCGAGGGAGTCCAGGGGCACGGACCCGGTCAAGGCGTGCTCGGCGGCACGCGGATCGGGGCCGGCGATCCAGAAGCCGCCCGGCCGGTTACGCAGCCCTGTCAGGGCATCCCGGTACTCGGCGAGCGCAGCAGCGTGTTCCGGCGACCCGGTGGGCAACTCGTCGACCGGGCCCCGGAGTCGCCTGCCGACCTCATCCAATCGCCCATCCGTCACCACCGCTGTTGCCCCGTCGCGTTCGGCGAGGAGCAGCGACGAGTCACCCAGGACGAGGTAGTCCAGCTCTGCATCACCGAGCCGGGCCGCGACGACCGTACTGGTCGGGCTGGCGCGATACGTCAGGTCACAGCGGTCGCCGTGCAGGGAGCGAACCTCCCCGATCGAGTCGGCCAGGCAGTCAGCGAGAGTTCGGTCAGGGTGCGCGGTGATCTCACGCAGCAGGAGCGCCCCAAGGGTCCCGGAAAACCAGGCGACCCCGTGCACACACCCCGTCTCCGCCCCTGCCACCCCGGCACCGTCGAGGAGAACGGCGGCACCAGGTGCGGCAGCCGCGAAGTCCTCGTTGTCCAGACCGGGCGCGGCGGGCAGAGAGCCGAGGGCGACTCTCACGCTTCGGCTTCTTCGTCGTGCAGGTAGAGCGGGCAGAGCAGTTCGACGGACTGAGGCTCGCTGGTCTCAGGGTCGTACTCGACACCCACCAGTGTGGAGAAGCGGCGCTCTCCCACCTGCCCCCACAGGGCATTGAGGTCCGAGGCGAGCAACTGGACCACCCCGAGCGAGCCTTGGGTGTGGATACCGGCGATGGCGAGCACAGATCCCTTGCCGTCCGGGCGGGACAGCCGGCCGAGGTATCCCACGTCGTGCGGACGGGACGGGTCAGCGTCCATCCCTGACCGGTGGACGGTGCCGGTGCGCCGGTCGAGCAGCGTCCAAGGCTCGCCTTCCGCGTGCTGCCAGCTCAGAACCGGGTCCTGGGCGTACAGGTCGCGCATGTCCTCGGACATGCCCGGCCCGCAGACGACGACCAGGCCGTTGCGGTTGAGATTGACTTCGCCGCTCACGAGCACGTTGCCGGAGGCGACATCGAGGCTGTACGACTTCGCCAGGTCTTCGAGACGCTTGCCCGAGTTCATGTCGTCCATGGCGACGACCGTGCGCTTCTTCACGTCGTCCGCTCGAAGCGGAGTGACCACCGTGACGACGCCCGTACCGAAGAAGGCGCCTTCGGGCGCTGGACCGGTGTGGCGGATCTGGTGGATACGCCCGCGGCTCAGACCAGCTTTCTCGGCGATCTGCGCGTACGAGAGCCCTTGCGCATGGAGGTCCTGAACCACGCGCCGGCGAAGCCGCGCCAGCTCTGTCACTTCCTGCTGAGCGTCTGCCAACCGGGTCGTGACCTCACGCAGGAGCAGGTACGGATCATCAATCGACATGATCCGCTGCAACTCGTCCGACATGCCTTCACCTCCTAGACCTCCCCCGAAGTCTAGGCCCCTAGACAGAAAAGGTGGAAGCAGACGGCCCGAGCGAACGCCGATCACGTAGAAGCCGGATCTACGCCGAGGCACACCCCGAGGACTCACCCGCCACCACCGGCGCAGCAGCGGACAGCGAGAGCCGCGCCGACTGCCATCACACGCCATCCCGGACCAGGTCGGCCCATACGGTGCGCCCGCTCGGCACATCCTTCACACCCCAGTCCTTGGGCGCAGGCCGAGACGAGGACCAAGCCGCGACCGCCGACGTCCTGACTGGCCGCATCGCGCATCTGGGGGACAGATTTGCCGCCCTGGTCGACGACTTCGAGCCGCACGCAGTCCGCCCGGAAGGCGACGACCACGAGGAACCAGCCGCCGACCGAGCCGCTGAGCGTGTGCCGGACGGCATTGGTCGCGAGTTCACTCACGACCAGGACCGCGTCATCGGCAACACCCCGCTCTTGGAGAAGGGCGGCGACGAAGTGACGGGCTTCGGCTACCTGATCAGGCAGCCCAGGGAAGGCGCGGCACCACTTGGTGAACATGGGAAGACTCCTTGTCTAGAGGGCTAGACAGCACAGAGGGCAGAGTATTCCCCGAGTCCATCACCAACCAAGGCATCTGGAGGAATTATTCCTCTATGGAGTGACGGTGTCCGTCAGGTCGCGAAACTCCTTCATCACCCGCAGCAGCAGTTCCCGCACCTCACCGCCGAAGACAGCGGCACCCTCGAAGGAATCGAACACTTCCTCGTACGAGGCGACTTCATCCCGGTCGTGCGAGACCCGCTCATCCCGGAACGCCTCCACCACGACCGCACTCCGGTCGCACAGGGTGAAGCCATGCCGAGGCATGACCGGCACCGGCCGATCCCACGGGATCACTCCGAGCCGCACGGTGGTCAGGCTCTCGACAGCGAGCAGGCGGTCAAGCTGGGCGAGCATGAGCGAAGGGGTGCCGGGCCAGGTCCTCAACACTCCCTCGGTGACGACGAACACGGACTCACGTCCGGGCTCGTACAAGACGCTCTGCCGCTCCACCCGAGCGGCGACAGCCCGGCCAACGGCCTCAGATTCGGCATCGGGAGCACTCGCGAAGACGTGACGGGCGTACTCGGCACTCTGAAGCATGGCCGGCAGAACCACACACTGAAACGACCTCACGAGCCGGGCCGCGCGGATCGCATCGTCCAGTGCGAGACCGGGGAGCGCACTCGCTTCGCGCTCCGGAGCCGCGTCAACCGCCGCTTCCACAGCGGCCAGGAGCTCCCGCACCTCACCCGAGGTCGCCTCATCGAGCCCGAGGGCCCGAGAGAGCCTGTCGAGAACATCGGAGCTGGGGACCATCCGCCCGGTCTCAACCTTGGACACGGTGGGCTGCCCAACTCCGGCTCGCTGCGCCAGAACGACACCCGTCAGACCGACATCCGCCCGCAGAGCACGAAGACGCGCCCCAAGCGCATTCATCCGCTCCCGCCGCTCAATCCCCATACCAAGGGTTCTACACCACAGAGGCTCGGCATCCAGCGCAGGAGCGGTACCAAGATCAACAGGGCTTCAGTGGCGTGTGATTCAAACTTTCTCTACTGGTTCAAGGCCCGCGCACGGCGCGGGCGCGCGCCGCCTCTGCGGCGCGGCCTGCCTCCTGTCTTCGCCCCGGCTGGCCGCGCCCGGCGGCGCGCTCGGCGGCTGCGGGCATGAAGGGGGAAGAGACCCTCTGTGGCTGGGGCGGTCGGCTCCACGGCTTTAGGCAGCCACTTTGGGGCGAGCCTCGAAGATCATGGCCCCAACGTCGTGCTTTAACGGGCAGGTCCACAGACTGCCCGACTCGCCGGAAGCTTACGGGGCCATGATCACTCGCCCCAAAGCAGCTCCAGCCCAAAGCCGTTCCGCCGACCTTGGCAATCGTCCTGAAGCTTGTTGAGGCCATTCAAAAGGCTTCATTGGATCGCCCCAGCTCCCAATCAGCAGGCTTCCCCCTTAGGAGGTCGTTAGGAGGTCCTCACCGGGCAAACCAGCAGGTCAGCACACCACACCAACACCCAGCATCACCCCAGCTAGCAGCACCCAAAGCACCCAACCGACAGCCCCACCGCGCA